>SKQL01000029.1 GCA_007119035.1 Nitriliruptorales bacterium | reverse complement strand
GCCCGCACCCGCTCGATGGTCGACATCTTCGACACGTCCGCGGTCGGCCGCCTCAGGTGGCTCGGGCGGACCAGGGTGTGGCCGCGCATCCGGGCGCACGCGACCCCCCTGCTGAGACGATTGCGGTCGTGACACACGTCCGCGACCGAGGCACCCTGACCGCCTTGCTGCCGCTTCATCGCGGCCGGGTGAGGACGCACAGCGGGCGAGCGAGGATCGTTCCCCGGGCCCGAGAGAGCGTGCGCGGTCACGGCTACCGGGCGCGCCGTCGCGACGAGCCCCGCTGCGGTGACGGCGACGTCGATGACGCGCGCGACGGCGAGGAACCGTTGTGGAACTGGTGGACCATCGATCGCACGCCCCTTTGCAGCGTTGAGGTGGTCGAGGCGTTCGAGGTCCCTGCCCCGGTGGCGCACAACGCGACGAGGTCCTCGACGAGCGCGCCGGCCTCGCGGGTGGGATCGAGCTCCCGGACGAGGTCGGTGTCGAGCGGCGGGACGTCCACGTGGCTCACCTGCGGGTGACGCGGCCGGCGGTCACGTTCGCCCGCGGCGAACAGCTGCTCGTGGAGCTTCTCGCCCGGGCGCAGACCGGTGTAGACGACCTTGACGGGATGGGCGGCCTGGTCGGCCAACGTCTGCGCGACCTCGGTGATGCGCACCGGCTCGCCCATGTCGAGCACGAGCGCCTGCCCCTCGTCGCCGATCGCGCCCGCCTGGATCACGAGCTGGCACGCCTCCTCCACGGTCATGAAGTAGCGGGTGACCTCGGGATCGGTGACGGTCAGGGGGCCACCCGCGGCGATCTGCGACTCGAACGCGGTCAGCACCGACCCGCGGCTGCCGAGCACGTTGCCGAAGCGGACGCTCAGGAAGGAGCCCGGCGCGCGGCGGTCGACGGAGGCGGTCAGGCGCTCCGCGATGCGCTTGGAGTAGCCGAGCACGCTCGTGGGGTCGGCCGCCTTGTCCGTCGAGATGCTCACGAAGTGCTCGACGCCTGAGCTCGCGGCGATCTCCAGGCAGTCGAGGGTCGCCCACACGTTGGTGCGCAGCGCCTCGCCGGGGAAGCGCTCGAGCAACGGCAGGTGCTTGAGCGCCGCCGCGTGGAACACCACCTCGGGGCGGTGCACGTCGAAGACGCGCTCGAGCGCCCCACGGTCACGGATGTCGCAGAGGGCGAGGTCGGGTGAGTCGAGCAGCCCGTGGCCGTCCAGCGACAGCTGCACGCCGTGCAGCGCGCTCTCGTCACGGTCGAGAAGGATGAGGTGGGCGGGGCCGAAGGGCTGGATCTGCCGGCACAGCTCCGAGCCGATCGAGCCCCCGGCGCCGGTGACGAGGACGCGCTTGCCCGCGAGGTAGCCGGCGATCTGCGCCATGTCGGTGTTGATCTCGTGGCGCCCGAGGAGGTCGGCGGGACGCAGCTCGCGGACGTCGCTCAGGCGCACGCCGCCGTCGAGGAGCTCGCCGATCGGCGGCAGCACGTGCACCGACAGGCCCGCCTCGTGCGCGATCCGCGACAACCGCCGGACCAGCGCACCGTCCGCGCTCGGCAGCGCGATGAGCGCCGACTCCGCCCCGGTCGCATTGCCGACGCGCCCGAGGTCCTCGCAGACGCCCATGACGGGGACCCCCATGACCTCGAGGTTCGCCTTGCTGCGGTCGTCATCGACCAAGGCCACGGGCAGGTACGGCGAGTCCGGTTGTGACAGCATCGAACGGACGACCTGCTGGCCCGCCTCGCCCGCGCCGATGACGACCAGGGGCGTGGCCTCCTGGGCGGAGGGCCGCAGCTGACGGTGAAAGCTCGCCCGCCACACGTACCGGGTGCCACACACGATCGCGAGCGCGATGAAGCCGCCGGCCACGGAGCTCGACAGCGGGATGAGACGGGGCGAGCCGGCGGCGATGTTCACGAGCGTGACGACGGTGGTCGTGGCGACCACGGTGGCGAACAGCAGCGAGACCTCGTCGAAGCTGCCCGTGCGTCGCCGTCCGTTGTAAAGCCCCAGCCACCCGCCGATGAGGAGATGGACCGCACACGCGAGCGCGGCCATGGCGGGCGCACCCGACCATTCGATCTGGCCAGGGATGAGCTCGTAGCGCAGAGCGGTCGCCGCGGCGATGGCGACCACCCACGCGACGACGTCGGTCAGCGCCTTGAGGCCGCGCCGGACCTTGCGGGGGTGGGTCCACAGGGGAGCGAGGAGCGAGGTGGAACCCCTGCCGAAGCGCCTGCCGTGGGACTCGCGTTCGATGGATGACCCCTCCGCCATTTGCCGCGACCGGTAACGGCCCGGTCATTTCCAGATGGCCGCGGGTAAAACCACAGATCGATACGAAATGTCCGTTTAGCGATGCCCGGCGTGGGCACCGGTGAGAGACGGCTCGAGCGCCCGAGATCTCGAGATCATCACAGGGGAGGACCACGTTGAACATCCTGGTCACCGGCGCCGCGGGGTTCGTCGGTTCCCACATCGCGGAGCGACTCGAGCGCGCGGGGTACTCGGTGGTGCCCGTCGACGCGTTCGTCCCCAACTACGACCGCGCCATCAAGGTCGCCAACGTCCGCGAGATGGCAGGGACCGCGCCGCCGCTCGCCTACGTGGAGGAGACCGACCTGCGGGAGCGCGACGCGGTCACCCGCCTGCTGCGGGAGGTCTCGCCCGGCCTCGTCGTGCACTGCGCCGCGCTCGCGGGGGTGCGCCCGAGCGTGGAGGACCCCGCCCGCTACACCGAGCACAACATCAACGGGACCGTCAACCTCCTCGAGGCCATGCGGGAGGTGGGGTGCGACAAGCTCGTGTTCGCGTCGTCGTCGTCGGTCTACGGCGCGGACGCGACGGTGCCGTTCACCGAGGAGCAGGCCGCAGTGCGTCCCGTGTCACCCTACGCGGCCACCAAGCGGGCGTGCGAGTTGCTGCTGCACACCTACGGGGGCTTGTACGGGCTCGACTACCTCTCGCTTCGCTTCTTCACCATCTACGGCCCGCGCCAACGTCCCGACCTCGCCATCCACAAGTTCACCTCCGCCGTCATGCGCGGCCAGACGATCCAGATGAACGGCGACGGGCGCTCCTCCCGCGACTACACCCACATCGGTGACATCGTGGGAGGGGTGGCCGCCGCCGTCGAGTGCCTCCTGCACGAGGACGGTGTGCGCGAGACCCTCAACCTCGGCTCGTCCTCACCGATCCTGCTGCGCGACCTCATCGCGACGATCGAGGAGGCGTGTGACCGTGAGGCGGTGATCGAGCGCCGCGCCGACCAGCCGGGGGACGTTCCCCGCACGTTCGCCGACGTCACCAAGGCGCACCGGCTTCTCGGCTACGAGGTCAGCCACGACCTCCGCGACGGCATCCACGAGTTCGTGGGCTGGTGGCTGCAGCGCTTCGGTGACACCGACGGGCGGCGCGACCTAGGCCACCGGGCGCCGGAAGCCGGCGAGCACGCCCGCGAGATGCGCGTGGGTGCCTGAGCCGGTCGTTCAGCCCTGAGCGTCGGGCGGCAGCGCGAGCAGCATGTCCGCCACGTCGGCGGGGTCCTCCGCGGCCAGCCACGTCACGGACCGTCGCGCGGCGAGGGCCTGAAGCTCCGCCATCGCGGTGTCGCCGCGCTCGAGGGCCTCCTCGACGGTGTCGTCCGCCTCGAGGTGCAGGGACCGCGGCAGCTTCCCGCGCGTCGCGAGGCGTCCCGCGATCGTGGGCAGCGGCGCGCGTATCTCCACGACCACGTCGGGCCACGCCATGCGCGTGTGGAGCGCGCCCGCGTCCGCCGCGTCGGTGCGACAGCGCATCGCGATCGACCACAGCGCCTGGACCGTCGCCTGGTCGTGCAACCACACCGCGGCGGGCTCGAGGCGCCGCACGTGGGCGTCGACCGCGACGAGGTACGCGCACGCACTCGAGCCCCGGGCCGCGCCCGAGTCGCGCGCGTGCATGGTGCGGCGCCCGAGCCACGCGGCTGCCGTCGACACGCGCACCCTCCGGCGCCCACGCCCCGTGAGCGCGAGGTAGTCGCGGGCCACCCCGCGGGTGTGGGGGCGCCAGTCCTCGACACAGTCGAGGCGGGCGTCGACGTCGCGGAGGCGAAGGGCGGTGTGGGTCTCCCTGCAGGCGTGGGTCTTGCCGGCCCCCGGCAGACCCACGAACTCGACTCGCACCGCGTGCCTACTCGGGGGTGGTGAGCCGCTGCGCCCGGAAGGGGTCGTGCGGGCCGCCGGCATGCGCGGCGTGGACGACCATCACACGCACGGGAGCCCGCGACAGCCCGAGGAGTTGCGCCATGATGATCCGGTGCAGGCCCCCGGAGTGCCGCGCGTACAGCCCGCCGCGCGTGATCGCCACGCTCATCTCCGTGCCCACGGGCTCGCTGCGCGCGGTGTGGTCGCGGTAGCCGTGGCGCGCGAGCTGGTCGTAGAGCTCGTCCAGCGCCGCGGCCCGCCGCAGGAACTGCGCTTCGGAGTAGTTCTCGTACTGCGGGGGCTCGTTGCCGCACACCCTGGTGTAGCGGGAGGGATGCAGGTCGGTGGCCGTCCAGTCGAGGCGGTCGTGGAACCGCTGGCGCAGGCCCCGGTGCAGCGCGGTGGCGGGTAGGGGCACGACGTCGGCGTCCCACTCGCCGCCCAGGAGCCGGCCCGCGACGCGGTCAGGCAGGCGCTCGGGCAGCAGGTGGCTCACGACGGCAGGGTCGATGGAGAGAACCCGGTACGGATCGTGACGGTCGGGTTCCGGGGGGCGCAGCCACGTAGCCGCGTCGAAGCTCCCCTTGCGGGCCCGGACGAGCGTGTGGTTGAGCCGTTGGCGCCACCGCCGATACGCCGGCGTGCCCATGACCCGCCCCACTGCCTCACGCCGTGCGATCACCGTCTCCGTGCCCTCCTCGGTGCATCCCAAGAGTATCTGGCGCGCGGTACATCAACCCTTCCGTTGCGGGAATCGTCAGAAACCCTCGACACACAGCGGCTCAGTGCGGAAAGGCGAGCTCTTGCGGGTAGTGATGCTGATCGGGCGCTTCGACGTCGGCGGGATCCAGCGGCAGGTGATGGCCACCGCCGCGGGGCTGCGCGACCGCGGGCACGACGTGGCGGTCCTCACCATCTATCCCACGGGCCGCTTCGCCGAGGAGCTGCGGGCCGCGGGCATCGACGTGCGATCCCTCGAGCGCAGGTCGCGGCGCGACATCGCGTCCCTGCTGCGTGGCATCCGCACGGTGCGCGGGCTCCGCCCCGACGTCGTCTACTGCTACCACGTCATGCCCAACCTCGTGGGGCTCGTCTACCACCTGTTCTGGCGCAGGGCTGCGCTCGTGTGGGGTCTGCGGGCGACCGACATCGACAAGCACGGGCTCGTCAAGCGGCTGCAGTTCCGCGCGTCGCGGTACGTCGCCCGGTTCCCCGACGCGATCATCGCCAACTCCGACGCGGTCCGCGACTTCCACGTGGGCGCGGGCTACCCCGCCGACGCGGTCACCGTCGTGCCCAACGGGATCGACACCGACCGGTTCGTGCCCGATGGCCAGCAACGTGAGCGGGTGCGCGCGGAGCTCGGGGCAGGGGACGCGACGTTGGTGATCGGCGTCGTGGCGCAGCTGCGGGGCAAGAAGGGCCACGAGCACCTCCTGCGTGCGCTGCCGGAGGTCCGCGCGGAGCACGACGACGTCGCGGTGGTCGTCGTGGGCGACGGCCCCGAGCGCGAGCGGCTCGAGGCGCTCACCGTCGAGCTCGGCCAGGGGGACGCGGTGACGTGGCTCGGGTACCGCAGCGACGTGCCCGCGATCTACAACGGGTTGGACGTGCTGTGCCTGCCCTCGTCGTTCGGCGAGGGCTTCCCCAACGTGATCGGCGAGGCGCTCGCGTCCGGTGTGCCCGTCGTGGCCACCGACGTGGGCGGCGCGAAACAGGTCGTGGGCCCCCACGGCACGGTCGTGGAGGCGGCAAGCCCCGCAGCGCTTGCCCGGGGCATCAGATGGGTCGCCCGCCGACGCGACGCGGGGCAGCTCGGGTGGCCCGTGCCGGGGGCGTGGAAACGCGTCGACGAGGAGTTCTCCACCCGGGCGCTCCTCTCCCGCACGGAACGGGTGCTGCGGGCGTGCGTCGCCGCACGGCGGTGAGCCCCCGAGGAGCTCCGTGACCCCCCTGTCCATCTGGGCAATAGGCACGCGTCACCTCGAAGGAACCTGTCTCATTCAGGTTTGTCCAAGGGCTCCCGGGAGACTGGTGGGCCGGGACGAAGGACGGCGCGCGTGATGGTCTGACGAGGGAGGTCGACCCGACATGGGTGTCACAGCGGGAGACCTGCGTCGAACCGCGGCGTTCGGCCCAGGGGTCGTCAAGTTCGTCCGACACGACATGCGCCTCGCCGACGCGCGGCGCGAGATCGAACGCCGGATGGCCTCCCGGGGCGAGCGCTTCCTCCGGGTCCTCGAGCGCGCGGTCTACCGCAATCCGCGCAGCCCCTACCTGCGGCTACTGCGGTGGGCGGACGTCGAGTACCCCGACGTGGAGCGCATGGTCGCCGACCGGGGCCTCGATCCCGCGCTACGAGCCCTCCACGACGCGGGCGTGTACGTCACCTTCGACGAGTTCAAAGGTCGCGAGCCGATCGTGCGCCACGGTCGCTCGTTCACCCCGTCCCCCGAGGACTTCGGCAACCCGCTGGTGCGTCCCTACTCGTTCGGGCGCACCGGCGGCTCGACCGGCCCCTCGGTGCGGGTGCCCAAGAGCTGGGCCAACCAGTGGGACGTGTCGGTCAACCTCATGGTCCACCTCGACGCGCACGGGTTGCTCGACACGAGAAGCGCCCTGTGGTTCTCGACCCCCGACGTCGCGGTGCAGACGATCCTGAACTACTCGACGCACCACAAGACGGTCGACGAGTGGTTCGCGCCTCCCCCACAGGACTCGTCGAGGACCCATCGCGCGTTCCTCCGCTACTTCCTCCTCGCCGGCCGCCTGGGGGGCCTGGCGATCCCGAGTCCCCGCCCCGTCACCCTCGAGCAGGCGGAGGTGGTGGCCGACTGGGCCGCGCGGACCCGTGACCGCCACGGCAGCGCGATGATCAACGGCTACATGAGCCAGATGGTCCGGGTCGCGCATGCGGCCGCCCGGAGGGGCCTGGACCTCAGCGGGATCACGATGATCGGCTCGGGGGAGCCCACGACACCGGCGAAGATCCAGACGATCACAGCGACGGGCGCGCGGTTCGTCTCCGAGTACTGGTCGAACGAGCTCGGCCCCATCGCCCTCGCGTGCGCGGAACCGGACGACGGCAGCGACCTCCACCTCCAGATGGATCGGCTCGCGCTCATCCAGCGTCCCCAGCAGGTGCCGGGCAGCGACCTCACCGTGGACGCGTTCTGCTTCACGTCCCTGCTCCCGAGCGCGCCGATGACGTTGCTGAACGCCGAGCTCGACGACTACGGAGGCTTCGAGCAGCGCTCGTGCGGCTGCCCGATCGAAGCGCTCGGGCTCACCGAGCACGTTCGCGACGTGCGTAGCTACCGGAAGCTGACCGGCGAGGGCGTCACCCTCGTCGGCGGGCAGATGGAGCACATCCTCGAGGACGTCCTGCCCACCCGCTTCGGTGGCAGCTCCCTCGACTACCAGTTGGTGGAGGAGGAGGACGACCGCGGTCTCACCCGTCTCGTGCTCGCGGTCAGTCCCGATGTGGCGATCGCCGACGAGGACGAGGTCGTGCGCACCGTCCTCGACGCGATCCAGCACAGCGACCGGCTGGGCGAGTACACCGCCGCCCTGTGGGAGCGGGCCGGCACGTTGCGGGTGCGCCGGCAGCAGCCGGTGCGAACGGGGGCCGGGAAGCTGATGCCGCTCCACGTCGCGAGGAAAGAGGCGCGCGCCAGGACGCCGCAGACGAAGGGTGGCGACCAGTAGCGACCCGGATGGGCTCCCACGATGAAGGAAGTGATGCCATGACCGGTGGACAGCGGGCAACAGCAGCCCTCTGCGCAGGTCTCGCGCTGCTCCTGCTGAGCGCGTGCGGAGGTGACGACGCCACGGCAGAAAGGGACGGGACAGGCCAAGAGGCCCCCGACGACGTGACGTTCGCCTTGAGTTGGCTGCCGGTGGCCGAAGCGGCGGGGTGGTACAGCGCGTGGGACCAGGGTTGGTTCGAGGAGAAGGGCATCGACGCGGAGATCGTCCGCGGGTTCGGGTCGGGCGACACCGCGAAGCGGGTCGCCACGGGGGAGGCCGACTTCGGCATCGTGGACATGTCCGCTCTCGTGCCGCTGCGCCTCAACGAGGACATCCCCGTGCTGACCATCGCCTCGTACTACCCCGAGCCCCCGCACGCGGTGATCTTCCGCACGGGCGAGGGCATCGAGGAGCCCGGGGACCTCGAGGGCCGCAGCATCGCCTGTTCCGCCAACAACGCCAACATGCTCATGTTCCCCGCGTTCGCGGCAGCGACGGGGATCGACGAGGACAGCATCGACTGGGTGCTGACCGACCCGGGCGCGAACAACTCCCTGTTCGCGAGCGGGGAGACCGACGCCACGTGCGACTTCATCACCACGATCCCGATCCTGGAAGGCATGGCCGACGACGAGTTCGACTACTTCTCCTACGCCGAGCACGGCGTGGAGGGGTACTCCCAGACGCTCGTCACCACGGAGACGATGATCGAGGAACGTCCTGACCTCGTCGAACGGTTCCTCCGCGCGGCGCTACGGGGGGCGGAGTTCGCCGTCGAGCAGCCCCAGGAAGCGGTGGAGATCCTGGCGAGCCACGAGCCCGAGCAGGACCACGACATCCTCCTGGAAGCTTGGCAAATGACTTTGGACAACGAGCTCATGAGCAACGACGACACCGAGCGCCACGGATTGGGCCACATCTCCGAGGAGCGGATGCAGGCCACGTTCGACACGCTCGTGGAGGCGGGCGCCCTCGACGTCGGCGACTACACCGCCGAGGACCTCTACACCACGGACTTCCTGCCGTAATGGCTTTCCGAGCGCGAGACGCCCTGTCCGCGCACGCGGAACAGCACGCCCACGACGGGCCGATCGTGTCCATCGAGGACGTCTCGCACGTCTTCGAGTCCGCGTCAGGTGACGACGTGACCGCGATCGAATCCCTGTCCCTCGATGTCGAGCGCAACGAGTTCGTCACCATCGTCGGCCCAAGCGGCTGCGGCAAGAGCACGCTGCTGCGGGTGGCCGCGGGCCTGGTGTCGCCCACGGAGGGGCAGGTCCGCGTGGGCGGCACCCCGTTGCGGGGCCCGCACCGGGACGCGCAGATGGTCTTCCAGTCCCCCGTGCTGCTCGAATGGCGTGACGTGCTCGACAACGTGCTGTTGCCCGTCGAGTGCATGAAGCTCGACCGGCGCGCCTACGCTGAGGAGGCGCGAGGCCTGCTGCGGCTCGCGGGCCTGGAGGGCTTCGAGCACCGCTATCCCTGGGAGCTGTCCGGCGGGATGCAGCAGCGCGTCGGGATCTGCCGGGCCCTCATCACCGACCCCGGCATCCTGCTGATGGACGAGCCGTTCGGCGCCCTGGACGCCCTGACGCGCGAGGAGATGTCGCTCGAGCTGATGCGGATCTGGTCGGAGCGGCGCAAGACCGTCCTGTTCGTGACCCATTCGGTCTTCGAGTCCGTGCTCCTCGCCGACCGGATCGTGGTGATGTCGCCGAGACCCGGACGGATACAGGAGATCATCGACGTGTCCCTGCCGCGCCCCCGCACCGCGACGGAGAGCAGCGAGGAGTTCGGGTGGCTCGTCAGCCACGTCCGTCAGCTCCTCTACGGCACGCCGGGGAGCGAGCGGCGATGAGCGAGCGTGCGAGCACCTCGCTGGTCTCCGAGCCGGAACCGTCCGTGGAGGAACCCGCGGCGACGGAGATCCAGCGGATGCCGGGCGGCCATGGTCGATCCCGTCGACGGGCGAGCCGGTACAGCCGGCTGTACATGCCGGTGCTCACCCTGATGGCGCTCGCGGTCGTCTGGGAGCTCGCGGTCGAGGTCTTCGACATCCCGAGCTTCGTGCTCGCCGCTCCCTCGGCGATCGCCGAGGCGGCCGTCGAGAACTACGCGACCCTGCTCGAGCACATGGCGATCACGCTGTTCGAGGCGCTGGCCGGGTTCCTGCTCGCCATCGCGGTGTCGTTGCCGCTGGCGGTGAGCATCGTCTACTCGCGGCTGCTGCGCGACGCGGTGTTCCCGCTGATCGTGCTGACCCAGGCGATGCCGATGATCGCGATCGCGCCGGTGCTGCTGCTCGCCCTCGGCTACGGTCGGCTGACCAAGGTCGTCGTCGCGTTTCTCATCTGCTTCTTCCCCATCGTGATCAACGCCGCCGCGGGCCTCGGCAACGTGGCCCCGGAGCGCATCGAGCTCGCGCGCTCGCTGTCCGCGAGCGAGTTCGACATCTTCCGCAAGATCCGCTTCCCCACCGCCCTGCCGAGCATCTTCGTCGGCCTGAAGCTCGGGGTGACGTTGGCCGTGATCGGCGCGGTGATCGGGGAGTTCGTCGGTTCCGACGAGGGGCTCGGCTACCTGGTGGTCATCTCGACCGCCAACGCGCGGACCGCGTTGTCCTTCGCGGCGATCCTGACCCTCGGTCTCATGAGCATTCTGCTGTTCTACGGCATCGTGTGGCTCGAACGCCTGCTCGTGCCCTGGGCGGCGCGGAAGGGATAGTCCCGCGCGGGCGTCAGTCGAGCAGCCCGAGCCGCGCCGCCTTCTCCCGACCGGTGGACTCGAAGATCCTCGAGAACAGCAGGGCGGCGCTCGCGGGGGTGTATCGCCCGTCGTCGCCCGTCAGCCTCGCCAGATGCCCCTCGTCGACCACCGGCGGGCACTTGGGGGTGAGATAGACGGGGACCGAGTCGTGCGCGAGCGCGGCCAGGCCCGCCAGTCGGTGGTGGCCCTGGTGCACGACCACCCGGTAGTCGTCGCCGCGCGCCAACAGGTAACCGGTGACGGGGTTGGCCGCGGGCCCACCATCGAGGTAGCCG
>SKQL01000095.1 GCA_007119035.1 Nitriliruptorales bacterium | reverse complement strand
GTCCATCTTGAGCTCGGGGGTGCCGATGCCGTCGGCGTGGATCAGCACCGCCAGCTCGTCGCGGCTCGTATCGACCTCCTCGCGGTCTGAGATCATCCGCATCTGGAACTGGTGGAGCACGAGCAGCTTCTGCGGCAACGTGTGCTCGGCGGTGAGGTCGGCGAGCCGGTCCACCACCTCGTTGATCTCGGCCGCGTTGACCGAGCCGATCTGGCGGAGGTGCACCTGGTCGGGCTCGAGCCGCCACTCGGGGTCGAGGGCGAGGCCGACATGGGGCTCGACGAGCAGCTCCTCGTAGGCCTGGGCCTGCGTCAGGAAGTCCGTGCGCCCGGGCTGCAGGTCGAGGACGACGTACATGTCCTCCTCGCGGGCCGCGTCCACCCAGGGTCGCACCTCCTCGACGTCGGTGAGCGTCGAGTAGTTCCCGTCGGCGCCCGCGAACTCCGACGCGATGGTGGTGATGATCTCGAAGGTCGGTACGACCGTGGGCCCATCGACGTCGTCGTACTCCCCCGCAACGGTCCTCGCCCGGTCGATGGCCTCCTCCAACGGCTGCTCTCCGAGGGAGCCGAGCGCGTCGGAGCCCGGGTGGCCGTAGAGGGCGACGAAGCGTCGGTCAGGGAACAGCACCTGTCCGCCGCCGGGCAGCTCCTCGCCCGTGGCCGCGACCTCCACCCTGTGGGCGACTTCCCCGACGTCGCCGAAGCCGTCACCGAGGGCGATGACATGCTCGGGTGGGTCGTCGGCGAGGGTGGCGATCACATCGCTGTCCGCCCGAGGATCGGGGTCGTCGAGCACGATCGCGCCCGCACCAGCGGCGCGGGCGGTGGCGAGGGCTCCGACCGCGTGCTCGTCCGGGGAGGCGAGCACGAACAGCGACTCGAGGGCCTCCGGTCGGGAAGTCTCGGGGAGCTCTCCCACCTCTCGGGCCTCGTGAACGGGCTCGTCCGTGGCAGGCCCCTCCTCCGTAGGGGCCCCCGGGACGGTGAGTCGCGCGGGGTCAGCGGCGTCGAGGTCGGCCACGGCGCCCGCGAGCCCTTCCACGTCGACGTCCTGCGGATCGCCCACCGGGGCACCGAGAACGTCGGCGAGCGCCTCCTCGTCGTCGGGCGCGGTCACGACCTCGAGCCCGTGTTCGGCTCGCTCGGCGGCATGGCCCGCCTGCTCACCGAAGGCGGGCACGGTGGTGGCGCCGAGGCGAGCCAACTCGGCCGCGATCGCGTCCGCCCCGGATGCCGTGCCCTCACCGGCTTCGGGCGCCGCGGTCACGAGGAGCGGGGTGCCGAGGCGCACGGCCACCGACGCGGCTTGTGCCTGGGCGGCGGTGTCGGGAGGCGCGAGGAGGACGACCGGCGCGTGCTCGTACAACGCCTCGCTGGCCGCAATCGCCATCGCGCTGGCGTCCTCGTCACCGAGGACGGTGACCTCCTCACCAGGGAGGCGGACGGTGGGCGTCAACGCAGGCTCGGGCTCGGGCTCGTCGCCCGGCGCCGCACCTTCTTGCGGGGTGGTGACCTCGCTGCCGGCGCTGTCATCGACGGCGGTGCACGACGCGGCGGCGAATACCCATGAACGCGTGACGTACCCCGTGGTCCCGCGACGAATCTCGGGAGCTCTCGAATCAAGCGCGCGAGGGGAGCCGGTACGGCACGGAGTGCTCCCAGTCCGCGAGCAGCGCCCGGACCGCGGTGACGAAGGCCAAGGGCTGGTCGAGGATCAGGTGATGGTGGGCCTGTGGGATCTCGACGAAGGGCGCAGTGCGACCCAGGCGCTCGGACATGTAGTCGGTGACGTCGGCGTCGACGATCTGCGACAGCCCCCCGTGCAGGACCGCCACCCGGCAACCGATCTGGGAGAGCAGGTTGCCGAGGTTGTGCGCTTCGGGCTCCTCGCGCTCGACGAAGATCCTGGGATCGAACTTCCACGACCATCCGGCCTCGGTCCGGCGAAGGCTGTGGCTGGCGACGTGGGCGACGATGTACCCGGCGGGCGCGGGTTGCGGGGGGACGAGGTGGAAGTGGGTGACCGCCGTGTCGAGGTCGTCGTACACCTTGGGTCGCCGGAACATGCTCCCGTGGCGGGCCTCCTCGGACTCCGGGTCGGGGCGACGCACGGGCGCGTCGACGATTATCGCGCCCGCGAGCCGGTCGGCGTGACGGGCGGCGGCGGCGATACCCACGAAGCCGCCCATCGAGTGGCCGACGAGAACGGGCGGCTCGGTCACGCCCGCCTCCGTGCTGGCGGACAGCGCCTCGTCCGCCCACGTGTCGAGGCTGTACACCTCGCGCCATCCGGAGTCGCCGTGGCCGGACAGGTCCACCGCGACGACGTGGTGGCGACCACCCGCTGCCAGAAGCGGGGCGACGTGGTCCCACCAGCGGGCATGCGCGGCGCCTCCGTGCACGAGGACGATGCCCGGCGCGCCCGGCCGACCCCATGTCCGGTACGAGATCGGGCAGCCCTTCACAGGGACCACACCGGTGGCCGCGGATGTGGAGATGGCCTCGGTGAACCAGCCCGGAGTGGCATCGCAATGCACGTCGTTGCTCCCCTCGATTATCGCCACGCGACCTCTCGAGTCTCGCAGACCCGCCCATGTGGCGATGACAGGCGCCGGGGAGCGTGCCTACCCTGACGCGTCCGCCTGCTCCTGCTCCTCCTCGCCGTCGTCGTCGTCGACCTCCCCGGCGATGATCCGGTCGACCCCCGTGTCGACGTCGGGGAACGGCGTGGGCTCATAGCCCTCGAGCGCGCGGGACATGAAGTCCCCCCAAAGCGGGGCGGCCAGCGCTCCGCCGGTGCCCTCCTCCATGCGGACGTTCTCCGTCGGGTGTCCCACCCACACCGCGGTCGCAAGCGCCGGCGTGGTGCCGGCGAACCACGCGTCGTAGTTATCGTTGGTGGTGCCGGTCTTGCCCGCCACCTCCCATCCCTCGACACGGGCCGCCGTGCCGGTGCCCTGCTCCACCGCGTCCTCAAGGATGTCGATGGCGGTGGCGTTGACGTGCTCGTCGAGGACGCGGCGCTCACTCCCGTCACGCTCCCAGATCACCCCCTCGCCGCCGACCACGCGCTCGAGGAGGTAGGGCTCGATTCGCACTCCCTCGTTGCCGAGCGTGCCGTAGGCGCTGGCCATCTCGATCGGCGTCACGCCACGGTCGAGACCGCCGATGGCGACGCTCAACCCTGTGTAGCCGCCGTAGGCCAGGGAGCTGAAGCCGAGCTCCTCGGTCAGATCCACGACGGACCCGATGCCGATCTGCTCGCCGAGTTGCGCATAGTAGGTGTTCACGCTCCGGCGGGTGGCCTCGACCATGTCGATGTCGCCGAACGACCTGCCCGCGTAGTTGGTCACCCTCCAGTCGGGGTCGCGATCATCGCCGATCGGAATCGTGTGGGGGCTCGAGCCGTCGAGCTCCAAGTCGGGCTCGATGCCCTGGCGGAGCGCCTCGATCATGACGAAGGTCTTGAACGCGCTTCCGGGCTGGCGACGTCCCTGCAGGGCGAGGTCGTACTGCTCCTCGGTGAACTGCTGCGCGCTGCCGAACGCGATGACCCGGCCGGTGCCGGGCTCCAGGGAGGCGATCGCGGCCGTCGGCACGGGCTCGGGGAAGTGGTCGCCGATGACTTCCCGGGCGACCTCCTGCAGCTCCAGCTCGATGCCGGTGTGCAGCTCGAGGCCACCGCCGAACAGCAGCTCGATGCGCTCGTCACGCGTCTCGCCGAACGCGTCGTTGCCGAGGAAGGATCGCTTGACCGCCTCCACGACGAACGGCTCGATGACCTCGTCGGGCTGCGACTCGATCACGTCGAGCTCGGTCTCGGTGAGCTCGCCCGCCGTTTCCTCGGTCAGGTACTCCTCGCTCGCCATCGCGGTCAGCACCCGGTCGCGGCGCGTCAGCGCCCCCTCCGGGTCGCCGCGGGGGCTGTACCGGCCCGGTGCCCGGATCATCCCCGCCAGGGTCGCGGAGTGCTGGGGCTCGAGATCCGCGGCGTCGAGCCCCCAGTACTCCTCGGCGGCGGCCTGGATGCCGTACGCGCCGGCCCCGAAGTACACCTCGTTGATGTAGCGGTCGAGGAGCTCCTCCTTCTCGAGCTCCTCTTCGAGTGCCATCGCGTACAGCAGTTCGGCGAATTTGCGCTGCAGCGTCTGCGAGTCGTCGAGGAAGTTGTTCTTGGCGAGCTGCTGCGTGATCGTGGAGCCGCCCTGGGTGATGTCCCGGGCCCGCAGGTTGGCGACGGCGGCGCGGCTTATTCCGGGCAGGTCGAAGCCGTCGTGCTCGAGGAAGCGGCGGTCCTCGGCCGTGACGACCGCCTGCCACACGTGGTCGGGCAGGTCGTCGAGGTCGACGATCTCCCGGTTCTCCTCGCCGTGCAGGACCGCGAGTCGTGTGCCGTCGCCCGCGTAGACATAGGAGCGCTCACGCAGCGCGGGCAGGTGCGTCTGGTCGGGAAGGACGAGGTCGAGGCCCACGGAGTCGTCGACCTCCGCGTACACCGCAGGGCCGACCGCGCCCACCATCACGAACAGGCCGAACACGCCCCCGATGGTGAGGACGACGATGGTGAGGACCCGGAGGGCCACCTGACCGTCCGCTTCCTCCGCGCGCCCTGCAGAAGTCCTCTGCGCATGCGGAAGGGCCCCATCCTCATGGGTGCTCACGTGCTTCCCCCGTAGATCGTTCCGAACCTTCGCTCGCGATCTGTACCCGTTGTGTCCCGGTTGATGTCGTTGATGTCGTGAAACGGCGGATGTCTCGCAACGGCCTAAGCTGGCGATGAACGGGGCGGGCGAGTGCCTGGCCCGAGGAGGTTCGCATGCCCACACGCTTGTCAGGCATCGACGCCGCATTCCTCCACCTAGAGACGCGGACCGTGCACATGCACGTGGCGAGCGCCATAATCCTCGATCCCTCGACTGCTCCGAGGGGGACCTTGCACGTAGAGGAGCTCAAGGAGCACATCGGTTCCCGATTGCACCTCGCACCGATGTTCCGGCGACGGCTGCAGCCCGTGCCCCTGCGACTGTCCAATCCCGTCTGGATCGACGATCCCGAATTCGATCTCGATCACCACGTCCACCGTGTCGTCCTCCCCGCGCCAGGGGGAATGGACGACCTCGCCGAGCTGATGGACGACTTCATGAGCCGCCCTCTCGATCGGGACCGGCCCTTGTGGGAGGTCTGGCTGATCGAGGGGCTCGGGGACGGTCGCGTTGCCCTGTGCACGAAGAGCCACCACGCCGTCGTCGACGGCGTGTCCGGCGTGGAGCTCCTCGCCGCGATCCTCGAGACGACCCCGGAGCCCGAGCCCCCGCCACCGGGAGGCGACAGGGAGCCCGAGGAGGCACCGAGCGGCACACGACTGCTGCTCGATGCGGGGCGCCACCTCGCGTCGCGTCCGTGGAAGGCGCTGGGGGTCGCACGACAGCTCACCGAGTCGGCCACGGGGTTGCTATGGCTCAATCGGCAGGGGGTGGATCTACCTCCCCCGCCGTTCACCGCGCCGGTGACGGTCTTCAACGGCGCGATCGGGCCCCGCCGGAGGGTGGCGTTCGCGCGGGTTTCCCTCGACGAGGTGAAGGACGTCAAGAACACGTTCGACACCACGGTGAACGACGTCCTGCTTGCGGGCGTCGCGGGGGCCCTGCGCGCCTACCTCCACGAGCACGACGAGCCGGTCGACAGCCCACTTGTCGCGATGGTGCCCATCTCGACCCACGTGGACAGCACGGGAGGTGGCAACCAGGTATCGGCGATGTTGGTCGGCCTGCCGACCCACCTCGACGACCCATTGGAGCGGCTGCGCGCGGTGTCTGAGAGCACCGCAAGCGCGAAGCAGCAGCACGGTGCGCTCGGCGCGGAGACGATCCAGCAGGTCGCTGAGCTCGCGCCCGCGGGGGTCTTCTCCCTGGCCGCACGCCTCTACACGCGGGCGCGTGCGGCCGACCGGCACCGGCCGATCTGGAATCTCGTGGTGTCGAACGTGCCGGGTCCGCGGGTGGGGCTCTACTGCGCGGGTGCGCGACTGGAGGAGATCTATCCGATCGGGCCCGTGCACGAGACCTCAGGGCTCAACGTCACGCTGTTCAGCTACGGAAGCACCGTCCACGTGGGCCTCAACGCCGACGCGGACATGGTCCCCGATGTGGGAGTCATCGGACAGCGCATCCAAGGATCGGTGGCCGAGCTCGTGCAGCGCCTTTCCCGATAGGTCCCCCCCTCGCGAGGTCCCCCCCTCGCGCAGCGAGAGTGCGCATCCCGGACGTATGAGGCACGACGCCACGGGTAACCGGGCGGCATGGCCGACGTCGACGATCGTGGTGACCGACCCCGCCGTGCACCGGCCGGGCCTGAGCCTCGCTGGCGGGCGCTTACGTTCTCCGCCCTGCTCGCCACCCTCACGTTGGGAGCGTTGGCGGGCATGTCGGTGGACCGTGATACCACCGAGCCGCCTCGGGTGACCGCTCACTTCCCCGGCTTGCAGCCACCTGCTGACGAGCCGTTCGCGCAAGTGCCCGGCTTGGCGGAGGCGGTGCTCGAGCCGCGTCCGGCCCCCGAGCCGAATGTCGATGGCACCGCCGGGGCTGACGAACCCGACGAGGAGGACGGAACCGCCGAGCCCGCCCATCCGATCGTGGACCGCCGCACCGTGGGTGAGAGGGTCGGGGAGGTCGCCGGGCTCACCACGTTCCGGGGCAACCCTACGCGGACGTACTACGGCAGAGGCCCCGTGCCGCACGAGCCCGAGAGAGTATGGCGGTACCCCGACGAGCCGATGTGCACCGTGGAGACCTCCGGGTCGGGGGAGACCACGACGTGGTGCGGCACGGGGTGGACGGGACAGCCCCTCGTATGGGAGCGCCCCGACGGTGTGACGGAGGTGGTCTTCGGCGCCTACGACGGTGCGGTGCACTTCGTCGACGCGGACTCGGGGGATGCCACCCGCCCGCCGTTTCACACCGATCACATGGTGAAGGGCACGGAGAGCCTCGATCCCGACGGATACCCCCTCCTCTACACCGGCTCCCGGGACGGCAAGTTGCGGGTGGTCGCCCTCGACCGGGACGAGCCCACCGAGCTGTGGGCGCTCGAGGCCCATCCCGAGGGGGTGTGGAACAACGACTGGGACGGCAGTCCCGCCATCGTGGACGACATCCTGTACGTGGGGGGCGAGGACAGCTGGTTCTACGCGGTGGAGCTTCATCGGAGCGTCGACGCGGACGGCCGGGTCACCGTCGATCCGGAGGTCATCTTCGAGAAGCCCGGCTTCACCGACGAGCTGTTCGACAAGGTCGGTGACCGCAACGTGAGCATCGAGAACTCCGTCGCGCTGTTCGAGGGCCGTGTGTACTTCGCGAACTCCGGTGGCCGCGTGGTGGGGCTCGATGTGACCGACCTCCGCGATGAGCGCACCGCGCCGGTGGTCTTCGACTACTGGACGGGGGACGACACCGACGCCACCATCACGATCGACGAGGAGGGGATGCTCTACGTGGCCATCGAGCTCCAGCGCTTCCTCCCCCGGGCCGAGGAGGTCGGCCAACTCGTCAAGCTCGATCCCTACACCGATGGGGATCCGTTGCAGTGGAGCGTCGACGTGCCCCCCGCGTCCTCGGGTGACGACGGGGGGATATGGGCGACCCCCGCCCTGCATGGCGACGTGCTGTACGTGCCCACCCACCCTGGTGAGCTGCTGGGAGTGGACACCGCCACGGGGGAGGTCTTCCACCGCGAGCACATCGGCTGGCACGAGTGGGGATCGCCCGCGGTGGTCGACGACACCCTCGTCGTCCCCCTGTGCCAGGAGGGCGGCCTGCGCGGCTACGACGTCAGCGACCCGAGGGACCCGGTGGAGGAATGGACCGTCACGCTCGACACCGGCGCGTGCATCGAGAGCACACCCGCGGTGTGGGACGGGCGCATCTACGTCGGCACGCGGGACGGATACTTCTACGCGTTCGGGCGCGCGGGCTCCGAGTTCGCGGGGAGCGGGTCAGAAGGCTAAAGGCTTGCTCACGCGACCTCGAAGCGCCGGATGGCGGCCTCGTCGAAGTCGACGCCGATCCCCGGGCGGTCGGTGAGGCGGATGACGCCGTCTCGCACCTTCACCGGCTCGGTGAGCAGCGGCTCCCACCACGGCATGTGCTCCTGCCACACGCCGTTCGGGCACGCGGCGAGCAGGTGGCTGCTGGCCTCGGTGAACAGGTGGGGCGTGACGGGCACCCGGTGGGCCTCGCACAGGCGCGCGACCTTCATCCACTCGGTGATGCCCCCCATCCGCATCAGGTCGGGCATGTAGATATCCGCCCCACGCTCGCGCAGCAGGTGGAGGAAGTCCTCCTTGAGGAAGTAGCTCTCGCCCGTGCACAGGTTCATCGGCACGGCTGCGGCGACCTGGGCGGTGCCCGCCACGTCCTCGTGCGGGATGGGCTCCTCCAGCCAGAAGACGTCGTGCTCCTCGAGCCGCTTGCCCATCCGGATGGCTTGCTTGACCGACCAGCCCTGGTTGACGTCCACCATCAGCGTCGCGTCGGGGCCGATGGCCTCACGGACGATGCGGACGCGCTCGAGGTCCTCGGCCTCGTCGGCTAGGCCCAGTCGCAGCTTCACCGCGTGGAACCCGTCGGAGATGTAGCCGCCGGCCTCCGCCTCGAGCTCCTGGCGCGACCGGTCCAGCCACAACCCTCCGCTCGCGTAGACCTCAACCTCGCGGCGCACCGCCCCGAGGAGCCGGTACAGGGGCTGGTCCAGGCAGCGTCCCACCACGTCCCAGCAGGCGGTGTCGAGCGCTGCCATCGCGAGTGCGGCGATCCCCCGGCGGCCGACCAGCGCCACGGCCTCGCGCATCCGCTCCCACAGCTCACCGGTGTGGAACGGGTCGTGGCCGACTAGCAACCCTCCGAGATCGTCGGCGGTCGCCTTGAGCGCCCTTGCCCGTCGGGTGCCGACCGCGAAGCACCAGCCGATGCCCTTGACGCCCGCATCGGTGCGTACCTCCACGATGACGGTGTCGATTGCGGGCAGGGAGAGGACCGCGGTCCCCAACGGCCGGTCGAACGGCACGGAGACCAGCCGCGTGGAGACGTCGGTGATGCGTGCCGATGAGGCCTCGGGTTCCATGGGTCCGCTACCGCCTGTGCAGTGGTGTCAAGGAGGAGGGGCGTGCATGCTAGCGCCGACCGCACGCGCGGTGCGGCCGTCCGGTATGGTGTCCGCGCCGCGGTGACGGGCCGGGTACAGCCGAGGGTCGAGTATGGAGGCGAATGGTGGACGACAAGGTTGCAGGGCAAGCGATGGCGGTCGTTGGCGCGGCGAGCGGGATAGGCCGGGCCACAGCACGATTGCTCGCCGCGCGTGGGGCTGCGGTGACCTGCCTCGACCGCGACGTCGTGGGTGCGGAGCGGACCGCCACGGAGATCGGCGAGGCGGGAGGCGACGCAGACGCGCTCGAGCTCGAGGTCACCGATGAGCGCAGCGTGGCGGACGGGATCGGTGCCGTCACGTCGCACCGCGGCCAGCTGCACGGCCTGGTCAACTGCGCGGGAACGACCGGCCAGACGGGGATCCAGAGCCACGAGGTCGACCCGGCGGACTTCGACCTCGTCTACCGCATCAACCTCCTGGGGTCCTTCCTCCTGTCCTGTGCGGTGCTGCCACACATGCTCGAGCACGACTACGGGCGCATCCTCCATGTGGCCTCGATCGCGGGCAAGGAAGGCAACGCGGGCATGGTCTCGTACTCCGCGACGAAGGCGGGGGTGATCGGGATGGTGAAGAGCCAGGGCAAGGAGTACGCCCAGACGGGCGTGACCGTCAACGCGCTCGCCCCCGCGGTGATCCGCACAGCGATGGTCGATGCGATGCCCGACGAGCAGGTCACGTACATGACCGACCGCATCCCCATGAGGCGCACGGGCACGCTCGATGAGGCGGCGGCGATGATCGCGTGGATCGTCTCCCCCGAGGCGAGCTTCACCACAGGGTTCACATTCGATCTCAGCGGTGGGCGCGCGGTGTACTAGCGCGAGGCGGGAGGTTGAGACGACCGGCCCACCGCACTGCGTTCGCGACGAGTCGCCGGATGTCGGGATGGTGGTGCGGGCACGTCGAAGCGCTCACCGTACATCTCCTCGGGGTCCAGGGTGATGAGCTCCGGTAGCCCTTCCGCGATCGGGTGGCTGGGCTCGACCACCCACAGCCGCTCGACCTCGCCATGGCGCCAGCGCAGCTCGCCACTCGTCCCCTGCAGCCGCAGGAACGGCTTGGACAGGTGCCCGGAGTGGAGCACGACGAGGCCCATGCCCCCGCGAACGCGTGCGGCGACCCGCTCGGCTACGGCGTCGTCGACCTCGTCGTGCGCCTCGTGACCCCACCATACGAGGACCTCCGTGCGGTCGAGTCGATGCGCGGGCAACCCCTGTTCCGGATCGTCCAGGAGCGCAGCCTCCGCAGGTAACCCATGCTCGGCGAGGGCGTCGAGGACGACGGCGTGGATCCCGTCGGGGTAGTGCTCGGCGGCTGCCGCCACCGTGTGCTCGACGCGGTTCTCGTTCCATACGGTGACCGAAGGCCTCATCGCCCCACCTTTCCGTGCGAGCGGGCCACCGAATTCGGCCCGGCGGCGAGAAACTCAGCACTCGAGTGAACCTTTCCCCGCCCCTGTTGCGTATCCATGTGCGACACCAGAGGAACAGGGAGGGGCAGCCTTGAACGGGATAACCCGCCTGCTATTGGCCCTCGTGGCCGCCCTCGCGGTCGCCGCCTGCGGCGAGGAGGCCGTCGAGGATGCCGTCGAGGATGCCGCGGAGGATGACGCCGAGGAGGAGCCGGCGGAAGATCCCGCCGCCGACGGCGCCACCGTCGACGTGGCGGACGGCCCCCTCGGCCCACACCTCGTCGACGAGGAGGGCATGACGTTGTACCTCTTCACCCAGGACGAGGCCGACGAGACCGTGTGCTACGACGATTGCGC
>SKQL01000097.1 GCA_007119035.1 Nitriliruptorales bacterium | reverse complement strand
TGTAGTCACCGGACACCTCGATCCAACTGGCACGGGGCAGGTTGTGCCACCGCCGACCACCCGCGTCATAGCTGATCGACCACTCGACGGCGAGCAGCGTGCCATCATCGCTCTCGAGGATGCGATTCGTCGTCACCTCGAGATTCTCGCGAGCCTGCATCCACGAGTTCAGGTAGGCCTGGATGAGCAGGTGCCCCTCGTGCGGGGGGTTGTTCGGTTCGAGATAGACCGCCCCATCGCCGTACAGATCGCGTATGGCCGCGTCGTCACCCTTCGCCAGCGCGGCGCTGAACCCGTCCCATATCTGGCGAGCCCGACCCATGGTCCCTCCTCATCGTGTGCAGGAGCACGATAGCCGGGTGCGCGCGGAAACGGAAGTCTCAGAGGTACTGCCCGGTGCCACCCCGTTGTTGGTCTCCTTGCTGGGGCATGCCCTGTGGTAGGCCACGCTGGCGCATCTGCTCGAGTTGCTGGCGAGCCTGCAGCTGCTGGTTGAACACCGCGGCCTGGATGCCCTGGAACAGACCCTCGAGCCACCCGATCAGCTGCGCCTGCGCGAGGCGGATCTCCGACTCGGTGGGGTTATCGGTGTCGAGGGGCAGCATGAGCTGATCGAGCTCCTCCTGCAGGTCCTCGGACAGGACGGTGCACATCTGCTGGTGCGCGCGCTCCTGCACCGCCGCGAGCCGATCCCTTCCCGCCTCATCGGGCCCCGCGCGCCGGACTTCCTCCTGAAGCTCACGGAGCATGATGGCGATGCGCATGAGCTTGGTGGGCTCGGTCACCGACGAACGGTTGTCCCCGTCTCCCCCGACGATCTCCACACCTCCGTCGTGCTGCTTCATCTGCGCCTGAGCCAGCTGCGCTTGCTGTGCCTCGTTGGGCTGCGTCATTGGGCCCTCCTAGGACTCTCGGGATTCCAATCTACCCAAGCCCGGAGGTCCGCGATTCACCCACGGGGATCGAACGGGGCCAGTGCCCCCTAGTAGAGGGCGGAAGCGAGGCGGGGCCGAGCACGAGCCACCAACTCGTGGTCGGGGCCGAGCACGTCGAAGATCTCGAGGATCGCCTGGCGGGCGCCCTCCCGTGCGGCAGGTGTGGATACGGCGGCGAGCAGCTCGTCGAGCGCCTCCTCGTGGGAGCCCTGCGCGGCGAGGGCGCGCCCGAGCTCCACCCTTGCGTGGGCGTCACCTTCACTGGCCCGCTCGCGCAGGTCGCTCACGTCGGCACCCCGCGCACCCTCGAGGTTCAGGCGCGACCGCAACGCGGCGGCAGCCCGGCTCTGGGGGATCTTGTCCAGCAGCGCGAGTGCGGGCTCCACCTCGCCACGCCCGGCCAGAAGCTCGGCCAGCGCCAGGGTCGCGGGCTCGTGGTCGGCTTCCTCCTCGAGAGCCTCGCGCAGGAGGGGCTCCGGGTCGTCGGCGTCTCGGGCCCGCCGCACGAGCCGGTCCGAAGCGGACGGGGCGAGAGCGGCGAAGAACTGCTCGATCGCCTGCTCGGGCTTGACTCCCGTGAACTCGGAGACGACTGCCCCGTCCTTGAACGCCTTCACCGCGGGGATGCCCTGCACCCGGTACTTTCGTGCGAGCTCGGGAGCGCCGTCGACGTCGACCTTGACCAACGCGACCTCGTCCTCGTATCGCCTCGCTACCCGCTCGATCAACGGGGACAGTTGGTGGCAGGGGCCGCACCATTCGGCCCAGAAGTCGACGACCACCGACTGGGTCTTGCTGCGCTCGAGGACCTCGGTGCCGAACGTCGTGGCGTCTGCGGGTGTGCTCATCGGTTCCATCACTCCTTGTCGTCTCTCCCAACGCCGTGCGCAAGCGCAGTCTTCCCTCCGCCTATCCTCGTGGCGCCCGAGGACGAGCCTCACAGTGATCGGACCCAGCCGTGGAGACAACGAGCGCGTTCGACGAATTGATCGGCAGCAGGGTGACGGAGGCGGGGCCTGACCGCACGGTCGTCGAGCTGCCGGTCTCGCGGGCCCTGCACCAACCGGGCGGCATCGTCCACGGGGGCGTGTACTGCGCACTCGTGGAAGGCGCCGCGAGCACCGGCGCGACCCTCTGGCTCGAGGGCTCGGGGATCGCGGTGGGCACAAGCAACCACACGGACTTCCTCAAAGCCGTCCGCGATGGTGTGCTCCGCGCGGAGGCGACCCCCTTGCAGCGCGGCTCCCGCCTCCAGCTGTGGCAGGTGGAGGTGACCGACGGCACAGCCACGCTCGTCGCACACGGCAAGGTGAAGCTCCTCAACCTCCGCGAGACTCCCGGGTGACCGCTACTCGTCGGAGCGGAGGAACCGCTCGATCTCACGGGCGATGTCGTCTCCGCTGGGCAGATCGCCCTCCCCTGCTCCGGAGTCGGACAGCTCCTCGAGCCCCGCGATCATCTCTCCCGCCTCCTCGTGCTCGGAGACGGCTTCGTCGACCTGGTCGCGATGGAGCTTGGCAGCGGTCTCGAGCTCTGCGGTGTCCACCTCGGTGCCGAGCAGGTCCACGATCAGGCGCACCATCGCGAGCACGCCGGGGGGATTGGGCGACGCGGAGATGTAGTGCGGGACCTCGGCCCACAACCCGAGGACAGGGACCCCACGGTCGCCGAGCTCCCCCTGCAGTGCGGTGGCTGCTCCGATCGGGCCCGTGTACCCGGCGATGCCCTGCACGTCGTCGACCGGTTGATGATCCGCCACGTTGCCCGCCTGGGCCACCGAGGCCGGTCGCGTATGCGGGGTCGCGGCCGGATACGCCCCCAACGTGATGACCCGGTGTATCTCGAGTTGGCGGCAGAGGCTCGCGACCACGTCATTGAACGCATGCCACCGCATGTCCGGCTCGGGCCCCGTCAGCAGCACGACGTCGCGCTCCCCGTCGAGCTCGGCGGCGAACACCTCGATCCGCGGCCACTCCACCCGCCTCACCACACCGTTGTCGACCACGGTGGTGGGGCGACGGGCACGGAAGTCGACGAACGCGTCACCGTCGAGCTCGGCGATCTTGTCGGCCGTGAACCGCCTGCGCAGGAAGACCGCGGCCGTCTCGCCCACCTCCCCCGCGTCGACGAAGCCCTCGAGAGCCACGAGCAGCAATGGCGAGCGGAGTGCGGGTGGCTCGCCGACCCAGTGCAAGAGCGTGTCCATGACCCCAGGCTAGTACCCAGCGGAGCCTCAGGGTCCGTTGGGGCCACCACCCGTGCGTCCCGGCCAGGCGCGGTCGGCATCCTCGACCTGACGGGAGGTGGGACCTCCACCCAGATCCTCCGTGTGGTCGGCACCCGGCGCGGACGGGCCGTCCGCATCGCCTGGGACCGTGTGCCGGACGACGCTGCGACGCCGGGAGGCCTGGACACTGCGCAGGACCGCGAGGCACACGCCCGCCAGAAGCGCATAGCCGAGCACCGCGATGAGTGCGGTGAGCAGGAACTCCTGCTCGTCGAACATCCCTTGGAAGGGAGCGAGCAGGACAGACGCGACGGTGCGCGCGAAGCCCACGATCACGTTCGCCTCGTTGGCCTCGAGGAGGCGGAAGAGGGTGTCGAAGCCGAGGACCCCGACGATGACCAGCAAGACCGTGTTGATCCATCTGGAGATGCTGTCCCATGGGCTCATGATGCTTCTCTACCCTCCGCTGGCTTCCTGCATCCATCGTCGTTCATACGACCGTACCGGGGCAACGTGATCCGCGACACTGACACCCGACTGATGAGCCCTTCGCCTCCCTCGGGCTTGCGAGCCGTTACAGTGGCCCGCGACGACAGGGAGGCGTCTGGGTTCCTGGTGGGCCCCGCGGTCTTCAAAACCGTTGAGGCCGATCATGTCGGCCTGGCGGGTTCGATTCCCGTCCGCCTCCGCTTCCCCTTGTGTCCCTGCCGCTTGTGTCCCTGCCGCACGAGCACCTAGACGTGCTCGTCGATGCGTGGCACGCTGCATCAAATATAGTGGGAGGCAGCCAGTATGTCGGTCACGACGATCCTCAACCGCAAGGGCACGGACGTGCTCACCGTCCGCCCGGAGGCAACTGTGAGGGAGGCGGTGACGAGTCTCGCGCACAAGCGCGTGGGAGCCCTCGTGGTCAATTCCGACGGGCTGGGTGTCGAGGGCATCGTGAGCGAGCGCGATGTCGTGTGGGGCCTCGCCGCGCACGGTCAGCGGCTGCTCGATCGTCCGGTGACAGAGATCATGTCGACCGACGTGACGACATGCCGGGCGAATGCGGCGATCGACGAGGTCATGGCGGAGATGACGAACCGACGGATCCGTCATATCCCCGTGGTCGAGGACGGGCACCTGGCGGGCATCGTCTCGATCGGCGACGTGGTAAAGCACCGAATCGACGAGCTCGAGCTCCAAGCCGCGTCGTTGCAGGAGTACGTGCTCGGGCGTGCCGACTAGGATCCCCGGAGACGGAACGAGCGCCCCCGAACCGTGGGGGCCCCGCCGACCGAGGCCGTTGGCACTATGACCGTAATCGCCCACGGAGCGGGGGACCTGACAGCGCTCGGCATCCCGATCTCCGTGGTGCTGTTGGTCGCAGCCAGCACCGTTCCCGCCCTCGCCGGGCTGCTGAGCACTCGGGCGGCGCGCTCCCGCGGGCCCGCGCCCGCAGCCTCTGTCAAGCCCCTGCCGCGGTTCGCACGCACCGTCCTCGACGCGCCCTCGACGCGCGCTGTCGCCCGATACCTCGTACTCGCAGCGTTCGTCGGGCTGCTAGCCGTCGCCGCGTTCGGCACCGAGCGTGTGACGGGCAACCCCGCGCCCAGGCTCGCGCTCATCGTGGTCTGGGGTCTCGTCGCGCTCGGCTCGGTGCTCCTCGGCCCCGTGTGGGGCGTGGTGAGTCCCTTCCGCACCCTGACGGGCTGGCTCACCCGTCTCACAGACCCTCGGGAGAGCGCCGTCACGCCGCTACCCGATCGGCTGGGTGTCTGGCCGGGCGTGGCCGCGCTCGGCATCTGGGCAGTCGCCGCGGAGGTGCTCGTCAGCCCGCGGCCCACCCTCGTGCTCTTGTTGGCCTACTCGACGGTCCAGATCCTCGCGGGGCTGAGCTACGGGCGCGGATGGTTCGCGCGTGGTGAGGCGCTCGAGGTCTACTCCACCTGGCTGGGGCGCATGGCGCCGCTCACACGCGACGAGGACGGCCACCTGAGCCTGCGCAACCCGCTGTCGGCGCTGGCGCGCGTCACGCCGGTGCCCGGCATCCGCGCCCTCCTCGCGGTCATCCTCGGGTGGGAGCTGCTGCATGCGGCGACGGAGACGGAGCGGTGGCTCGTGAGCCTGGCCGCGCTGGGGCTGCCGAGAAGCCCGTGGGTGACGATCCTCGCGCTCGCTGTCGCGATCGCACTCGCGTCGATGGTGGTACGCGCGGCAACGCCCAAGGACTTCCTGGTGCCCGCGTTGATACCGCTGGTCGCGGGCTGGGCCCTAGCCCATCACGTCGGTCCGCTGCTCGTGGACACGCGAGCGGTTCTCGCCGACCTCGCCGATCCCTTCGCCCGGGGGTGGGCGCTCTTCGACCTGAGCGGCCCGCCGATCGAGCCCACGGCTCCCGGCGCGGTCGCCCTCGCGCAGCTACTCGTGCTGTTGACGGGGGTGCTGTTGACCGTCGCCGCCGCGCACCGCATGTCGGTGAGTCGCTACGACCTGCGGGCGGCCCGCGCCGTCCAGTTCCCGCTCCGCGCCATGTCGGTGCTCGTCATCCTGGCCGGGATCGCGTTGCAGGCCGGCGCCATCTGAGACCCGCGTCGGGTACTGTTTGCGCCCATGAGCGCCCATGACCCGTACGATCCGCCCGAGCGTCCCTACCCCGGATTGCTCGCGGACCAGTTCGCCCAGATCGAGCGTGACCTCGCGGAGCAGCCGCCGCTGGGCTCCCCCCACGAGGGCGCGTCGGCGTCCCTGCGCGAGGCCCTCAGCGAACGCGTGCAGGCGCTGTCCGACGACCTCGTCGAGCTCTCGCACACGATCCACGCCAATCCCGAGGTCGGCTACGAGGAGCACAAGTCGGCCGCGACGGCAGCCGCCCTGCTCGAGCGCCACGGCCACACCGTGGAGGTCGGCGCCTACGGGTTGCCGACCGCGTTCCGCGCGCGGGTGGGCACCGGGCGTCCCCGGGTAGCGGTCCTCGCGGAGTACGACGCCCTTCCCGGCATCGGCCATGCCTGCGGCCATAACGTGATCTGCGCCACCGCCCTCGGCGCGTTCCTCGCACTCAGCAGTGAGATCGACGCGCTCGGAGGCTCCGTCGAGTTGATCGGCACGCCCGCGGAGGAGGGTGGGGGCGGCAAGGAGCACATCGCCCGGGCGGGCGGCTTCGACGACGTCGACGCAGCCGTCATGGTGCACCCGATGGGCGTGGACATCGCCGATCATCCCTGGATCGGGGTTCGGCAGGTCTCCATCGTCTATCACGGGATCTCCGCCCACGCGTCCGTCATGCCCTTCCTCGGCCGCAACGCCTTGGACGCGGTGGTGCACGCGTACAACGGGATGAGCCAGCTACGCCAGCACATGCTGCCCACCGACCGCGTGCACGGGGTGATCACCGACGGGGGCCAGCGACCCAACATCGTCCCCGATCGCGCGGCGGCCACGTTCTACCTGCGCTCCGCGCAACCCCACACCCTGAGCGTCCTCGCCGATCAGGCACGCCGCGTCTTCGAAGCGGCGGCGCTCGCCACGGGAACGCAGCTGGAGACCCTGTGGGATCCCTGCCCCGTCTACCTGCCCGTGCGCCACAACACCACGCTGGCCGGCCGGTACGCGGCCAACATGGGCCTGCGGGGCCGCCGGGTGCTTCCCGCGGGGGTCATGCCCGAGGAGATGACGGGGTCGACGGACCTGGGCAACGTCTCGGTCCGGGTACCCGCGATCCACCCCACGCTAGCAATCGCCCCGCCTGACGTGACGATACACACGCCTGAATTCGCCACGTGGGCCTCCTCCGAGCGAGCCGACGAGGGACTGCTCGACGGGGCGGCCGGCCTGGCGCTCACCGCCGCGGACTTCCTCGCCGACCGGGCCCTGCGCGAAGCCGTCGAGGCGGAGTTCGCCTCGCAGGGCGGGCCGTTGGACGTGGACGCCCTCCTCGAGTGACGCCGCCCCCGACCGGGGGCGGCCGTGGTCAGTCGAGTGCCCGGTCGAGGGCGAGGAGCGCCTCCCTGAAGCACTCCAGCAGCGCCCGTGCCACACCTGCCCCGATCTGCCCGAGGCCCTCGCTAACGTGGAGGATGCCCGTGTTGATGGCCGGGGGCGGCTCGAGCTCGACGACCTTGCGGACGTGAAGCCCTATCGGGGTCCCGCGGAAGTCCAGGTAGGGAAGCTGGAAGCGGCTTCTCCGCCACGCGCAAAGGAGAGCGCTGTCGCCCGATGTCGAGTGCCGCGTCCTCCTCCGTGCAGCCGGGGTGGTGAAGCGCGCCGCCCACCGGTGGGGCCTGGGCGCCAGAAGAGCTCCGAGCCCGCGCGGGTCTCGTCCGCGCGAGCACGGCCCCTCACGGTCGAGGTGCTTCCGGGCGAGGTCCACCTGGCCGGCGGCCACGAGCTCGGCCTCCGAGTTAGCGCAGCCAACTCCCGACCCTGGCCATCACTGACCTCCTCGCTGTGGATTCGCCAGCAGCGCCTGCGCCGCCTGGGCGATCGGCTCGTTGAGCGCCCCGATAGGGGGCGAGTAGAGGTTCTCCATCCGGGCGAGGAGTTGATCCACATGGTCGAAGGAAGGCTCGAGGTCGAGGTCGCGGGCGAGGGATTCGTCCTGCGCCGGGGTGACTCCCTGCACTTCCGGACCGATCGCCCGCATCGGTGGCGCAATCCCGACAAGAGGGAGGCTGAGGCCATCTGATTGGCGATCCGGCCACGATGACTGGCCCCGGCACGGTGGTCCTGGCGTTCGGCGGCAACGCGATCGCCCCTGACGACGCGAGCCCCACCGTCGAGGTCCAACGCGCGAACGCGGAGCACATGGCGGGCATCGTCAAGGCCGTCGTGGACAAGGGCTACCGCGTGGCGCTCACCCACGGCAACGGCCCGCAAGTCGGCAACCTCTCCTTCCAGCAGGAGGAGGCGGCAGGCCAGGTCCCGCCGCAGCCGTTGTCCGCGCTGGGCGCGATGACGCAGGGGGAGATCGGGCACCTGTTGACCATCGCGCTGCGCAATGTCTCGGGGCTCGCCGCCGCAGCCCTCGTGTCCCACGTGGTCGTGGACCGCGACGACCCGGCGTTCGCCGCGCCCAGCAAGCCCATCGGGCCCTTCTTCGAGGAGCACGAGGCGCGGCGACTCGCCTCCGAGCGCTCGTGGCACGTCGCGGAGGATGCCGGCCGCGGGTACCGGAGGCACGTGCCATCCCCCGCGCCGCAGGCCCTTGTCGAGGCGGACATCATCAGGGACCTCGTCCGATCGGGCACGCTCGTCATCGCTGCGGGGGGTGGCGGTATCCCCGTCATCAGGGAGGACGATGGCCGCCTCGCCCCCATCGACGCGGTGATCGACAAGGACTTCGCCGCGGAGCGGCTCGCGTCGCTGCTCGGCGCCGACGCGCTCGTGCTGATCGCCCCCGTCGCCCAGGTCGCGCTCGACTACGGCACCCCACAGGAGCGCTCCATAGACGAGATGACCGCGGACGAGGCTCAGGCCCACCTCGACGAAGGCCAGTTCCCCCCTGGGAGCATGGGGCCGAAGGTCAGGGCCGGTGCTGAGTTCGTCCAGCACGGCGGGGGGATCGCGATCATCACGTCCGCGGAGCATGTCCCCGCAGCCCTGCGGGGCGAGCATGGCACCCGGATCACCGCCTCGGGGAAGGAGACGCCGTCATGAGCTACCGGCTGGTGCGCGTCAGGAAGGGCTCGCACGTCGACTCCGTTCGGCTGATGTCCGCCTCGCGGACGGGGCAGCAAGCGGGGGTCGAGTGGGCCCTCGGAGCCCGAGGACGGCGAGGTCCAGGCGGAGCGTCCCCGCACCCTGTCCATCTACGGCAAGATCGTCGACCACCTGCCCGCGGCCTCCTGAGTCCTCCGATCAACGCCGCGGCGTCAGCCGCGGGCGGCGTGGCGGCGCACCCACTCGTACATCGCGATGCCCGAGGCGACGCCGGCGTTGATCGACCTCGTCGAGCCGAACTGGGGGATGGAGACGACCGCGTCGACGACCTCACGACCCCGGGGTGACAACCCCGGTCCCTCCTGGCCGAAGAGCAGCACGCAGGCGCGTGGCAACTCCGCCGAGCGCAAGTCGCAGGCCCCGGGCAGGTTGTCCATCCCCAACAGGGGCAGGTGCGCGTGAGCGGCCCAGGCAGCGAGCTCGTCCACCGAGGCATGGTGACGCATATGCACGTAGCGGTCGGTGACCATCGCGCCCCGCCGATTCCAGCGGCGACGCCCGACCACATGGACCTCCTCGGCAAGGAAGGCATTGGCGTTGCGCACCACCGCGCCGATGTTGAAGTCGTGCTGGAAGTTCTCGATCGCGACGTGAAAGGGATGGCGGCGAGCGTCGAGGTCGGCGACGATCGCCTCGACCCGCCAGTAGCGGTACCCGTCGACGACGTTGCGGGTATCACCCTCGGCCAGCAGGGCCTCGTCGAGCCGGTCATCGTCGGGCCACGGCCCCGGGTGGGGGCCGACCCCGATCTCCGGGTCGCTACGGTCGTCGCTCATCGGCGTGAGGGTACCGCCGGCCGCCGGCGGGAGGCGTGGAGGACATGGGGAGATCCGATGGGCGGGCGTCCGCCGGGAGGGGTAGGACTGTATCGGAGGGGCCGATAGCATCGGATGAGGTGCGCGACGGCGAGCCATGACGATCGATCACGACAGGCGCGGTGAACCCGTAGATGGTGAACAAAGAGCAGTTCGGCACGAACTTCTGGCTGGTCGACGAGATGTACCGTGAGTACCTCGCCGACCCCGACTCCGTGGGGGAGTCATGGAAGGAGTTCTTCGCCGACTACAAGCCCGGCTGGGACACGAGCGCGGGCAGGCGGGAGCGTGGGCAGGAGCGTGACCGGGGCGCCGGCGCCGGGCCCGACGCACCCTCGACGACCGCGGAGCGCAGCGGCGCCCAGGAGGAGGGCAGGGGCGAGAAGGAAGATGGCGTGCCCGCAGACGCGAAGCCGATCCGCGGGGTCGCCGCGACCATCGCGGAGAACATGGAGGCCAGCCTCGACGTCCCCACCGCGACGTCGATCCGCGAGATCCCCGCGAAGCTGCTCGAGGTCAACCGGCGGATCATCAACAACCAGCTCCGGCGCACCCGCGGCGGCAAGATCAGCTTCACCCACCTCATCGGCTGGGCGGTCGTGCAGGCGATGCAGCAGGTCCCCGCGATGACCACCACATTCCACGCGGACGCGCAGGGCAAGCGCTACGCGCGCCGTGCGCGGCCGGTGAACCTCGGCCTCGCGGTCGACGTCGAGCGCAAGGACGGCTCGCGAACCCTTCTCGTCCCCAACATCAAGCGCATCGACGAGCTCGACTTCGCGGAGTTCTACCAGGCGTACGAGGAGGTCATCCGCCGGGTCAAGAGCAACGAGCTCTCCCCTGAGATGTTCCAGGACACCACCGCGACGCTGACCAATCCCGGCACCGTCGGCACGGTCGGCAGCGTCCCACGGCTCATGAACGGCCAGTCCGTGATCGTCGGGGTGGGCGCGATCGACTATCCGGCGGAGTACCAGGCCGCAGACCCGAGGACCCTGGCGGAGGTGGGGGTCGGCAAGATCATCACCATCACCTCCACCTACGATCACCGGGTGATCCAGGGCGCGGAGTCCGGCCTATTCCTCAAGGCGGTGCACGAGCTGCTGACCGGCTCACACGACTTCTACAACCAGATCTTCCAGAGCCTGCGCATCCCCTACGAGCCCGTGCGTTGGCACACCGACGAGAACACCCGGCTCCTGCCCGACGGTCACCACTCCGAGGGCCGCAAGCAGATGGCGGTCCAGCGCCTCATCAACCAGTACCGCGTGCGCGGGCATCTGATCGCCAACCTCAACCCTCTCTTCGAGACCTTCCAGGAAGTCCATCCGGAGCTCGATCCGGCCACCTACGGGCTCACCATCTGGGACCTCGACCGCGAGTTCCTCACCGACGGGCTCGCGGGGCAGGAGCGGATGCAGCTCTCCTCGATGCTCGGCCTCCTCCGCGACGCCTACTGCCGGACCGTCGGCGTCGAGTACATGCACATCCAGGAGCCCGAGCAGAAGGCCTGGATCCAACAGCACCTCGAGGGGGCGGACCCTGCGCTTCCCATGGAGGACCAGAAGCACATCCTCGAGAGCCTCAACGACGCGGAGGCGTTCGAGAAGTTCCTCCACACCAAGTACATCGGGCACAAGCGGTTCGGCCTGGAGGGCGCGGAGTCCGCGATCCCCATGCTCGACACCCTGTTGTCGTCCGCAGCGGATGCGGGCATCGACGAGGCGGTCATGGGCATGGCCCACCGGGGTCGCCTCAACGTGCTCACGAACATCCTGCACAAGGAGCATGACAAGATCTTCCGCGAGTTCGAGGGGGACATCGACCCCGACAGCGTCCAGGGCTCGGGCGACGTGAAGTACCACGTCGGCAGCCGGGGCGCCCATCGCTCCCCCTCGGGGGTACGGATCAACGTGGAGCTGTCCAGCAACCCGAGTCACCTCGAGGCCGTCGACCCGGTGGTCGTGGGGATGGCCCGGGCGCTGATGGACCGCAAGGGCGCGGAGCACGGCAGCGAGACGCCCGTGCTGCCGATCCTCCTCCACGGTGACGCCGCGTTCGCGGGGCAGGGGGTGGTAGCGGAGACCTTCGCGCTGAGCCAACTCGACGGCTACGCGACGGGGGGGACGATCCACCTCGTCATCAACAATCAGCTCGGCTTCACGACCGCGCCGCACCAGAGCAGGTCGAGCCAGTACGCCACGGACGTCGCGAAGATGGTCCAGGCGCCGATCTTCCGTGTGAACGGCGACGACCCGGAAGCCTGCGTCCGCGTGATGCGCCTCGCGTTCCAGTTCCGTCAGCGCTACGCCAAGGACGTGGTGCTCGACATGATCTGCTACCGCCGTCACGGCCACAACGAGGGTGACGACCCGAGCTACACACAGCCGCTGATGTACGAGGCGATCGAGCAGCGACGCAGTGTGCGCAAGCTCTACACCGAGGAGCTCGTCAACCGGGGTGACATCACCCTCGAGGAGGCGGAGGAGTCGATGGACGCCTTCCGCTCGAAGCTCGAGAGATCGCTCAAGGAGACGCGCGCAGCCACCGGCGGCAGCGAGGAGGTGCAGCCGCAACGACCCAAGGTCGCGGGCGTGCTACCACCTGTGGAGACAGGCGCGAGCCGAGCGATGCTCGAGAGGGTCGTGCAGGGCGTGACGTCGTGGCCGGATGGCTTCGTCGTCCATCCCAAGCTCGGCCGCCAGCTCAAGAAGCGCCGGGACCTGCTCGAGATCGATCAGATCGACTGGGCTATGGGAGAGTCCCTCGCCTTCGGCACGCTCGCGCTCGAGGGCACCCCGGTGCGCCTGACGGGGCAGGATTCCGGGCGCGGCACGTTCAGCCAGCGCCACAGCGTCCTGCACGACTACGAAGGAGGGCCCACCCACGTCCCGCTGGACAACCTCGCGGAGGACCAGGCCCCGTTCATGGTCTACGACTCCCCGCTCTCGGAGTTCGCCGCCCTCGGATTCGAGTATGGCTACTCGGTGTCACGCAAGGACGCGCTCGTCTGCTGGGAGGCACAGTTCGGCGACTTCATCAACGGCGCCCAGGTGACCATCGACCAGTTCCTCGTCGCGGCGGAGGCGAAGTGGAACCAGACATCGGGGTTGGTGCTCCTCCTCCCCCACGGCTATGAGGGGCAGGGCCCCGAGCACTCGTCGGCGCGCCTCGAGCGCTTCCTGATCCTCGCGGCCCAGGACAACATCCAGGTCGCGCAACCGACGACCGCGGCGCAGTACTTCCACCTGCTGCGCCGCCAGATGCACCGGCAGGTGCGAAAGCCGCTGATCGTGCTGACCCCCAAGGGGATGCTCCGGGCGAAGACTGCGAACAGCGCCGCCGCGGAGTTCGAGCAGGGCCACTTCCGCGAGACGCTCCGCGATCCGGGCGCGCCCGACGACGTCGCGCGGGTACTGCTCTCGAGCGGCAGGATCGCCCATGTCCTGATAGCCGAGCGGGACCGTCTGGAGGCCCCTGTGGCCGTCCTTCGCGTCGAGCAGCTCTACCCGTGGCCCCAGGAGCAGATCGAGGAGGCTCTCGAGGGCTACGGGGCCACCGACATCCGGTGGGTCCAGGACGAGCCGGAGAACATGGGGGCGTGGCCCTTCGCGCACATGCGGCTGCATCACATCGACACCAAGGGCTACGAGCTCCGGGTCGTCGCGCGCTTCGAGAGCCCGAGCCCTGCCACGGGCAGCGGCAAGATCCACGAGCTGGAGGAACGAGAACTGCTCGACTCCGCCTTCCAGGACCTCTAGCTCATGGCGGAGTCGCTCGCGGAGGACCTCTGCGCGTTCGTCGACGCGGGCCCGAGCCCGTTCCATGCGGTCGCGGAGATGGCCCGCCGGCTCGAGGGCGCGGGCTTCCAGGCGCTCGACGAGCGGAGACCATGGCGGCTGTCCCCGGGCGACCGTCGCTACGTCATCCGCGACGGTGGCTCGGTCATCGCATTCCGCATGGGTCGCGAGAGCCCCGCGGATGCGGGGTATCGGCTGGTCGGCGCGCACACGGACTCGCCCACGATGCGAGTCCGCCCGAGCTCCGACGTCCGCAGGGAGCACTATCGGCTCCTCGGCGTCGAGCCGTACGGTGGCCTGCTCGCGCACACTTGGTTGGACCGTGACCTGACCGTGGCGGGACGCGTGGCGGTGCCGACCGCCCATGGTGTGGAGATGCGCCTCGTGCACCTTCCCGGTGCGCCGCTGCGGATCCCCTCACTGGCCATCCACCTCTTCCGCGAGCTGCGGGAGGATGGCTTGAAGCTGGACCCCCAACGCCACCTTCTGCCTGTCCACGGCCCCGAGGATGACGGCCAGAGACCGGTGCTGCAGCAGGTGGCGGAGCAGGCGGGCTGCCCCCTCCCGGACATCCTCGGCCACGATCTCGTGCTGACCGACACCCAGCCCTCGGCGGTCGCGGGGACGTCGATACGGGCACCACGCCTCGACAACCTCGCCTCTTGCCATGCGGGGCTTGGGGCCCTGATGGACGCCGCTCCCGCCGCCGCGACGCAGGTCCTCGTCGCGAACGACCATGAGGAGGTCGGTAGCGGCAGCGCGGAGGGAGCGCGAGGGCCATTCCTCGAGGACGTCCTCCGACGGCTCGTGGCCGCGGCTGGCGACGACGATCCGCAGGCGCCCGCTCGAGCGTTCGCCGGGTCCATGCTCGTCTCCGCGGACTGCGCGCATGCGGTCCACCCGAACTACGCGGACCGTCACGAGACCTCCCACCGCCCGCGTCTCGGGAGCGGGCCGGTGATCAAGGCCAACGCCAACCAGGCGTACGCCACCGACGCGGCGACCACCGCCGGCTTCCTGACCGCCTGCCGGCAAGCCGGCGTCTCACCCCAGTACTTCGTCTCCCGCGCGGACCTGCCGTGCGGGTCGACGATCGGGCCGCTGGCCGCGACCCGGCTCGGCATCGCCACCATCGATGTGGGAGCCCCGATCCTGTCCATGCACTCGTGTAGGGAGCAGGCCGACACGCGCGACGTCGCGCCGACCGTGGCCGCACTGCAGGCACACTTCCAAACCGCTGCCGCCCGCATGGGTTAACGTGCGGGCACATGATGGAGACCCGCCCTCAATCGCGGCGCAGACGCCGCGGCCACGACGGCCAGGACGCCCTCGAGAGCGCGCACTCGACCGCTGTCGGCTCCTCCGCCTGGGCTAACGGGTGGGTGCGCGCGGGGACCTACGCGTGGGCCGTTCTCGGTTTCATGGCCCTCGGGTCGCTGCTCGTAGTCGCCGCGGACCGTCTGAGCATCGTCGCCATCCCGCTCGTCCTCGCGATGTTCCCCGCGGCGCTGCTCTCGCCGCTCAGCGGATGGCTCAAGCAGCGAGGCTTCCCCGCTGCGCTGGCAGCCCTCGTCACGCTTGTCATGTTCCTCCTGGTCATCGCGGCCACCTTCAGCCTCCTCGCTCCACTGGTGGCCGCGGAGATCCCGGGGCTCGTGTCCGAGACACAGGCGGGCATAGACGCCCTGGAGGTCCTGTTCGACGAGGGCATCTTCGGCTGGGTGCCGCCGGTCACGTTGCCTGAGGCCCTCGCGATCGCCCAGGACGAAGGACTCGCTCTCCTTCAGGACCAGGCAGGCGGGATCGCGTCCATGGTCGCCGAGCTGGTAGCTGGCCTCCTCCTCGGTCTGATCGCGCTCTTCTTCTACCTGAAGGACGGCAAACGAATCGCGGGCTGGCTGCGGAAGTTGTTCCCCCGCAGCCAGCAGGAGACCGCGGGAGAGGTCGGAGCAACCGTCTGGACCACCCTCGGGCACTACTTCCGAGGCCAGTTGCTCGTAGCGCTCGTCGACGCGGTGTTCATCGGCATCGGGCTCGCGGTCCTCGGGGTGCCGCTCGTGCTACCGCTCGCGGTGCTCGTCTTCTTCGGGGGGCTCTTCCCCATCGTGGGCGCATACGTCACGGGCGCGGTCGTCGTGCTCGTGGCGCTTGCCTCACAGGGATTCGGCATCGCCCTCGCGGTGCTCGCCGTCGTGGTTGTCGTCCAACAACTCGAGAGCAACATCCTCGCCCCGATCGTCCTGGGCAAAGCCACCGCGCTGCATCCACTCGGCGTGATCGTCGCCCTGACCGCGGGTGGCATCCTGCTCGGGGTGCTCGGCGCCTTCCTCGCCGTGCCTGTGGCCGCGAGCATCACCAAGGGCGTGGGGATCATCAGGGGCAAGATGCACCCTCCCGTCGTCCCCTCCCCCGCCTCCCCGGGCTGACCCGAGCCGGGGGGAGAACGTCTACGCACCGCGGGGCTGCTCGTGTGCGGAGTCGTCGCCGAACGCGCAGAGCGGCCGCAGGCGGTGCGGGTCGTCGACGCCCAGGAGGGGCCCGATCCACTCCGTGGCGAGTTGCTCGGAGGAGGCGAGCTTCTCGAGGGTGGGGAGCTTGCGCCCCGTGGGGAACGTCTGAAAGCTCGGGTGCGCCTCCGCGACCCGGGACAAAGCCTCCCGCGACGAGTGATACCGTGCGGAGAGCAGGCCGAGTAGGAGCCCGAACACCGCGGCGCGCAGGGCATCGCGGTCAGGGAGGTCACGCCAGTCGGACCGCACCGAATCGAGGCGCGGCGCCACCAGCTCCGCCACCTGCGCGAGCCAACCCGCGTTCGCGACATCGAGCGCCGCCCGTTCGATGGCCGCGTGGTTGGGGTCCCCTGTCAATGCGGCTCCTTCGGATCCTTCGGAATGGCATGGGCACCAGCGACGTTCCACCATTGGTCGGCATCGCCGCAAAGGCTAGGAGCTTCCTCGTGGGCGAGCACGTGCGCTTTTACTTCGACCCCGTGTGCCCATGGTGCTACCAGACCTCCAGGTGGGTGCGCCGGCTCCGCGATCTCGGCGAGATCGAGCTCTCGTGGGGGCTCTTCTCACTGGAGCTCGTCAACGCGGGCAGGGGGGAGTCGATGCGCAAGGGCCACGCGCGCTCGGCCACGTCACTGCGCACCGCACTGGTGGTCGACGAGGAACTCGGCTCCGCGGCGACGGGCGACTTCTACGCCTCACTCGGGCGCATGGTGCACGAGGAGGGCGCCGCGATAGAGGAGGCCGCCACCATCGAGGCGGCGCTCGAGGACGCAGGCCTGAACGCGGTGCTCCTCCACAAGGCCCTGGCCGACGATGGATCGTGGGAGCGGGTCAGCGCTCAGCACCGGGCCCTGGTCGAGACCACCCGCAGCTTCGGGGTCCCGACGATCGCCCTCGACGGCGGCGACGGGCCCACCATCTTCGGGCCCGTCATCAGCCGGGTGCCAAGCGACGAGGACGCGGTAGAGCTGTTCCGCCACGTCGCGTGGCTCGCCCGATTCGAGGACTTCAGCGAGCTGAAGCGCGAGCGGCTCACCAAACCCGACCTCGAATCGGTCCGTCGGAGAAGGAGGGCCTGAGGGCTACCGGTCGACGAGCCGCCAGGCAGCGGGCATCGTGGCGCCCGCGAGCACCGCCTTGATCGCGTCCCCGACGACGAACAGCGCCACCCCCTGCCATAGGGCCTGGGCGAGCGTCATGCCGGTCACGTAGGCGAGCCAGGGCACCCCGAAGGCGTAGATCACCGCTGAGCCGGCGATGAACGCGCCTGTCATGCCCACCGGCTTGCGACCCACGCCGCGGCGCGCCATGGCACCGACGACCACACTCGCGACGATGAACCCGAGCAGGTACCCGCCGGTCACACCCGTGGCGACCTCCCAGCCTCCCTCCAGGCCGGTGAACACGGGGATGCCCGCAAGGCCGACCACCCAGTAGAGGGCCTGGGCGAGGGACCCCCGAAGGGGGCCCAACGCCGCCGCCCCCAAAAGCACCGCGAACGTCTGGCCGGTGATGGGCACGGGCGAGAACGGCAGCGGAAGCCGTATCTGCGCGAGGACGGCGGTAAGGGCCGCCACCCCGATGACGAGGCCCACGTCGCGGGCCAGCGACTTCGGTATGCGGTCGGCCAACACGGGCGCCGGGAGAGCTGCTGACGACATGCGGGCTCCTTGGGGGGGAAGTGGGTGGTGCAGGGCTCTTTCTAGCGGATCAGCGCGGCATTGTCCCCCGACGCGCAACCTCGAGGGCAGAGCTCAGGCGCTGTGTGATGGGGGACGGAGACTCGAACGAGTGATCCTCGATGCGCTCGACGGCCATCGGCATGCGCACCGACGAGCAGGCGAAGACCTCGTCGGCGCCGAGGACTTCGGCGAGCTTCACCTCGGCCTCCCGGGTGGGGAGGCCCTCGGCCGCGGCCAGCTCCAACAGCGTGCGCCGACTGATCGAATCGACGATCCCCCGGCTCACGGGAGCGGCGGTGACGACGCCGTCGACGACCCAGAGCACACAGAACGTGGGCCCCTCGAGCACGATCCCGTCGGTGGAGACGAGCAGGGCGTCGTCAGCCCCCGCGCGCTGGGCAGCCCGTGTCGCGGTCATGTTCGGCCCGTACGACATGGTCTTCGCACCTGCGGGCCCGTAGTCCCTCGACGGTTGGATCCACGGGGCGGGCTGCACCGCAAGTCGCCGGAGCAGGACCCGGTCGGGTGGCGGGGAGAGCGTTACCACCCGGGTCTGGGATCCCGTCACGTAACAGCGCAGCGCAGCATCGTCGGTCACCCCGTCGACGATCTGCTCGACGTCGGCGACGAGGGCCCGCTCGTCGGCAGGCGGTAGCAGGATCCGCCGAAGCGACTCCTGCAGCCGGGCGATGTGGTCCTCGAGCCGAAACGGGCGACCATCCCACACGCCGATGGTCTCGAAGGCCCCATCCCCCCGCGCGACCCCGTCATCGGTGACCGCCAGCCGCGCATCGGCAAGCGGTGCCGCCTCGGAGTTCACCAAGGCTCGGTTCAATGGTGCGGATGGTGTCGGTGGCGCGGTGGACATGCACCGAGCCTAGCGGTCCGGAGGTATCGCATCGAGTGACTCGAGCAACGCCTCGCCGACCGAGAAGTCGCCGGCCTTCGCCTTGTACAGGTCACCGAGACCTGCGTGGTCGGCCATCCCCGCCACGTCCGGGTGACGGCCCAGGACACCGGTGGCGACCTCGGCGAGCGCCTGCGGGCCACCGACGTCGTCGCCGAACGTCGGGAACACCTCCAGCACCTCCCATATCTCGAGGAGGCTCCGCTGCTCCCTGCCGGCCGCGAACGCGTCCGAATCGGGACGCTCCGCGGCCGAGAGGCCCTGGAGGACGACCTCGAACAGGTCGTGGGGGTTCACGCCGCGGGGCATGCGAAAGCCCGCGGGCGGGTGCAATCGCCATTCCAACGTCGCGCCGTCCGGACCATGTGGCTCCAGCCACACCTGCCAGCCGCGGACATAGGAGTCGAGGGGCGGCCCCAATCGCGCGTCGAGGAGCTCTATGAGGCCTGCATCGACCCGGTACGCGCACGTCGGAGTGCCCATCAATCAGGGAGCGCAATGCCGCCGGGCGGCCTGGCGGGCACCCGGGCGTCCTCGACGGCGAGCCCCCTCCACCACCGTGCGTGCTCCGGCACGAGGTGGCTGTCGGCGATGGTGCCGTGGAGGATCATTCCCACGCGGTCACCGTCCACCACCGCCGTCGCCCTCGTGCCGTCAGGCGGCGAGGGGCTCAGGGCGAGCCCCGTGGTCCACGACGCGACGAGGATCCGCGGCTCGGGGTCGGCCACCGCGAGGAGCACGTCGCGGCGCCCCGCGAGGCCCCGCCTGATTTCGGCCGGCACGATGCTCGGGAGCGACGGCCCCATGCCGTCGGTCACGGGCGCGGGGACGGTCTCGACGTGGTCGAGCAGGACCCGGGCCACGACCAACCCCTCGGGCAGCTGCCCGCGAGGCAGCCGGGGGACGTCGCGGGCATAGTCGACCAGCGTCGGTGCGTGCTTGAGCGCGAGGGCGGTCAGCGCGGTCGCGATCGCGGGTCCGTGGGCGAGTAGCCCCGGAGGATCGTGCGCTCCGTACACGCGTGCAGTGCCCGTGATGCTCACCGCCTCCGTCCCACCCTCCACGGGTAGAACCGTGACCGCGCACCGCGGGTCCGCCCGCAATGCCGACGCGAGCTCCGCGATCGGGACGCCCGACACCCAGATCCCCGCACCGTCCGACCAGAACGGCGCTGCGGCCGCGACCGGCCAGCGCCTCCCCGCCGCGGCGAGCACGCAACGGGGCGAATTCGTCAGTGACTCTCCGGGATCCCCCACACTCACCTCCCAGCTCCAAGTGGCACGATGTGCCCCAGCATTGCCCATAGCAGCCGGAGGCGCAGATGTCGTTTGTCGCAATCAACGTCCTACAGGTCCCACCGACCATGGCAGAGACCCTCGAGGAGCGGTTCGCGAGCCGCGCGGGGGACATCGAGACCATGGAGGGATTCGAGGCCTTCGAGCTGTTGCGGCCGGTCGAGGGTCAGGACGCGTACCTCGTCTACACCCGATGGCGGTCCGAGGACGCCTTCCGCGCCTGGACGGAGTCACCCGCGTTCCAGCATGGTCACGCGCGCTCGTCGTCGGAGGGGCCCGCCGCTTCCGGTTCGACGCTTTGGACGTTCGAGGTCGCGAGCTCCGCTGAGGGAGCCTGATGCGCGCATGACGTGGGCCCTCCGCACGGAGCTCGATCTGGAGCAGGCCAATGTCCACCTCGAGCGACTGGAGGACGCGGGCCTCCTCGGCCTCGTGGAGGAGGACGGCCGGGTCACCGCCTACTTCCCCGACCGGGTCGATGGCCTGCCGCTCGAGGGACGGTGGGAGTCGATCGAGGAACGTGACTGGAACTCGGCATGGAAGGCGGGCATCGCACCGGTGACAGTCGGGCGGATCACGATCACGCCGTCTTGGATCGAGGTCCCGGGCGCGCTCGTGATCGAGCCCGCCCAGGCGTTCGGCACCGGTCACCACGAGACCACGACGGGATGTCTCGCGGCCCTGCAGAGCATCGACCTCACGGCCGCCCACGTGGTCGACGTGGGAACGGGGACGGGCATTCTCGCCCTCGCCGCGAGGCGGCTGGGCGCGCCGTACGTGCTGGGTGTCGACGTCGACGAGCTGGCGGTCATGACCGCTCGCGCCAACGCGCTCGCGAACGGCTTGGAGATCGACGTTCGCACAGGCTCGGCTGACGCGGTCCACGGGCTCTTCGATGTCGTCGTCGCCAACCTCGACACGCCCACCGTGACCGTGCTCGCCCCTGACCTCGCGCGCCTGCTGGCGCCGGAGGGCGACCTCATCGTGTCCGGGGTCAGCATCGAGCGCGCGGACGAGGCCGCGCACGCGCTCGGAAGCAGCGGGCTCGAGGTCACGGTGACGCCGGGTAGGGAGTGGGCCGTGCTCCTCGGACGCCATCGCGTGCACCGGTAACATCACCACGATGGCTCCCGAACGCGTCACGCTGACACTCGACGGATTCGCCCACGGAGGTGACGCCGTGGGTCGGATGCCGGACGGCAAGGTCTGCTTCGTCTCGTACGGCATACCTGGCGAAACCGTGGTCGTCGAGCTCACGGAGAGCAAGAAGCGCTTCGCCCGTGGACGGGCGATGGAGGTCCTCGAAGCGTCCCCGCACCGGACCGAGGCACCATGCCCGCATTTCGGCCCCGACCGCTGCGGCGGGTGCCGCATCCAGCACATCACCACCGGACACCAGTCGGAGCTGCTCCGGCGGGTGGTCTTCGAGCAGCTGGAGCGCATCGGCAGACTCACCGACCCGCCCGTCGCACCGACCGTCCGGCCCCACGGGGAAGACGGCCTCGGATACCGCAACCGCGCGCGGATGAGCCCGGATCGCCAGGGGCGCCTCGGCTACCGGAGGGCGGGCCGCAACGACATCGAGCACGTGCCACGCTGCCCCCTGCTCGAGCCGGCCGCGCAGGCGGCCCGGGAGGCTGCGGGCGATGATCTCGCGGGGGTGGCCGAAGTCGTCGTCCACGGCGACGCGCAGGCGAAGAGCATGATCGAGATCGTGCCCGGCCCCGAGGGCATCCCGCCATTGCCCGACAACGACACCCCGGTCGCCCTCGTCGGCACGGACGGGCCCGTCGACCTCCGTGGGGACACGACGTTGACCGAGCGCGTGGCGGGAGCGGATCTGCAGGTCTCCGCGACGAGCTTCTTCCAGTCGAGTCGCGCGGCAGCCGACGCCCTCGTCAGCCTCGTCCTCGAGGCCGCCGATGTGGGGTCGGGGGTCTCGGTGATGGACTTGTACGCGGGGGTCGGTCTCTTCTCCGTCGCGTTGGCCCGGACGGGAGCGCAGGTCACGGCGGTGGAGGGCCACGCCATAGCGGCCGTCGATGCTGGCGCCAACCTCACCGGCCTTCCCGCCACCGTGGAGCACGAGCCCGTCGAGGGCTTCGTGCGGGAGCAGGTGGAGCGGGGGCGCCGGTACGACGTCGTCGTGCTCGACCCTCCGCGCCAGGGTGCCGGCAGGGACCTCACCGCCGTGCTCGCAGAGCTTGCCCGCGAGACGATCGTGTACGTCTCCTGCGACCCCGCCGCGTTGGCCAGGGACGTGCGCGTGCTGACCGAGCATGGTTGGCACCTCGAGTTGGCCGTTCCCGTCGACCAGTTCACCCACACCGCCCATGTCGAGGTGGTCGCCACACTGCGGCGTGACTCCGCGTGAGCCGCGCTCGGTGGCTTCTGAGCGCCGCGTTCGTGCTGATCGTCGGCGTCGCCATCGGTTGGCTGGCGGTCTGGACGCTGCTCGCCCAGCCCGACCTCGACGAGGCCGTCCCCGAGCCCCCTTCGAGCGCGACCGAGGAGCCGGCCCCACCGCCCGCGGACGGCCCTGAGGCGCAACTGGACTCGACCTCCCCCCAGCCCAAGGAGGATCCCCCGGAGGCGGATCCGGGCCCGCAGCTTCCCGAGGCCTCCGCGAACCACGTAGCGCACCTCGAGGCCCTGCTCGAGTCCGAGGACCTGGAGGAGGTCCAGGAGCTCTCCGTCATCGTGATCGACGAGCACGGCCGCGAAGTCGTCTCTCGCGACCCCGACCTGCCCGTGACCCCTGCGTCCACGAACAAGCTGCTCACCGCGGCGGCGGCACTCCGCCTGCTGGGACCGGACTACCGGCACGTGACCCGCGCCTACGCGGTCGGGGAGGTCACCGACGGGGTGCTCGCGGGGGATCTCCTGCTCGTGGGCAGCGGCGACCCCGCCCTCGCGAGCCCCAGGTACGCGCAGGAGGTGTACCCCGCCCGACCGCACACACCCATCGACGACCTTGCCGCGGCGGTCGAGGCCAACGGCATAAGTGAGATCACCGGCGCGGTCAGGGGCGATGCGCGGCTGTTCGCCGACGAGCCGGTGGCGGAGGGCTGGGTCGACCGGTACTTCGCCAACCTGGATGCCACCCGGGTCAGCGGGCTGACGGTCGACGCGGGTAGGCGCCTGCTCGAACGCGGCGACGACCTTCACGCCGAGGTGGCGGAGGACCCCGCGCTTCACACCGCGACGGTCATGACCGACCTCCTCGGGGATCGTGACATCAAGGTGGCGGGCGAGCCTGCAGTCGGCGGCGCGGGCGCACCCGCCCGGGAGATCGCCCGCATCCAGAGCCCACCGCTGGCCGACCTGCTGGCGCACGTCGTCCAGACCAGCGACAACCACATGGCCGACGGCCTCTTCCGCACCCTGGGGGCGCTGGCCGGCCGCAACGAGGGGACCTGGGCGGACAGCGAGACGACCGTGAGACGGGTCCTCGGAGACCTCGACCACGATTGGACGGAGATCGTCCTCGCTGACGGCTCGGGGCTCTCCCGCGACGATCGCCTGCCCGCGAGCCTGCTCGCGGAGCTCGACAGGACGATGTTCACCGAGAACGCGAACGAGTGGCAGCCACTGATGGCCGTCGCAGGAGAGCGGGGGACGCTGCGGGGCCGGCTACGCGGAACCGTGGCGGAGGGACGGTTGGCGGGCAAGACCGGTGCCCTGCGTGACACCCGAGCCCTCACCGGTCACGTCATCGCGACCGACGGGCGGCGGTACCACTTCGCGATCCTCGGCAGCGGGCTCGACGGGAACGGGCTACAGGCGGTACGAGCGCTGATGGACGACGTCGTGTTGCTGCTGGCGGGCGGCGAGCCGCCATGTACGCCCGCTGAGCTCGACGACGACGGGGATTGCCCACCGTTCGGGTGAGTCGCAAGCGCCACACCCATTCTTTATCAAATGTTAGTCGTGGAAGGCTTCCGGGTCGAGCAGGCGCTTTACGGAGTTACCATGTCGGCATGGCGGGGTAAGTGAAGGGCGACACACATGAACGCGAGAGGCTCGACGCCGACGAGCGCCCGTGGAGGCCTAACGCAAGTGGCCGACGACCTGCCGCGCGATGAGCTCCTCACACTCCAGGAGGCCGCCGACAGGCTCAAGGTCCACTACATGACCGCCTATCGATGGGTCCGCAGGGGTGAGCTCGCCGCATTCAAGGCCGGAGGGCGCCTGAGGGTTCGCGCCTCGGACCTCGACTCGTTCATGACCGACCGTACCGTCGACAGCGCGCTGCCACGTGAGGGGCAGCGGACGGACTGGCCGTTGCACGTCGAGCGGTTCTACGAGCACCTCCTCCTCGGGGAGACGGTCGAGGCGGGTGGGCTCGTGCGCAAGGTCGTCGCAGACGGCGCTCCCGCCGGGGACGTCTACATGCACCTGCTGACGCCCGCGCTGCACCGCATCGGCGAGGCATGGGCCGACGGCGACGTGTGCGTGGCTGTCGAGCACCGCGCGACGGAGATCACCATCGGCATCATGGCGCGACTCGGCGACATCTTCCGACGCCGCGGCCCCGGGCGTGGCGCGGCGGTCACCCTTACGCCTCCCGCGGAGCACCACTCGTTGGCGACGCAGATGGTTGCGGACTTCCTGAGGGCGGGGGGCTACGAGGTCGAGCACCTGGGCGCCGATGTTCCGCTCGAGGACCTCGGCACCTTCCTGCGGAGCGCCCCACCGCTCGTGGTGTGTGTCTCCGTAACCAACTCCGACACCGAAGCGGGGCTCTACGGGGGGATCGTGTCCACCGCGCGCGAGGCCAATCCCGACGTGGTCGTGGCCTTCGGCGGTCAGGGCGTCGACGCCGCCACCGCGCAGTCAGCGGGCGGAGTCGCGGTCACGGATCTGTCGGAGCTCAACGACCGCCTCGGCGAGCTGATCCCCGCGTAGGTGGACAACCGCACCGAACCGCTCGTCCCCGGCGTCTGGCGGATCGAGGCCGGGACATTCGTAAACGCCTACCTGATCGCGCGCGACGGCTCCTCTGACGCGGACGGGCTGCTGTTGCTCGACACGGGCGGCCCGCGTTCCGGGCCACGGCTCGTGCGGAGCATCCGGATGCTCGGCTTCGATCCCACCCGTATCGACGAAGTGCTCCTCACACACTGGCACCGGGAGCACGCGGGGAGCGCGGCCCGGTTCGCCGCGAGCTCCGCCGAGCCCGAGGTCCGGGCCGGCCGCGCGGACCTGCCCGTGGTGGCAGATGGCCGAGCGCCCGGGAGCGGGCGCGGGACCCACCTCGGCCGACTCCTGCAACCACGCCTGCCCCGACCTGCGCCCACACCGGCCACTGCACTCGACGCGGGAGAGCCTGCCTGTCCCGGGGCGCACGTCATCGCCGCGCCGGGGCACACCCTGGGGCACCGCGCGCTGTGGCTGCCGGAGCACGGGGCCTTGCTCGCGGGGGATGCGGTCTACAACTTGTGGCGGCTCTCAATCGGCCCGACGAGCCTCATCAGCGACCTGGACGCGGTGCCGAAGACGCTGGCCGAGCTGAGCCGCCTCGACCCCGCGGTGCTCGCCTGCGGCCACGGCCCCCCTGTTCGGAGCAGGGCGGGTCGACGGCTCGTACGGCTGGCCGACCAGGCGGCCGCACGCCTGTAGTCTCTCTCACTATGCGACGAATTGCCGTATTGACCAGCGGTGGCGACAGCCCCGGGATGAACGCCGCTATCCGTGCGGTCGCCCGCTCCGCGGATGCCGCGGGCGTGGAGCCGGTCGGGGTGCGGTCCGGCTTCGCCGGGCTCATCGACAACGATCTCGAGCCGCTGGACGCACGGGCGGTCTCGGGGATCCTCCACACGGGCGGGACGGTACTCGGCACCGGACGCTCACCGTTGTTCCGCACCACCGAGGGGCGCCAGAGCGCGATCAAGCACCTCGACCTCGCGGAGGTCGACGGGCTCGTGGTGATCGGTGGGGACGGATCCCTGCGCGGCGCCGACGCCCTCTCGCGCGAGGGACGGATCAAGGTCGTGGGGGTGCCCGGAACCATCGACAACGACCTGTCCGGAACCGACTTCACGTTGGGGTTCGACACCGCCGTCAACACCGCCCTCGAGTCGATCGACCGGCTTAGGGATACCGCGGCGAGCCACGGGCGCCTCTTCTTCATCGAGGTGATGGGCCGAGCGAGCGGGTGGATCAGCTTGTACTGCGGGCTCGCGGGAGGCGCTACCCATGTGCTCGTCCCCGAGTACCCGACCGACATCCCCCGCGTCCGCGAGCACGTCCAGACCGCGTTCGCCATGGGCAAGACGTTCTGCCTGGTCGTCGTCGCGGAGGGCGACGATGCGGGCAGCGCCTACGAGGTGGCGGAGCGGGTGGCGGAGCGCCTCGACGACATCGACTACCGCGTGGCCACCCTCGGTCACGTCCAGCGTGGAGGCCGACCGAGCATGCGGGACCGGGTGCTCGGCTCCCAGCTCGGCGACGCCGCGGTACGGGCACTGCTCGACGGTGCGGACAGGGTGATGGTCGGTGAGCACTGCGGGAGGGTCGAGCGGACGCCGTTGTCGCGCGCATGGACGGAGCAGGACCCCATCCCCGAGGAGCTGATGGGGCTGATGGACCGCCTCGCCCGGTAGTCGCGGCCCCCCGCCCACGGTCATCGCCGGCCTTGCTCCGCGCTGACCTGGCCGGTCCAGCCCTCCTGGCCGAAGCGCCGGAGGATCGTGGCGAGCCGTACCAGCATCATGGCGGCCATCCCGACCCAGATGCCCACGAGGCCCCACCCGAGCCAGAGGGCGGCGAGCGAGACGGGGACCAGTGCGACCAGCGCGGCGCCAGCGGTCGACCACAGCAGGAAGCGGTAGTCGGCCGCGCCCATCAGCACGCCATCGAGGACGAATACCACCCCGCCCACGGGTTGGAGCAACGCGATCAGCAACCAGACCGAAGCGATCTCCGCTAGGACCGCCTCGTCGGTGGTGAAGACCCGCGGGAGCAGGCCCGCGAGGGCAAGGTAGCCGGCACCGACGAGCGTCCCCGCCCCGAGGCCCCACGCGATGAGCCTGCGACCCACCCGGCGTGCCACCTCGGGGCGCGCGGCGCCGAGCGCCGTGCCGACCATCGCCTGGCCGGCGATCGCGAAGCCGTCGAGGACGAGCGTCATCATGAGCCACAGCTCGCGCGCGACCTGGTGCGCAGCCACCGTCGTCGTCCCCATCCGCGCGGCCACCGCCGTGGTCACGAGCAACGCGGAGACGAGCGACAGGGTGCGCAGGAACAGGTCCCGGGACACTCGCACGATACGGCGCATCGCCTGCGGCTCGACGCGGAGGTCCGGTGGCGCCAGCGCCCGACGACCGAGGACGAGGAACGCCGTCGCCGCCGCCACCTGCGCGACCAACGTCCCGTACGCCGCGCCCACCACACCCAGTCCCGCGGCGTGTATCAGCACCCAGGACAAGGCCGCGTTCCCACCGTTCGCCAGCACCGTGATCGTCAGGGGTGTCCGCGTGTCCTTGAGGCCACGGAACGCGCCGTGCCCGACCATCACCACCAGGACGGGGACCGCGGCCAGCCCCCTCACGCGGGTGTAGTCGAGCGCGGGCCCGGTGACGGGGCCGCTCGCGCCCATGGCAGCCAGCACGGGGCCCGCGAAGGACACCAGGACCACGGTGATGAGGGCACCGATGCCGAGCGCCAGCCACAGGGCTTGCAGCGCGTGGCGCGCAGCCTCCTCCGGCGCGCCCGCGCCACGCATGCGGGCCACCTCGGCGGTCGTGCCATACGTGAGGAAGTTGCACACGACGAACACGAGGCCGAAGACCGCAGCGCTGACGCCCAGCGCGGCAAGGGGCACCGCACCAAGGCGCCCGACGAGCGCGGTGTCGACGAGGCTCAGCAACGGGTCCGCGGCGAGCGCCGCCATCGCGGGCAGCGCGAGGCTACGGATCTCGGAGTCGGTGGAGGGCATCCGGCCATAGGGTAGGGTCCATGGACGCCATCGAAGTGCGACCCGACCTGCGGATCCCCGCCGAGGAGATAGACATCTCCTTCGTGCGCTCAGGGGGTCCCGGTGGCCAGCACGTGAACACGACGGCAACCAAGGTCCGGTTGCGCTTCGACGTCACCGGCAGCAAGGCGTTGAGCGAGCCCCAGAAGGAGCGTGTGCGGGAGGTGCTCGGTCACCGCATGACCGCGGACGGCGAGTTGCTGCTCGAGGCGAGCGAGCACCGTTCGCAGACCCGCAATCGCGAGGCTGTGGTGGCTCGATTCGCCCACCTGCTCGACGACGCGCTCCGACCCCGCCCGATCCGGCGACGGAGGGCCGTGCCGCGCCGCGCGAAGGAGCGACGGCTTCGAGCCAAGCGCGACCGGTCCGAGAAGAAGCGCCTACGCCGGCCACCTGAGCCCTGAGGCTTGGCTCACGACCGCGTGCGGAGGGAGAGCCACCCCCGCTCCGCCTCCCGCCAGGCGTCCAGGGCGCTCACGATCTTGGACACGGAAACGACCACGTGCTCGAGCTCCTGGGACTCCTCCGCGACCACCCGCGCGGGCTCGATCCTGTCGAGCGCCTCTGCGACCGCGGACTCGCAGGCAACCCACTGCTCGGCCATCGCATCGACCTTCCAGCACGGCATCTCCGCGGCCACCGCCTCCAGCTCATCGCGCAGGAGGTCGAGGCCGACGGGAACGGGCGCGGGGTCCACACGACCGACAGGAAGACACCTGAGGAGGGCCTGGCGCGCAGTCTCGACGCGCTCGGCCTGCTCGAGGAACACCGTCCACGCAGGCTCGAGGTCCTCCGGCATCCGCTTACGTCGAAGCATAACGGAGAGGGTAGCCTCTGGCGAGACCTACGGAGCGCGGTGCGCGTCGGTCGACGCCAAGCCGCCGCAGGAGTTCGCAATGGCAACCACCGAGCTGGACCAGTACGCCTACGACGCTGTGCTAAAGGACGGGCGCACCGTCCTGATCCGCCCCATCCGACCCGATGACCTCGACGCAATGCTCGAGATGTGGAGCAGGCTGTCCTCCGAGACGATCCGGATGCGCTTCTTCGCTCCTCGGACCATGGACGCGGAGCAGATGCGGTACTTCACCGAGGTCGACTATGACCGGCGGTTCGCGGTCGTGGCCGAGAGCGCGGGACGGATCCTCGGTGTCAGCCGCTTCGACCGGCTCGAGGAGGATCCCGAGGCGGCCGAGTTCGCGCTGCTCGTAGAGGACGCGGAGCAAGGCCGGGGCATCGGCACGGTTCTCCTGCGCGCGCTGACCGAGCCGGCGGAGGATCTCGGTGTGAGCCGCTTCGTCGGTGATGTGCTCCGCGAGAACGAGCGCATGCTCCGGGTGATGCGCGACGCGGGCTTCGAGCCTGCGTTCGACCAGCACGGCCACGTGGTCGAGACGTCGTTCCGCTCGACCCCCACGGAGACGTTCCTGCGCAGCGCCGACGAGCAGGACCGGCAGGCATCGGTCGCCGCGTTGCATTCGGTGTTCCAACCCGCGTCGATAGCTGTGCTGGGCGCGAGCCGCAACCGTGGGTCCATAGGCGGGCTCGTGTTCCGCAATCTCCTCGCGGGGGGCTTCAACGGCCCCGTGTACCCCGTCAACCCGTCGGCGTCCCACGTGCAGTCGGTGGCCGCCTACCGCGACCTGACCTCGTGCCCGACCGTTCCCGAGATGGCGGTGGTGTGCGTCCCCGCCCATCTCGTGCCAGCCGTGGTCGACGAGGCCGGCGAGGTGGGCATCCGCGCGCTCGTGATCGTCTCCGCCGGCTTCGCGGAGACGGGCGAGGAGGGCGCCCGCCTCGAGGCGGAAGTGATGGACCGCGCCCGTAACCACGGCATGCGCGTGGTGGGCCCCAACTGCATGGGCGTCCTCAACGGCGTGGAGGACGTGCGCATGAACGCGACCTTCTCCGGGGTGTTCCCCGCGCCGGGACGCGTCGCGTTCTCGTCCCAGTCGGGCGCACTCGGCCTTTCGATCCTCGGCGCCGCGGAACGACTGGGCATGGGCATGTCGTCGTTCGCGAGTGTCGGGAACAAGGCAGACATCTCGGGTAACGATCTCATCCAGTACTGGGAGGCCGACGAAGCCACCGACGTCATCCTGCTCTACCTGGAGTCGTTCGGGAACCCACGCAAGTTCGGGCGGATCGCCCGGCGTGTGGGTCGGAAGAAGCCGATCGTCGCGGTGAAGTCCGGTCGCTCGAGTGCGGGCGAGCGCGCGGCCTCCAGTCATACCGGCGCCCTTGCGGCGGGCGATGTCGCGGTGGACGCGCTGTTCCGCCAGGCGGGTGTCATCAGGGTCGACACCCTCGAGGACCTGTTCGGCGTGGCTAGCGTCCTCGCGAACCAGCCCGCCCCCCTCGGCAATCGTGTCGGGATCCTGACCAACGGGGGCGGGCCGGGCATCCTTGCCGCGGACGCCTGCGAATCCAACGGCCTGGAGGTACCAGAGCTCGCCCGTGAGACGATCGATGAGCTCTCCACCTTCCTGCCCGCGGAGGCCGGCATCCGCAACCCCGTCGACATGGTCGCCTCCGCGAGCGCGCAGGATTACGGTCGCGCCATTCGGGTCCTCGCCACGGATCCTCATATCGACGCCTTGCTCGTCATCTTCATCCCACCGATGGTCACCCGCGCCGAGGACGTGGCAGCGGAGATGGGCAGGGCCCAGAAGGAGATCGCCAGCGACATCCCCGTGCTGAGTGTCTTCATGTCCGAGCGAGGGGTGCCGGATCAACTCGGTGAGGCGCATATCCCGTCGTTCACCTTCCCTGAGGACGCCGCAGCCGCCCTCGGCCGGGTGGCGGACTACGGGCGTTGGCGCAAGCGACCGCTCGGCAACGTCGTCGAGATCGAC
>SKQL01000099.1 GCA_007119035.1 Nitriliruptorales bacterium | reverse complement strand
GGGTGGTTCACGCCGTGGTGGCCGAAGCGCAGCTTGTAGGTCCGCGCCCCGAGCGCGAGCGCGAGCAGCTGGTGGCCGAGGCAGATCCCGAACACGGGCACTCTCTGCCCGAGGAGCTCTCGGATGGTCCGGATGGGGTCGAGCACGACCGCAGGGTCCCCGGGGCCGTTCGACAGGAACACCCCGTCGGGCTCGAGGGCGAGGATGTCCCCCGCCGACGTCGAGGAGGGCACCACGACCACGTCGCAGCCCGACGCGGCGAGCAGCTTCACCTGGTTGCGCTTGAGGCCGAAGTCCATGCACACGACCCGGCGTCGGGCGGGGCCCGGCGACGCCGCGACCTCGTAGCGCTGCGTTGCGGTGACCTCGCTCGCGAGCTCCGCGCCCTCCATGCCCGGCTGACGTCGCACCTCGGCGAGCAGTGCCGCCGCGTCGGCCGTCTCCGTCGACACCGCGCCGCGTAGCGCCCCGCGCTCGCGGATCCGGCGGGTCAGCAGGCGGGTGTCGACCTCCTCGATGCCGACCACGCCCGCGGCCGCGAGCGCGTCGGCCAGCGTCTGCTGGGACCGGTGGTTCGACGCGATCCGGCTCGCGGCGCGCACCACGAAGCCCGCGACCTGGATGCCGCTCGACTCCGCGTCCGAGGCGTTGAGCCCATAGTTTCCCTGATGCGACGACGTCATCACCACGATCTGGCGGTGGTAGCTCGGATCGGTGAGGACCTCCTGGTAGCCCGTCATGGCGGTGTTGAACACGACCTCGCCGTACGCGGTCCCGGGCGCGCCGAATCCCGTGCCCGACAGCGTGGTGCCGTCCTCGAGGACGATCAGGGCGGCGCGGGTGGCCTCGGCGCTCATGCCCTGGCGACTACCGCTTTCGCTACTTGAGTCGCTCATGCCCTGGCGACTACCGCTTTCGCTACTTGAGTCGCTCATACGAGCTCCGCCGCGGGCTGGGGGCGCCCGTCGCGGGAGGTGAAGCGCCCACGCAGCAGGGTGTGCACGACCCGCCCCGACAGCGTGCGCCCGTGGAACGGGCTGTTGCGGCTCCGCGAGTGCAGGTTCGCCGCGTCCACCGTCCACCGGGCCGCAGGGTCGAAGAGCACGAGGTTCGCGGGCGCGCCCGGCGCGATCGGGCCACCGTGGCCGTCGATGTCGCGGACCCGGGCAGGGCCGGTGGAAAGCCGCTCGATCGCCTCGAGGAGGGTGAGGGTGCCGGGCTCGTCGGGGTCGATGTCGCCGGGACGGGCCCGTGCGCTCGGGCCCACGAGCTCGGTGAGCGTCGCCGCGAGGGCGGTCTCGAGGCCGATCATCCCGCAGGGCGCGTGCCCCCAGGCCTGCTCCTTCTGCTCGGGAGGGTGGGGGGCGTGGTCGGTCGCGATCGCGTCGAGCGTCCCGTCGGCGAGCCCGTCGCGGACCGCGTACACGTCGGTGGGGGTGCGCAGGGGCGGGTTGACCTTGAAGACCGAGTCGTACGAGGCCACGAGGTCGTCGGTCAGCATGAAGTGGTGCGGCGCGGCCTCCGCGGTCACCCGCACGCCGAGGCGCTTGGCGTTGCGGATCAGCCCGACGGTCCCCGCCGTCGACACGTGCGGGACGTGCAGCCGCGCGCCGAGCCCGTGGGCGAGGATGAGGTCACGCGCGACCATGACCTCCTCCGCCTCGTGGGGCCAGCCCGACAGGCCGAGCCGGGAGGAGTACACGCCCTCGTTCATCTGCGCGCCGTCGGTGAGCGTCGACTCCTCCGCGTGGTTGCAGATGATCGCGTCCCACGTCTTCGCGTACGAGAGCGCCCGGCGCATGACCCGGGCGGACTGGACACCGATGCCGTCGTCCGAGAAGCAGCGCACACCCACCTCGGCCATCGAGCCGAGCTCCGCGAGCTCGTCGCCCGCGAGTCCGCGGGTGATCGCGCCCACGGGGTAGACGTCGCAGTTGCCCGCGTCACGCGCGAGGCGCAGAACCTGCTCGACCACGCCCGCGTGGTCGCACACGGGGTCGGTGTTCGCCATCGAGCAGACCGCGGTGAACCCGCCGAGCGCGGCGGCGCGGGTGCCGGTCTCGATCGTCTCCGCGTCCTCGCCGCCGGGCTCGCGGAGGTGGACGTGCAGGTCGACCAGCCCGGGTGCGCACACGAGGCCGTGCGCGTCGACGCGCAGCCCTCGGCTCTCGTCGCCGACCTCGGCGATCTGGTCGCCGTCGACGACGACGTTCGCGATGCGGTCGGTGCCCGTGGCGGGGTCGACCACCCGGGCGCCGGTGAAGGTCACGATCGCGGTGCTCACGAGGCAGCGGCCTTTCGGTCGTCGTGGAGCTCCTCGCCACCGAGGAGGAGATACAGGCAGCTCATGCGGACCGCGATGCCGTTGGTCACCTGGTCGGTGATGACCGCGTTCTCCGCGTCCGCCGCGTCCGCGGAGATCTCCACGCCCCGGTTCATCGGGCCGGGGTGCATCACGATCGCGTCGGGCCTGAGCATGCGGAGGCGGTCGCGGTCGAGGCCCCACAGGCGCGCGTACTCGCGGGTCGAGGGGAAGAACTGCTGGTGCATGCGCTCGCGCTGCACGCGGAGGAGGTAGCACACGTCGGTCCCCGCGAGCAGCGGGTCGATGTCGTGGGCGACTGCCACGCCCCACTCCTCGAGCGCGGGGGGCAGCAGGGTGGGCGGGCCGACCACGGTGACCTTCGCCCCCATGGTGACGAGGCCCTGGCAGATGCTGCGCGCCACGCGCGAGTGGACCACGTCGCCCGCGATCGTGACCTGCAGGCCGTCGATGCGACCGAAGCGCTCCCGGATGGTGAACAGGTCGAGCAGCGCCTGCGTGGGGTGCTGGTGGGTGCCGTCGCCCGCGTTGAGGATCTTCGCGTCGACCCAATGGGGCAGCTGCTGGGGCGCGCCGGAGTCGGGGTGGCGGATGACGATGAGGTCGACGCCCATGGCCTGCAGGGTGAGCGCGGTGTCCTTGAGCGACTCGCCCTTCG
>SKQL01000113.1 GCA_007119035.1 Nitriliruptorales bacterium | reverse complement strand
GGCCGGGGAGGCCAGCCACGGCCGCTCCAAGAAGAAGTCGGGCGGGAAGAAGGCCACCAAGGCCGCGACCGGCGACGCCGCGACGACCCCCGCCTCGAGCCAGAAGCAGGACCTCCGCAAGCTGGAGCGGCTGGTGACCCGGACCCTGTCGGGGATCCAGTCGACCGCTGCGGGTGCGGTGCAGGCCTCCAACCTCAAGCGGGCGCTGCTGCGTAAGGACCCGACCTTCAGCGAGCAGGACTACGGCTTCCGCGGCTTCCGCGAGCTCCTGCGCCACCTCGAGGAGCAGAAGGTCATCACCCTCACCGACGGCAGCGCACCCGGGGACCCCGAGGTCGACTTCCCGTCGGCCCCGCGCGACGAGGACGCGGCGTTCCAACTGCTGCGCACGACCGTCGCGGAGTTGATGAAGGAGCTCGGCGGCGACCCGCCCCTGTCGGGGCTCAAGGACCAGCTGCGCAAGCGGCAGCCCGACTTCTCCGAGAAGGACCTCGGCTACTCCGGGTTCCTCCAGTTCTGCAAGGCGGCGGTGAACAAGGACGTCGTCGAGATGGACTGGGAGGAGGACGACCAGGAGTACTACCTCTACGTCGAGGACTCCGGAAAAGGTTCCTGACCTGCGGAAACGTCGTCCGTTGCTACCGGCCGTGGACACGTCGTGGACACGCGAGCCGTCACTCGCTGCCGAGGATCACGCTCGCGAGCGTGTGCGCGGCCTTCTCGTCGGCGGCCGGGTCGAGTGCCATCGTCCGCTCGCCGGCTCGGCTCTTGGGCCGTGACTTCCACGTCAGCGCGTGGCCGACGCGCCCGAGCGGCCAGTCGACCCCCATCCACCCGGCATCGAGTTCGAAGCCGTCATCGGCTACAACCACCTGACCGAAGCAGCATGACCCGCACAGCCGCTGTCAACCGAACTCTGGGCAGACCCTCCCGGGAGACCCGATGTGACGATGGGCGGGTAGGCGGCAGCGGGCCACCGCCCACAGCGCTCCGGCGCTTGGGGCTGCCCACGCTCGCCTCGTGACGTGGATGTTCATCGCCGTGTTGCGGGGCGGCGGCGCTCCGATGCCCGCTGCGCGGGTTGCTGTTGATGCCCTTTGGCGCCGCACTCAGGCGCGGGCGACCGCGACCTCGAGGCGGCCGAGCGTGAGGGGGCCCTCGGTGGTGCCCCAGGCGATCTCGGCGGCGTCACGCCCGGTGACGATCCGGGCCAGTGTGCCGACGGGTGCGAGACCGGTCGCGTCGAGCAGCCGCCATGCCCGCCCGTCGTGGGCCTCGACAACCGCGTGGAAGTCCTGCGGTTCGAGGTCGAGCGCGTAGGCGCTGACAAGGCGGGCCGGGACGCCAAGGCCGCGCAGCAGCGCCGCGGTCAGATGCGCCAGATCGCGGCACACGCCGGTTCGTCGCAGCATCGTCTCGTCCGCGGCGGTATGCACGTCGCTCGTGCCAGGCACGTAGGCGACGTTGGCCTCGACCCAGCCGCGGACCTGCTCGAGCAGCGCCCCGGTGCGCGGCGTGTCGGCGAACAGGTGCTCGGCGGTGGCCGCGAGCACGTCGGAGGGGCAGTAGCGGCTCGGCAGCGTCCACGGCAGCAGCTCGAGATCGAGGTCGCCCAACGTCGGCAGCGTGACGTCGGTGTCGAGGGGAGCGTCATCGACCTCGACGCTGGCCACGTAGCGCAGGCGGACCGGACCGGGACGCGCATGCAGGCGCAGCGGGCGGGCGCCCCCGCGCGGTCGCGGTCCGGGGTCCTCGACCTCGGCGTTGTCGACCTTCAGGTCCTCCTCGCCCACCACCTGTCCGGCGACGTGGGCGGCGCGGACCAGGAGGACCGCAGTCGCTGGCTGCTCAGCGATCCAGTCGATGTGCGCGCGTACGGTGAGCCGCGTCATCACAGACCTCGACGGTCGGTCCGACCCGCCCGACGATATCTGTGATGATCCGGGCGCCTGCCGTCACCTGACCATCGCCGCGGTGGCACGTCAACCAACGATCACCGAGACCACAGCCCCTTGTCACGAGGCCCCTCCCGGGCGAGGCACAGTTGGGCCGATGGGAACGTGTGCACAGCATCGCCACCCGCGCGACACCGTGACTTCGGGTGGCGCCTGAAGGTTGGTGGGCCGCTCGAAACTGGTTCAGCCCCAGAAGATGCTGGTGGCGTCCGGGTCGATCGTCGAGGAGGTCCTGAGTGTCGGGCGTGGGGTCGGCAAGCTCGTACTCGTGGAACTTGAGGTTCTGGTCCCGCCAGTACAGAGACCCTCGGTTGCGGGACCTCGTGTAGCGCAGCCGTGGGATCGGGACGGGTCCAGACCGGGCCGTACTCGGGCCGCCACGGCGGGCGGCATTCGAGGATGGTGACGGCGCGGTCGGTGACGTCCATCTAGAGACGAACTTGGTCTCGGGCGTGTTCCGGTACCCGGCGGTCGGCCCACCGCCGGATCTCATCTAGAGCATCCTCTGGTATTACGAGAGATCGTCCTGGTCGGGTCGCCGGATCCTGACCTTGCGTGGCTCGACAACGACCACGCAGCCACGGAGTTCGTCAAGCGGATGGGTTCTCACGAGTCGCTGGATGAGGTCCAGGATGCTGTCCGGGTCTTGTGCAACTGGTCGAAGGACGAGGACTCCGGCATGGCTACCTGGTGGGTAGCGCCGCAGGTCACCGATCCCGCGGTCGAGGGTGAGCAGGAGCCTGCCCTCATCCGTTGCTGCCGCCACGACCACCGGGTCACTCTCGCCGGCGAGCTGCTCATCGACGACCGTGTGGACGTCATGGCCGTCGCCAAGGAGCGCCGTGGCCAGATCGTGAGGCAGGTTCTCGTCGAGCTTGAGTTTCACGCGGGCAGCGGGTGGATCTCTTCACGAGCGAGCGCGGCGCCGTAGGCCGCAGCGGCGCGGACGCCCTCGACCGTCAAGGTCGGATATTGCCCCAGGATCTCAGCCTCGCTCAGGCCTGCTGCCAAGCAGTCGAGGATGACGCTGACCGGGATTCGGGTGCCGCGGACACGGGCTTGACCACCGACCACGTCGGGGTCCG
>SKQL01000079.1 GCA_007119035.1 Nitriliruptorales bacterium | reverse complement strand
TGACGTCCAAGCCCCCCGGCACCATCGAGTGGGAGTAGCCGCCTCATAGGCCACCCCGTCCGCACGTTCGCCCCTTTTCATCCGATTCGTTCCGGAGGTTTGTAGAAGATCGCCGCGTGAGGCGGCAATTCTCTACAAACCTCCGGAACGAATCGGATGAAAAGGGGCGAACGTGCGGACAGGGTGGCCTATAAGGCGGCCTACTCCCACTCGATGGTGCCGGGGGGCTTGGACGTCACGTCGTAGGCCACCCGGTTGATGCCCGGCACCTCGTTGATGATGCGATTGGTGATCCGCTCGAGGACGTCGTAGTCGATGCGCGCGAAATCTGCGGTCATCGCGTCCTCCGACGTCACCGCGCGCAGGATGATGGGATGGCCGTAGGTCCGCTCGTCGCCCTGCACGCCGACCGAGCGGATCGCGGGTAGCACCGCGAAGCTCTGCCAGATGTAGTCGACGTCGGTGACCGCGTCGTCAGCGATCGCGGCCCGGTCCAGGCCCGCCCGTCGGAGCTCCTCGAGCAGGATGAGGTCCGCTGCGCGGAGTAGGTCGAGCCGCTCGGCGGTCACGTCCCCGATGATGCGCACCGCGAGGCCCGGGCCGGGGAACGGCTGCCGCCACACGATGCCCGACGGCAGGCCGAGCTCCGCACCCACGTGGCGCACCTCGTCCTTGAACAGCCATCGGAGCGGCTCGACGAGGTCGAACTGCATGTCGTCGGGCAAACCGCCCACGTTGTGGTGGCTCTTGATCGTGGCCGCGTTGCCGTGCCCCGACTCGATCACATCTGGGTAGAGGGTCCCCTGCACGAGAAAGCCCGCATCGCCCGCGTGCGCCGCGGCGGCCTCCTCGAACACGCGGATGAACTCGGTGCCGATGATCTTCCGCTTGCTCTCCGGGTCGGTGACACCGGCGAGCTTGTCAAGGAACCGGTCCGCCGCGTCGACGGTGACGAGCTTGGCCGACGAGTGGGCCCCGAACGCCTCCTGAACCTGCGCGGCCTCGTCGTGGCGCATCAGCCCGTGGTCAACGAACACGCAGGTCAGTTGCTCGCCGACGGCCTCGTGGACGAGCGCGGCGGCGACGGCGGAATCCACGCCCCCGGACAGCCCGCACAGGACCTTGCCGTCGCCGACCTGCGCGCGGACCGCGTCGACGCTCGCGGTGATCACCGAGCGCGCGGTCCACGTGGGGCGCGCCCCGGTGCGCTCGAGAAACGCGCGGAACACGTCGAGCCCGCTAGCGGTGTGGCTCACCTCCGGGTGGTACTGCACGCCGTACAGCCCCCGCTCGTGATCCTCGAACGCCGCAGCCGGCGAGCTCGGTGACGACGCGAGCACCCTCGCGCCCGGCGGCGGGGCGACGACCGCGTCGTTGTGGCTCATCCACACGATCTGCTCGCTGGGCTGCCCGCTCAGGAGATGCCCGCCCTCGGTGACGGTCAGCTCCGCGCGGCCGAACTCCGCGTCGCCGGTCCGCGCGACCTCACCGCCGAGCTCCTGTGCGACGAGCTGCTGGCCGTAGCAGATCCCGAGCACCGGCACACCCGCCTCGAGGACCGCGCGATCCACGCGTGGGGCGTGCTCGGCGTACACCGACTTCGGGCCGCCGGAGAGGATGATGCCGACCGGATTGCGACGCAGGATCTCCTCAGCAGGCGCATCGCCGGGAACGATCTCGGAGTAGACGTTGCACTCCCGCACCCTCCGCGCGATGACCTGCGCGTACTGGGCGCCGAAGTCCAGGACGAGGACGGTGTCGAACTCTGGCTCAGTATTGTTCAAGGCGATGCTCCGGGACGAAAGGCTGCGTGACCCGCACGGTAGCGCACCCCGACCGTGCCTTCCGGCCCGCAGGGGCGGGCACCAAGGCGGATCGGATCCGCACAGGTACCCTCGTGCCAGACGCGCGGGCACGTCGTCCGAGCGCTGTCGAAAGAGGTGGGATCATGTCCGACGACCATGGTTGGGACCAGACCCGGCGGTTGGGGCCCGACGAGGCCCGCGGTGCCGGCGGCGACCCCACCCGGCGCCCGGGCCACGACCCGGGCGACCAGGATGCCACCGGGCGCCTCGACGCCGTCGGCGACAGCACCTACGACGACCCCTACGACGACCCCTACGCCGGAGAGGCCGACTACGGCCGTCCGGCGGACCAGCGGCTCGACGAGCCCATGGAGCCCGCGCCCGCGCGGGGCCCCGACCGTTGGCGACAGGTGCTCACGGTCCTCATCAGCCTGGGCATCGGGTTCGTGGCCGCGCTGGTCGTCGTCGCTCTGTTCGGAGGTGACGGCACGGACGCGGATGCGGCTGCGGCCGACGAGGCGCGGATCGCGGAGCTCGAGGCCGAGCTCGCCGGGGTGCGGGCTGAGGTCGAGGGCCTCGAGGACACGATCGCCCAACGCGACGAGCAGATCGAGGACCTGCAAGCCGGCCTGGACGACGCGGCGAGCGACCTCAGCGAACGCCAGCAGGAGCTCGACGACCGCGAGGTCGCGCTCGACGGGCGCGAGCGGGCGCTCGATGAGCGCGAGCAGCAGCTCGACGAGCGCGAGCAGGCGATCAGCGAGGCGGAGCAGGACGCCGAGCAGCCCCCCGAGACGGACAACGGCGACGGTGAGGGGCCCGACATCGACATCGACATGCCGGAGCTCGACGAGGACACCGACGCGCTCGTCGACCGGATCATCGAGGGAATCAGGGACCTTTTCCGCTAACCACAGCGGATCACAGAATGGAGCTCACCGAACGATGACTGACGTGCCATTGATCCCCCGTTCCGTTTTGTTCGGCAACCCGGAGCGCACCGGCCCGAGAATCTCGCCGGACGGCAAGCGAATCGCCTGGATCGCACCCGACGAGGGGGTGCTCAACGTGTGGATCGGCGACCGTGATCTCGGTGGCGCGCGCGCGATCACCGCCGACCGGGACCGGGGCATCCGCACCGCGGCGTGGGCGCACGACGGACGCCATCTGCTGTACGTGCAGGACGAGGGCGGCGACGAGAACTGGCGCGTCCACGGGGTCGACTTCGAGACCGGCGAGGATCGCGACCTCACCCCGTTCGAGGACGTCCAGGCCCGTGTCGTGGGCCTGGACAAGCGCTTCCCCGACGACGTCCTCGTCGGCTTGAACCGGGACAACCCCCAGCTGCACGACGTGTACCGGCTGCACCTACCGACCGGGGAGCTCACCAAGGTCTTCTCGAATCCCGGCTTCGTGGACATGACGATCGACGCGGAGTTCCGCGTCCGCGGCGGGATCTCACCCCAGCCCGACGGCGGGATGTCGATCATGGTGCGCGACGACGAGGACGCCGACTGGCGGACCCTGCTCGATGTCGGACAGGAGGATGCCCTCGCCACCGGGCCCGTCGCGTTCTCGCTCGACGGCAGGGAGCTCATCGCGATGAGCTCCGTCGGCGCGAACGCGGGACGCCTGGTGCGCTTCGACATCGCGACAGGTGAGGAGACGCTCATCGCCGGCGACGAGAAGTACGACGTCGCCGATGTGCGCCTGCACCCCGACACCCGCGAGGTCCAGACGGTGAGCTTCCTCCGGGAGCGGGTCCACCACGAGGTGCTCGACGACTCGATCGCCGACGACATCGCCCGCCTCGAGTCCCTCGAGCGGGGCGACCTGTCGGTCGGCAGTCATGACGACGCGGACGAGACCTGGATCGTCGCCTACACGAGCGACGACGGCCCGACCCGCTTCCACCGCTACGACCGCGCGTCGGGCTCGGCGACGTTCCTGTTCGAGGACCGCCCCGAGCTCGGCTGCTACGAGCTCGCCCAGACCGAGCCGTTCACCGTGACCGCACGCGACGGGCTCGAGATGCACGGCTACCTGACCTCCCCCCCGGGCGTCGAGCGCGCCGACCTGCCGTCGGTCCTGCTCGTCCACGGAGGGCCCTGGCACCGTGACACGTGGGGCTTCCACCCGGAGGTGCAGTGGCTCGCCAACCGCGGGTACCTCGTGATCCAGGTCAACTTCCGCGGCTCCACGGGGTACGGCAAGGCCTTCCTCGGGGCAGGCGACCGCGAGTGGGGCGCGAAGATGCACGACGACCTGCTCGACACCGTGGCGTGGAGCGTCGAGCAGGGCTACGCGGACCCGGACCGCGTAGCGATCTACGGCGGGTCCTACGGCGGCTACGCAGCGCTCGTCGGGGCCACGTTCACCCCGGAGTGGTTCGCGTGCGCCGTCGACATCGTGGGCCCATCGAACCTCAAGACGCTGATCGAGTCCGTCCCGCCGTACTGGGAGCCGATGATCGCCCAGTTCCACACCCGTGTCGGCAATCCGGAGGTCGAGCCCGAGTTCATGTGGGAGCGCTCCCCCCTGTCGCGCGTGGAGAGCATCTCCATCCCCCTTCTGATCGCGCAGGGGGCGAACGACCCGCGTGTGAAGCAGGCCGAGTCCGAGCAGATCGTGGCCGAGCTCCGGGAGAAGGGTATAGACCACGAGTACCTCCTGTTCGAGGACGAGGGCCACGGCTTCGCCAAGCCGGAGAACCGCATGCGCTTCTACGCAGCGGCGGAAGAGTTCCTCACCCGGCACCTGGGAGGGCGCCACGAGCCGTAGGAGGCGACGATGACCACCTCAGAGGTCGGGCGTTGGGAGCGCGACGGCCGCGCGGTACGCGCGATCGCGGGCGATCTCACCGTCCAGGAGACCGACGCGGTCGTGAACGCGGCCAACGAGCGACTGGCCCACGGCGGCGGGGTCGCCGCGGCTCTCGCCAAGGCGGGTGGGCCAGCGGTCCAGGCCGAGTCGGACGGATGGGTCGCGGACCACGGCCCGGTAGGCCCCGGGGAGGCAGCGGTGACCACCGCCGGCGACATGCCCGCCCGGATGCTCGTCCACGTCGTTGGCCCGCGCTACCGCGAGCGCCAGGACAACGAGGGCCTGCTGCGCCAGGCGGTGAGGGCCGCACTCGACGCCGCGGCAGAGCGGGGCGCCACCTCGGTGGCGATGCCGGCGATCTCCGCGGGGATCTTCGGCTATCCCCCCGAGGAGGCGGCCACGGTGATCGGGCGGGCATCGGTCGGCTGGCTCAACGAGCACGCCGGGCCGGTCAGTGAGATCCGCCTGGTCGGGCTCGACGAGGAGTCGGCCCGGCTCTTCTCGGCCGCCCTGGAGGAGTGAGCCCGCCAGCCTCACCATCACGCGTTCCCTCCACGCGCGTTGGGAAGGAGGGGAGCCGGATCGATCGTCGATCGTCGCCCCTCGAGGAGACACCCGGAGGCCCATGAGCGAACTAGCTGATACCCACGCGGTCGTGCTCGGGGGCGCGGGCTTCCTCGGTTCGCACCTCTGCGACCGACTCGTCGCCATGGGCGCCCGCGTCACCGTTCTCGACAACTTCCTCACGGGGACGCCGAACAACGTCGCGCACCTGCGGGAAACGCCCGGCTTCGGTGTGCAGACCTGTGACGTGACCGATTTCATCGCAGTCGAGGGGCGTGTCGACTTCGTGCTGCACCTCGCGTCGCCGGCGTCGCCCGCGGACTACCTGCGTTGGCCGATCCAGACGCTCAAAGTCGGCTCCCTCGGCACGCACAATGCCCTAGGCCTGGCGCGCGCCAAGGAGGCCCGGTTCCTTCTCGCCTCGACCTCCGAGGTCTACGGCAGCCCCACCGTCAATCCCCAGCCGGAGACCTATTGGGGCAACGTCAACCCCACCGGCCCCCGCGGCGTCTACGACGAGGCCAAGCGCTTCGCCGAAGCGATGACCCTCGCGTACCACCGCCAGCACGACCTCGACGTGCGCATCGCCCGGATCTTCAACACGTACGGGCCCCGCCTGCGCACCGACGACGGCCGTGCGGTGCCCGCGTTCCTCAACGCCGCGCTCCACGATCAGCCGCTGCCCGTCCACGGCGACGGCTCCCAGACCCGGTCGCTTTGCTACGTCGACGACATGGTCGACGGACTGCTCCGGCTCCTACGCAGCGACCAGCCCGGGCCCGTCAACCTGGGCAACCCCCATGAGGTCACCATCCGCGAGCTCGCCGAGGCCGTGCAGGACGCCGTGGGCACCCACCCTGGGCTGCGCTACCTACCGCGCCCCACCGACGACCCCCCCGTCCGCTGTCCCGACATCACGCTTGCGACTACCGAGCTCGGCTGGAAACCCAGCACCCCGCTCGGTGAAGGGCTCAGCCGGACCGTGTCGTGGCTGCGCGCGAACGCGACCGGGTAGGTCACCGCTTGGCCATCCCGATGCCCTGCTGCTGCTGGTAGAACTTGCCCTCGGTCTGCAACGACGGCGCCACCATGACCTCGGCGCGCTGGAACTCCTTGATGGTCGCGTGGCCCGTCGTGGCCATCGACGTCCGGAGCGCGCCCGCGAGGTTGCGCGTCCCGTCGTTCTCGATAGCGGGACCGAGGAGGATCTCGCGCAACGAGCCGATCTGCTCGACGCTCACCCTCGCGCCCCGGGGAAGGTCGGCGTGGAAGGTCGCCATGCCCCAGTGGTAGCCACGCCCGGGGGCCTCGGACGCACGAGCGAGGGGTGAGCCCAACATCACCGCGTCCGCCCCGCAGGCAATGGCCTTCGCGATGTCACCGCCCGTGCGCATGCCGCCGTCGGCGATGACGTGCACGTAGCGCCCCGTCTCCTCGAGATGCCGACTCCGGGCACCCGCCGCGTCCGCGATCGCGGTGGCCTGCGGGACTCCGATGCCGAGCACACCCCGCGACGTGCACGCGTTGCCGGGCCCGACGCCGACCAGGACCCCTGCCGCTCCGGTGCGCATGAGGTGGAGGGCCGTCGAGTACGACGCGCACCCACCGACCACCACAGGGATGTCGTAGCGGGCGATGAACTCCTTGAGGTTCAACGGCTCGCCCGAGCTCGACACGTGCTCGGCGGAGACGACCGTCCCTTGGATGACGAGGATGTCGAGCCCGGCCTCGAGGGCCACGCCGTGCCAGCGCTCGACCTTCTGGGGGGTAAGGCTCGCCGCAGCCGTGATGCCCGACTCCCGCAGCTCGGTGACGCGGCGACCGATGAGCTCTTCCTTGACGGGCTCCTTGTAGATCTCCTGCATCCGCGCGGTGGCGACCGCGGTGTCAAGCGTGGAGATCTCCTCGAGCAGCGCCTCCGGGTCCTCGTAGCGGGTCCAGAGGCCCTCGAGGTTGAGCACACCGAGTCCCCCGAGGTTGCCCAGCTCAACGGCGGTGCGGGGGGAGATCACGCCGTCCATGGCCGCGCCGAGCACGGGCAGCTCGAACTCGTACGCGTCAATCTGCCAGCTGATGTCGACGTCCTCGGGGTCACGCGTACGCCTCGAGGGCACAATCGCGATGTCGTCCAAGCCGTAGGCGCGCCGGCCCGACTTGCCCATCCCGATCTCGATCTCGGCCATGCCGCCTCCCTGGATCCGGTGTGCAAGACGCACCCGACGCCACCGACGCCGGGTGCGCTTACGGTGTTGCTGCCAGGGTATCAGCAGGCAGGGGCCCGCAGCCGTTATGGTAGAGGTGATGGACGAATTCGGTGACGACCACGACCACGACGACGAGGACGCCTTCGGCGAGGGCGAGCATCGACCCGCTCGCCTCGACCGCAACGAGGCGGCGATCGTCCGTCGCGACCTCGAGGACCTCGCGGCCTTCCGCCAGGCATTCGAGCCCGAGGGCTTCAAGGGCGTCAGCCTCTTCTGCGCCGACTGCGTGGAGGAGCACTTCTACGAATGGGACATGCTCGAGCACAACCTCACCGCGCTCCTCGAGTCCGGTGAGACTCCCGTGCACGAGCCCGCGTTCGATCCCCGTCCCGACGAGTACGTCGACTGGGAGTACGCGCAGGGTTACCTCGACGGGCTATCGGATGCGGGTGCGCCCGCCAATGCGGGAGTCACCCTCGGCGAGGGCAGCTGCCCCTTCTGCGGTGCCGCCCTGCCCGACGGCGACCAGGACCCGGCGTTCTGCTCGACGTGCGGGCACAACCTCGGCCCCGCGCGAATGGCCCACACGCTGCTCGCGCGCGGCTGGTCGAAGGAGGACGTGGCAGAGCTCCTTCGTGCCGCCCGGGTACCGCCGCTTCGCCATCTCCGGGGCAACCAGTGAGCAGAGCCCCTGACCGGGCCCGCGCGTAGCGGCTACAGCCCCGGGGCAGGGACCTGGGGCTGGCCGACCGCGGCGACGGTGAGTCCCGCGTCCTCGAGCGCCGAGGGATCCCACGCCCGGCGCGCGTCGACGACGACGGGGTAGGTCAGCAACTCCGCGAGCCGCGTCGGCGAGATCGCGCGGTACTCGTCCCACTCCGTGCAGACCACCACCGCGTGTGCGCCGCGCAGCGCGTCCTCGGCCTTGTCGCAGAACGTCGCCTGGGGGAAGCGGTCCCGTACGTGGTCGAGTGCCACGGGGTCGTGCAACCGCACTGCGGCACCTTCGGCGATGAGGTCGTCGATCACGTCGAGCGCGGGGGCATCGCGGACGTCGTCGGTGCCGGGCTTGAACGCCACCCCGAGCACCGCGATCTCCTTGTCCGCGAGGTTCCAGACGAGCCGGCGGAGTTGCTGCAACGGCCACGCCTTGGCCTGGATGTTGATGCGCTGGGTCTCGCGCAGCATCCCGAAGTCGTAGCCGAGCTCCGCGGCGATGTGAACGAACGCCTCGACGTCCTTGGGGAAGCACGAGCCCCCATAGCCGAGCCCCGCGTTGAGGAACGCCCGGCCGATGCGCGCGTCGTGACCCATCGCATCGGCGACGATGTGAACGTCGGCGCCCGCGAGCTCGCAGATCCGCGCGATCGCGTTGATGAAGCTGATCTTCGTGGCGAGAAACGCGTTGGAGGCGTGCTTGATCAGCTCGGCGGTGCGGACGTCGGTGGCGACGTAGGGGCAGTCGTGTCGGGCCAGCAGCGGCTCATAGAGCTCGCGCATGACCGCGTGCCCCCGATCGGAGTCCGCCCCCACGACAACCCGGTCCGGGTACAGCGTGTCCCTCACCGCCGAGCCCTCCCGCAGGAACTCGGGATTGGACACCACATGATGGACGAACCCACTACCGCGGGCCTGTCCCTGCAGGCTCAGCGCCTGGCGGATGCGCTCGCCGGTGCGCACGGGCACCGTCGACTTCTCGACCACGACGGTGGAGTCGGTGGCGTGGCTCGCGACCGACGCCGCCGCAGCCTGGACGTGGGACAGGTTCGGCGCGCCATCATCCTTGCGCGGGGTGCCCACGCAGATGAAGACGACCTCCGCTCCCGCGATCCCCTCCGCAGCGCTTCCTGTGAACGTGATGTTGCCCGTGCTGATGTGGCGGGCCACGAGCTCGGGGAGCTCTGGCTCGTAGAAGGGGACGACGCCGCTCTGCAGTGACGCGATCTTGTGTGCGTCGTCGTCGAGGCCGATCACATCATGGCCGAGCTCTGCGAAGCAGGCTGCGGAGACCAGCCCCACATGACCCACTCCGAGCACGCAGACCCGCATCTCTCTCCCACTTTCCTCGAATTCCACCTAACCCGTAGGGGAGGCTACTCGTCGAGCCACTCGGTCTGCACCTGGCCGAGGGCACCCATCAGGGTCTTCGAGCTGCCGAGCCGGCCGATCAGCCGGGACGTGTCACCGCGCACCTTCACGCGACGCAGCATGAGGGCCATCCCGACATCGAGCTCGCCCTTGATGAGCTGTCGCCAGCGGTCGTGGTTCGCGATGAGCTCGAGCGTGGGTTGCACCTCCCCGTCGCCGCCGTCGAGGAGACGCACCTCGGGCCTCCCGGCGTCGGCGCCCTCGGCAGGTGCGATCCGCACGTCGTAGCTGTGCCGTTCCTCGAGGGGGCCGGCGGGGTCGATGACGAAGCGGTAGTCGCCGTCGAGCGCCTCGGCGACCTGCTTCGCGTCGGGATGGACGGCCAGATGGCCGCAGAACTCCCGCATCCAGTCCCGGGTGGGGAAGGTTGGCATCGTAGAGACCCTTCGGGTGGGGCAGCGGAGAGGCTACTGCAGTGGATGGTGTCCGGGATACCCAATCCTTCCCTCCGCTACGATTCGGCGCACCATGACGCGCATCCTCCTGTCCCCACCCGACGTCGGCGACGCCGAGCGGTCGATGCTGATCCGTGCGTTCGACTCCGGCTGGATCGCACCGGTTGGTCCCGACGTCGACGCGTTCGAGCGCGAGCTCGCGACCAGCACCGGGACCGCGCACGCAGCCGCCCTCGCGAGCGGGACCGCAGGACTCCACCTCGCCCTGCAGCTCTCAGGGGTGGGCGCCGGTGACGAGGTGCTGTGCTCCACGCTGACATTCGCCGCAACGGCCAACGCGGTCGTCTACCGGGGCGCCCGGCCCGTGTTCGTCGACAGCGCCCGTGACACCTGGCAGCTCGACGCCGACCTGCTCGCGGAGGACCTGGCCGACCGTGCGCGGCTCGGGAGACTGCCCGCCGCGGTGATCGTCGTGGATCTGTACGGCCAGTGCGCCGATTACGACCGGATCGGGCGCGCCTGCGCGGAGTACGACGTCCCCTTGATCGAGGACGCGGCGGAGGCACTCGGTGCGACGTACCGCGGGCGAGCCGCCGGGTCCCTGGCCGATATCGGGGTCCTGTCGTTCAATGGCAACAAGATCATCACGACGTCGGGAGGCGGCGCGCTGCTAGCCGACGACACGGGCCTCGTCGAGCGGGTGCGGTTCCTCGCCACGCAGGCCCGCGACCCCGCCCCCCACTACGAGCACTCGGAAGTCGGCTACAACTACCGGCTGTCGAACCTCCTCGCCGCGGTCGGCCGAGCACAGCTGCTCGGCCTGGCGGACAAGGTATCCGCGCGGAGACTCATCAACCGGCGGTACCGCGAAGGCCTCGATGACCTACCGGGGGTCGAGTTCATGCCGGAGGCCGACTACGGGATCCCGACGTGTTGGCTCACGTGCCTGACCATCGACGCCGACGCGTTGGGCGTGACGCGCGAGGATGTTCGCGTCGCGCTGGCCGCCGCCGACATCGAGGCGCGGCCCGTGTGGAAGCCGATGCACCTGCAGCCCGTCTTCGCCGGTGACGGGGTTGTGGGCGGCGCCGTCGCAGAGCGCCTGTTCGCCGACGGCCTGTGCCTTCCGAGCGGCTCCACGCTCAGCAAAGCCGATCAGGACTGGGTCATCGAGGTCGTGCGCGGCTGCGCGCGATAGTCGGGCTAGCTCCGACGCAGGACCACGATCGCGCAGTCATCCAGCGTTCCCCCGGCCGTCCATCGCTCCACCGCTTCCCACAATCCGTCAGCCAACCCCTGGGCGTCATGTCCGTGGAGCTCCGTGAGTGCGTCGATCGCACGCTCCACTCCCCACAGCTCGCCCGGGTCGTCGCCGCAGCGCGCCTCGGTGACCCCGTCGGTGTACAAGACGATGGCCTCGTCGGGCGCCAACGTGAACGCCTGCTGCGCGAACGTGCTCTCGCGCTCGATGCCGACCGGGAGCCC
>SKQL01000043.1 GCA_007119035.1 Nitriliruptorales bacterium | reverse complement strand
GGCCGAAAGCCCTTCCTGGAGATGTCCTCGCGCGAGGGGCTGGTGACGCTGACGGGAGCGGTGCCGCCTCGTGCGGCGGAAGCCGCCGCGACGGGAGACCCCATCGCGACCCTCGAGACGCTTCTCGATGAGTTCCGGGCCCCCGACCTCGAGGGGCTCCCGCCATTGTTCTGTGGCGCGGTGGGCTACCTCGGTTGGGAGGTGGTCCGCTTCATCGAACGCCTCCCCGACGCTCCCCCCGACGACCTCGGCCTCGACGAGGCGCGGCTCCTCTTCCCGGGGCAACTAGTCGCGTTCGACCACCTCCGTCAGCGCCTGGTGGTTGTCTCCAACGTCGTAGCGGGCGAGGACCCCGCCGCCGCGTACGACCAGGCGATCGCGGAGAGCGAGGCGCTCGTCGAGCACCTCGCGGCGCCCGTGCACGCCCGCCCCGTCCCGCCCCCGTCCGCGGAGAAGGTCGTCGTGGCGGAGGCGAACATGAGCCGCGAGGCCTTCCTCGAGCGTGTCGACACCGCGAAGGAGCACATCGCCGCGGGAGACATCTTCCAGGTCGTGCCCTCCCAACGGTTCGCGATCGACACGGACGCCGACCCATTCACCGTCTACCGGGTCCTGCGGGTCATCAACCCCTCGCCCTACATGTACCTCTTCGCGTGGGACGACCTCGACATCGTCGGCTCCTCGCCCGAGGCGCTCGTGAAGTTCGCCGGCGGTGACGCGACGATCTGGCCCATCGCGGGATCCCGACCGCGCGGGGTGGACGCCGCCGAGGATGCGAGCCTCGCGTCCTCCCTGCTTGCCGACGACAAGGAGCGGGCGGAGCACGTGATGCTCGTCGACCTCGCCCGCAACGACCTCGGTCGGGTCTGCGAGCCCGGCTCGGTCAAGGTCAACGAGTTCATGTCCCTCGTGCGCTACTCCCACATCATGCATCTGCACTCCGAGGTGAGCGGCACGGTCCGCAGCGGCGTGGGCGCGGTGGACGTGCTGCGCGCGGCCTTTCCCGCGGGAACCCTTTCCGGGGCGCCGAAGGTGCGGGCGATGGAGATCATCGACGCGTTGGAGCCCACACGACGCGGCCCCTACGGAGGAGGGATCGGCTACTTCAACCTGACGGGGGACATGGACCTCTGCATCGCGATCCGCACCATGTTGTTCACGGGAGGCCGTGCGTACGTCCAGGCCGGCGGCGGCCTGGTCGCGGACAGCGTGCCCGAGTTGGAGTACGAGGAGACGCGGAACAAGGCGATGGCGCTCCTCGCTGCGGTGCGCTCCGCGGAGGTCATGCTCGCGGAAGGCAGACCGCAAGGGGCGGCCCATGGATGAGAGAGGTGGCGCGGCCGCGGCGGTCGCGCTCAGCGTGGTCGGTGGTCTCACGCTCGCGGGGGCCAGCACGGCGGTGTGGGTGACGGAGACCCTCGTGCGTGACATCGGGGACGCGGAGGTCGCCGACACGGTGGCCACACGCGGCGTAGAGCTCTCCGCCGCGCCGTTGCCCCTGGGGATCGCGGTCGCGGTCGCGGGGGTGCTCCTCGCGGTGCCCGGTGCGCGTACGCGCCGCGTCGTCGGCGTCGTCATCGCACTCGCCTCCGTGTGGGGCATCGCCGCGCTCGTGACGGGAGCCATCCAGGCCTTGGAGCTGCCGGGGAGCCTCACGCCCGCGCCCGGCTTCGCTGCGGTGGGCGCCCTGGCCGCGCTCGCGGGAGGGGTCGTGGCGCTCCGGGGGCGACGTGGGCCAAAGCTCGGGCCCAGGTTCGACATCGACACAGACGAGGCAGCCGCCGAAGACGAGTGGAGCGTGGCCGTAGACCCCGGCGAGGACGACCGTTGAGCAGACAGCTCGTGGCCGCGCTGGACCTCGGCTCGAACTCCGCCCATCTCCTCGTTGCCGAGGTGCTGCCGGGAGGGCACATCCGTCGCGAGGCCACTCGGAAGGTCAAGCTGCGGCTGGCCGAGCCGATCGTTCGTCAGGGCCGGTTCGGTGAGGAGGTGCGCGGACGGGTGCTGGCGGCCGCATCCGACCTCGTCGCCCACGCCCGCAAGTGCGGCGCGGGCTCCCTCGCGGTCGTCGCGACCGACGCGCTCCGGCATGCGGAGGACGGCCACGAGCTGCGGACGGCTCTCGTGGCGGAAGTCGGCGCGGAGGTGCGGGTTCTGGCCGGTCTCGAGGAGGCGGCACTAGCGTTCAGGGGGATGGCCGCGGCCCTTCGCAACGACGCTCCGCTCATCGGGTTCGACCTCGGTGGGGGAAGCCTCGAGATCGCCTACGGCCGGGCAGGGCGGTTCGTGTCGGGGGCGTCGTTGCCGCTCGGCGCGGCCCGCGTCGCGACCCGATTCGACCACGACCCACCCTGGCTCGCGGAGCGGTCGACGCTGCACGCGGAGGCACGTGCCCAGGTCCAGGACGTCGCTCGGGAAATCATCGGCACGTATGGTGACGGCAGCCGGATGCCCCCCGCAGCCGGTACCGCCGGCACGATCCGTGACCTCGGGCGACTCGGCCTCGCCACGGCCGCGGGCATCGAGCCCGAACGGGTTCGTGGGATGGTGGTCACCCGCGCGCAGCTCGAGGTCGCGTTGGCGCGACTCCTCACCGTCCCAGCCCCGGAGCGCCTCAACCTCCCCGGCGTCAGTGGCTCGCGCATTGACATCCTGCCTGCGGGCGGCATCGTGCTACTCGCGGCCATGGACGTCTTGGGGATGGAGCAGCTGCAGCTATGCGATTGGGGACTGCGCGAGGGTGTGGTGCTCGACGCGCTGTCCGACCAGAGCATCGTAAGCCTCGCCGACTTTGGGCCGATGTGAGCGGCGGCCCTTACTATCTGTCTGTGACCGAGAGACTGGAGCGGGTGGTGGCCGGATGAGCTTTCTCTCCCGTGCGTGCGCGGAGGCCGCTGAGCGCGTCGCGGAGGCCAGCCGCTTGACGCCCTTCGGAGCGCTCGTCAACGGGGGGACGCAAGACGCCTCATCCCTCTCCGACGCCCTCGCCGCACCAGGGGTGGGGATCGTGGCGGAGATCAAGCGGGCCAGTCCCTCGAAGGGTCACCTGGCCTGGGTGCCCGATCCCGTCGCGCTCGCCCTCGCCTACGAGGCCGGTGGCGCCGCGGCGATCAGCGTCCTGACCGAGCCCGCGCATTTCCATGGGACGCTCACCGATCTCCACGCGGTGGCGGGGGCGGTGAGCGTACCCGTCATCCGCAAGGACTTCATCGTCGACGCCTACCAGGTGTGGGAGGCGCGGAGGGCGGGGGCCTCCGCGCTGCTGCTCATCGTCGCCGCGCTGTCCACGCCTGCTCTACGGGAGCTGCTCGATGAGGCGGACCGCGCGGGCCTCGAGGCCCTCGTGGAGGTCCACGACGAGGCAGAGGCCGCGCGGGCGTCGGAGGCCATCGGCGCGTCGGGCCGCACGCGTCGCCCCGTGGTCGGGGTCAACGCGCGGGACCTCGAGACCCTGGCGGTCGACGCGGGACGCTTCGCCGCCTGCGTGGACGCGTTGCCGCCGGGTGCGGTGACAGTGGCTGAGAGCGGTGTGGCGGGACCGGACGACGTCCGCCGGGCCGCGGCGGCGGGAGCGGACGCGGTGCTGGTAGGCGAGCATGTCGTCACCGCCCACGACCCCGAGGCCGCGGTGCGTAGCCTGGTCTCCGCGACCATCCCCTCGACTCGGAGCATGCCGTGACCGCCACCGACCCGTCCATCAACGCGCCGGGCCACTACGGGCGCTTCGGCGGGCGTTTCGTCCCCGAAGCGCTGATGGGCGCGCTCGCAGAGCTCGACAGCGCCTTCGAGGAGGCCCGGTCGAGCCCGGACTTCGTGGAGCGGATGGCCTACCTCAGACGTGATTACGGGGGACGGCCGACCAAGTTGTACTTCGCCGAGCGCCTCACCGACCGGGGGGAAGGGGCCCGGATCTACCTCAAGCGCGAGGACCTCGCGCACACGGGCAGCCATAAGCTGTGCAACGTCCTCGGGCAGGGGCTCCTCACCGAGCGGATGGGCAAGCGGAGGCTGATCGCGGAGACCGGCGCGGGCCAGCACGGCGTGGCGACCGCCACGATCGCTGCGCTGCTCGGGATGGAGTGCCGTATCTACATGGGCGAGGAGGACACCCGCCGTCAGCACCTGAACGTCGTGCGCATGGAGCTGATGGGCGCGGAGGTGGTGCCCGTCACCGCGGGCACCCGCACGCTCAAGGACGCCATCAACGAAGCCATGCGTGACTGGGTGACCAATGTCGACTCCACGCACTATCTGATCGGCTCGGTCGTCGGTCCGCACCCGTTCCCGCTGATGGTGCGTGAGTTCGTGAAGGTCATCGGCCAGGAGGTTCGCGACGAGGTTCGCCAGCGCGAGGGGCGCCTGCCCGACGCGGTCGTGGCGTGCGTGGGTGGCGGCTCCAACGCGATGGGCATCTTCCACCCGTTCATCGAGGACGACGACGTTCGCCTCGTGGGGGTCGAGGCGGGAGGCGAGGGCGTCGACGGAACCCGCCACGCCGCCACACTGTCCGGCGGCACCGAGGGCATCCTCCACGGCGCCCGCTCGTTCGTTCTGCAGGACGAGTACGGCCAGGTGCGTCCGACGCACTCGGTCTCCGCCGGCCTCGACTACCCGGGGGTGGGGCCCGAGCACGCGTGGCTCAGGGACTCGGGGCGGGGTGAGTACGTGGCGGCGACCGACACAGAGGCCCTCGAGGGCTTCAGGCTGCTCTGCGAGCTGGAGGGCATCATCCCCGCGCTGGAGCCCGCCCACGCGGTCGTGCCCGCACTGCGCCTCGCAAGCGAGTTGGGCCCTGGGGGCATCGTGGTCCTGAACCTCTCTGGTCGGGGCGACAAGGACGTGGACGAGGTCGAGCGCATCCTCGCCCAGCTGGCGGGCCATCGATGAGTGTCGTACCGGACAACGCGGTCGCCCGGGGCATCCGGGCCGCCAACGACGACGGCCGGGCGGCCCTCGTCATCTACCTCCCCGCCGGGTATCCCGACCTCGTGACGTCCCGTCAGTGCCTCGAGGCCGCTGCCGACGGCGGGGCGGACGTCCTGGAGGTCGGCTTCCCCTACTCGGACCCTCTGATGGACGGGCCCACCATCCAGGCCGCCAACCAGGTGGCGCTGGATCACGGCTACACGCCGGCCGACGACTTCGCGATGTGCGTGGAGCTCACCGGAAGCGTCCCGATCCCCGCGCTGGTCATGACGTACTACAACGTCGCTTGGCACTACGGAGGGGTCGACCGGCTCGATGCGTTCGCCTCCGCGGCGGCGGACGCGGGTCTGTGCGGTGCGATCCTGCCCGACCTTCCCGCGGAGGAGGGCGGCCCGTGGCGGAGCGTCGCCGCGAAGAGCGGCTTGAGTACCGTGTTCTTCACCTCGCCGAGCTCGAGCGACGACCGCCTCGCTGCGGCCGCGGAGGCATCGACGGGTTTCGTGTACGCGACCTCGACCATGGGCGTCACCGGCAAGCGTCAGTCCCTCTCGGAGATGGCCGCGCCACTGGTCAGCCGTCTTCGGGCGGTGACCGAGAGGCCCGTGTGCGTGGGGATCGGGGTCACCACCGCTGCCCACGCCAGGGAGGTCGCCGGTTTCGCGGATGGGGTGATCGTGGGCTCGGCAGCGGTGCACGCGGTCACCGAAGGGGGACCGAAGGCGGTGCGGGCCCTCGTCGCCGACCTGGCCGAGGGCTGCCGCCGGGGCTACGGTCGACCGTAGGCCGGCCCGAGCTCGAACAGGGGAGATGTGAGCGACGACGAGGTCCTGTTCCGTCCTGCCCGGGAGCTTGCCGCGATGGTGCGACGCCGCGAGATCTCGCCGGTCGAGTTGGTGGAGACGGCTCTCTCGAGGATCGAGCTGCTCGACTCCCGGCTCGGGAGCATGGTGACCGTCGATGCGGAGGGTGCGCTCGAGGCGGCGAGTGCGGCTGCGGATCGTGCGGGGGCCGAGGACGCGGCACCGTTCCTCGGTGTGCCGACCGCGATCAAGGATCTGCACGTGACCGACGGGATGCGCACGACGTTCGGCACGGCCTCGATGGCGGAGTTCGTCCCCAACTACGACGAGTGGAGCGTGGGCCGCCTCCGCAGCGCGGGTTTCATCCTTCTCGGCAAGACCAACGTGAGCGAGTTCGGCACCGTGCCCTACACCGAGTCCGCACTCCTCGGCCCCGCGCGCAACCCGTGGGACCTCGACCGTTCGCCGGGGGGCTCCTCGGGAGGTGCGGGCGCTGCGGTCGCTGCCGGCCTCATCCCCGTCGCGCACGCCTCCGACGGCGGCGGCTCTGTTCGCATCCCCGCATCCGCTTGCGGGCTCTTCGGGATCAAGCCCGCCCGTGGACGGATCTCGAACGCGCCACAGTACGGTGAGCAGGTCGGCGGCCTCAGCACCGTGGGGCTGATCACCAGGGACGTGGGCGACGCCGCGGCGATGCTCGACGAGATGCACGGCTATGTGGCGGGTGACCCCAACTGGGCCTCACCGCCCGACCGCCCGTTCGCCAAGGACGCCCGGGGGGATCCACCTGCCCTGCGGGTCGGCCTGGCGCTGTCATCCCCGCTTCACACCTTCGGCGCGGAGTCCCTCGACGTCGCCCAGGAGACCGCGGAGCTCCTGACCGGGCTCGGCCACGTGGTCGAGCCGATCGATCTCCCGGTGACCGAGCAGCTGATCAGCGACTTCCGCACGCTGTGGACCGCTCGCGTGTCCGCGCTGCCGGTGGACCCTGATGGGCTCGAGCCGTACAACCGCTTCCTGTTCGAGGAAGGCGCGTCCTACACCGCACCCGACCTCCTGAAGGCGCTCACCTCGGCACAGCTGCTCGCGCGCGCGATCGTCCGTGCCGCCCTGAGCGTCGACGTGGTGGCGTGCCCCACGTTGACGAGGGACCCCCTCCGGATCGGCGAGCTCGAGGGGCTCGATCATGACGCGACCTTCGCCGCGAACATCGACTACGTCGGCCTGACCCCGCTGGCCAACCTCACCGGCCAGCCTGCGATGAGCGTCCCCCTGGGCACCTCGGAACGGGGACTCCCGGTGGGCATGCAGTTCATCGGACCTCCCGATGGCGAGTCCACTTTGCTCCGACTCGCGGGGCAGCTCGAGCGCGCCACCCCCTGGGCGGCGCGTCGCCCTGCCCTCAACCCGCGGCGATGACGAGCACCGTGACGAGGACCGCGGTGGCGAGACCGACCACCGCACCCGTGAGGCGAATCCAGCGCCGCGTGGTCGCCCAACCGACCGGCTCCCGCCCGGGTGTCCGGCGGGGGCTCGTCGACCGGTTGCGGGCGACCGGGTCCTCCTCATCCATCACACTGGCCCCCTGAGGTCACGTGTCGAGATCCGCGAGCACGGCCGATGCGCTGCGGCGGCCGGATACGAGGGCACCCTGGATCGAGGCGTTGTCGCGGTGGTCGCCGCACACGTACCGCCCGCCTCCCATGCGCACCTCACGCTGAGGCTGGGCGAGCGCGGGCGGTGACTGGTCGGGCTGCGCGTGGGCCACACGGTACGTCCGCAGGTGCCGCCACGCCCGTACTCCCGGCCCGAACCACCCCTGGAGCTGGGTCCGTACCGCGTCGAGCAGGGCCTCGTCTGGGAGCCCCCGGTCGTCCAGCACCGATGCGGAGACGAGCGCGGCGCCCTCGGGCGCGTAACCGGGTGCGATCTCGCTCGGCACGCACAGATGATTGACCGGTCCTGACGACTGACCATCCACGACGAGCGATCTGCGTTCCACGGGAGGCTTCTCCGCCGCCAGGTACACCGTCGTGGTCGCTCTGGAGCCGGGGTCCTTCACGTCGTCTAGCAGGTGCGCCGCCCCCGGGCCGTCGGTCGCGACGATCACCGCGCGGTTCGCCCGCAAGCGGTCCCCATCGGAGAGCGTGACGCCCCGGCCGGTCAGGGCCGCGACGGCGGTTCCGTAGTGGACGCGCTCCGCAGGAAGGGCCGAGGCGAGCTGGTCGGGGATGGCCTGCATGCCCCCTGCGGGAAGGGCGGTGTCGCCCTCCGCGAACATCCGGAGGACGAAGCGGAACATCCGGTTCGAGGTGCCGAGCTGGGGGTCGAGCAGCACCCCGGCGAGGAACGGGCGCCAGAAGCGCTCGACCATGCGGGGTGAGAAACCGAGCGCCTCGAGGTCCTGCGCCGTCGTGGACTCGGGCACCTCGAAGGGGTCCTCTCGGCGTACGGCGCGCCGCAGGGCCACGACCCGCAGCTTGTCCGCCGGGGAGCCGACGGGCGCACGCAGGGTGGCGAGCGCGGATCGCGGGTCGCGCACGGGGTCGCTCACCCGCGAGAGCCGATCCTGTGTCCACACGAGCGCGCCGGGCTCGAAGGCATGCAGGTCGAGCGCAGAGTAGTCGAGCATCGCGCGGGCCTCGGGATACGCGGTGAGGAGAGCCTGGAACCCCCGGTCGAGCGCGAACCCGTCGAGGTGGTCCGTGCGCACCCGTCCGCCGGGGGCCTCGCCCGCCTCCAGCAACGCCCAATCCGCGCCAGCGCCCTCGAGGTGATGCGCGGCGGCGAGGCCGGCGAGGCCACCGCCGATCACGAGGACATCGGGCTCGTCGATCATCAGGGGGTCGGTGTCCGCTCGAGTTGGGTGTCGGTCGGGCGCCCGAGCACGTGGCGCAAAGCGCCCTCGAGCGTGGGGTGACGGAACACGTAGCCACTCTCCAGGGTCCGTGCGGGCAGCACCCGCAGGCTCGAGAACAGCAGCGGGTCCACCATCTTCCCGAAGACCATCTTCGGGCCGAGCCTCGGGATGGGCATGATCGCCGGTCGTCCGAGGACCCGGCCGAGGACCTTCGCGTACTCGGCGTTCGTGACGGGCTCGGGGGCTGTCGCGTTGACGGGGCCCGAAAGCGCCTCCGTGGTGAGCGCGTGGTGGTAGATGCCGACCACGTCCTCGAGGGAGACCCAGCACACCCACTGGCGGCCCGAGCCGAAGCGCCCGCCCAGCCCAGCGCGGAAGAAGGGCAACTGCCTCGCCAGCGCGCCTTCCTGGGGGCTCTGGACGATCCCCGTGCGCACGATGACGACCCGCACGCCCGCGTCGGCGGCCGGGCTCGTCGCGTCCTCCCACTGCCGGCACACGTCGGCCAGGAAGTCGTCACCCGGTGAGGAGCGCTCGGTGAGTCTCTCGTCGCCGCGGCTGCCGTAGTAGTTCACACCCGAGGCTGAGACGAGGACCCGCGGCCCGTCGTCGAGCCCGGCCATGGCCTCTGCGAGCAGTCGGGTGCCCTTCGTGCGGCTCTCGAGGATCCTCCGCTTCTGCTCCTCGCTCCAGCGCCCGGAGGCGATCGGCTCACCGGCGAGGTGCACGACCGCATCCATGGGCCGCAATGCCGCGGCGTCGATGTGGCCCTCGTCCGGCCGCCACCCGATCTCCCCGTGCCGCGGTGGACGGCGCACGACGCGATGGACGTCATGGCCGCCCGTGCGCAGGAAGGCCACCAGCGCCTCCCCGATGAGGCCGGAGGATCCCGTGACCGCGATCTTCATCGGGGTGACCCCCCGTGCCCGGGCGGAGGCATGGTCCGCAAGGTCGGCGACGGTAACGCGGTGTCGGTACGCGAACATCCGGTCGAGCCTGCGACGCACGGCCTCGCCAGCGGCCACGGTGCCCAGCGTGCCGGCAGGCAGGCGGTAGGACACGTCGTCGGTGAGCACGCTGCGGTCCTCCCCGTCCTCCTCGAAGCGGTGGCGATGCACCCACTCCGCGAACGGCCCGCTCACCTGCTCGTCCACGAACTCGCGCGGCGGGTCGTGGAGCACGTGCCGGGCACGCCAGCGCGGGCTCCGGGGACCTGCTCCCGGCAGGAGGCGCAGGACCGCCTCCGCCCCCTCTTCGATCGTCTCCGCGCCGCTCTCGACCTCCGTGGGCATGAACGGTGGAGTCAGACGCTCGAAGGCCCCGGGGCGCTCATGCCACGCGAAGGCCTCCGAACGGGGGACGGGGAGCCGTGTGCTGCGGACGTAGCGAGGCATCATGTACCCCGGCGTGCGGGGATCGGGCTCATTCTGCCCTCGGTCATGAGCATGGCTGGCGACCTTTCGCTCTTCTCAGGCCCGCTCTGGGCCTGGTAGCAGGTGGGCCCGCCTCGGCAACGCTATCAGCCACGCATGATCGATTCTGTGCGGGGCGATGCGGTTGGGTCACCATCGAGCGATCCCGGTCAGCCGAAGAGCCAGTACAGCCCCGCGAGCGCGAACGACGGCACGAGAAGGGTCATCCGGGCGTCGTCGCGTGTGGTCGCGACAAGGATGCCGAGCGCCCCGAGCAGGCCGATGCCCTCGGGGAGGGTCAGTGGCACGTACAGGCCCGCGAGGGTTGCGATGGAGGCGACGGTGCCCGTTACCTTGAGCCATCGCCGCGTGAGCTCGGGCCGTGTCGTCGCTGAGGTCGGGACGTCGTCTGCGAGGTCAAGCTCACGATCCCGCAGGTGGGCCGCGAGGACCAGCGTTGCCATCCCCGCCACTCCCGCGAGCACGCTGGTCACGGGAACGGCGACGGGTGTGGCGATCGTCAGCACCGTCCAGGGCACCAGGAGCGCCACGATCGGCGCGGCGAGCTCGGGTTGGACGAGGTACTTCACCGAGAGGGGCAGGCGCATCCACCCCCAACCCCCGATCAGGAGCACGAGCACGCTCGCGCCGACACGCCAGTCCCCCGCGGCAGCGAAAAGCGAGGCCAGGCCCGCCACGCTGAGCAGCAAGAGGAACTCGGGCAGCTGACGTGCCAGCTCGGGCTGGCAACCCTCCCATCCCCGGGTCACCCCGAGCCTCGGCTCGATGCCCCGCTCCTGGTCGTCGATGCTATTGGCCGTCGCGAGTCCTGTCAGCGCGCCGCCGTGCGCAACGAGCAGGCCGAAGCGACCGGCGAGCGGCAGACCCTCGCTCCATGCCCACAGGAACGGCAGGCTGAAGACGAGAAGGTGAGCGCGCGTGGTCGCGAGTACGGACAAGGTGTCGCGGAGCATGTCGCCAGCTTGCTCCGCGACGGCAGATCCCGCCCGTAGGGCCTGGGATGTGGACACGAGCAACTCCTGTGGCCTTCCTCATCCATTCGGGCGCACCGCCCGCAACTGTGCGTAGGCGCCATTACCCCTTCTCCACTGGGTCAATCCCGCGCGCGGGTCGGTGCCGAGGGTCGCCGTCGCGGCGCTAGACTCTCCGGTGCGCAGGCCCCGGTGGTGGAACAGGCAGACACGCGGCACTCAAAATGCCGTGCCTTCGGGCGTGGGGGTTCGAATCCCCCCCGGGGCACTCCTCCGACCTCGTCGACTTCCTCCACCCGGCGGGTGCTGTCCGTTCAGGGCGCCGTGTCCGGTCACGCCGACCAGTGCTGATGAAGGCCCTTAGCCCTCGTCGTGGCCTTGGCGCGGCACGCCGTCTGGGCGTTGAGGAGAGCCGCGGCTACTGCAGGTCGAGGACCGTTTCGAGCGCGAGGTCGACGCCCCACTG
>SKQL01000042.1 GCA_007119035.1 Nitriliruptorales bacterium | reverse complement strand
GCGTGCGAGGCCTCACGGCCCTGCCGTCCAACAGTTCAACGTAGCAGGAAGGCACCTAACCGGCAACGGGTCCTTAGCCGGTCGGGTACACGTGCCCCGGCTCGAAGGAGAGCTCCAGACGCCCTTCCTCGACCATCGCGGAGTGGAACTCGTCCGGGTCGGGGTGCGGCTCGCCCTTCACCGCCTCGTCCCGGCGGTCCAACTCGAAGTCACCTCCCGTCCGGCGACCTCACAATGGACGAGTCACCGACGATCGCGTCGCGGACGATACTCAGCAACGTCGGGTGGATACCCGGCGCCGCGGCGATGCCCGCATTGGCAGGGCCCTCCAGCGCCGCCCCCGCGAGGTCGGTCACGACCGCGCCGGCCTCGCGGGCGATGAGGATGCCCGCCGCGATGTCCCACCGCCCCGCGCGGAGCGTCCACGACGCCTCCGACTGCCCGTCCGCCACCGTGCACCAGTCAGGGGCGATGGCTCCCGTCGCGCGTACCGAGAGCGCGACGCGCAGCACCTGACGCCACACCTCGATATTGCGCTCGCTCGTCTCGGACATCGAGGCTGCGCCGGGAAAGCCCGAGCAGCAGAGAGCCTCGGAGATGTCCGTCACGTCGGAGCAGCGAATCGGCTCGCCGTTCCGGGTGGCTCCGTGGCCCGACGCCGCCGCGTACAGGTCCCCCAGCGCGGGCATGTTGACCGCACCCGCGGTGATGCGGTCGTCCACGTCGCAGAAGGCGACCGAGACACCGAACCAGGAGCGCCCCTTGACGTAGTTGGTCGTCCCGTCGATGGGGTCCACGTACCATCGACGTCGGCCGGCCACCACAGCCTCCGGGGCGGGGGCGCCCTCCTCACCGACGATGAGGTCGTCGGGCCAGGCCGCGGCGATGATCTCCGCGATGCGGCTCTCAGCCGCCCGATCCGCCGCGGTGACGACGTCTCGCGCGGCCTTCCACTCCGCCCGCACGCCCGTGGCCCGGTGGTCGAGCGCGATGCCACCCGCCTCACGGGCCGCACTGACGCAGACGTCGAGCTCCGAGGAGGCCATCTCAGGCCACGACGCTCGGGGAGCCCTCGCCACGCTCGGCGCGCACCTCGTCGGCCATCTCCTCGGCGAAGTGCACGAGGGTCTCCACGATGTCTGACTCCTGCACGGTGAAGAGGACCTCGCCGCGCTTGATGATCTGCCCCTTGCCCTTGCCGGCCGCGACCCCGATATCAGCCTCTCGAGCTTCGCCCGGGCCGTTGACGATGCATCCCATCACCGCCACGCGCAGCGGCACGTCGATGCCCTCGAGCCCCTTCTGGACGTCCTCGGCGAGGGTGTAGACGTCGACCTCGGCGCGAGCGCACGAGGGACATGCGACCACGTCGAGCCCGCGCTCGCGCTGATGGAGCGACTCGAGGATGGTGACGCCCGCCTTCACCTCCTCGACGGGGTCCGCCGACAGGGACACCCGTATGGTGTCGCCGATGCCCTCGGCGAGGAGGGCACCGATCCCGACCGCGGACTTGATGCTGCCGGTGCCCATCGGCCCCGCCTCCGTCACCCCCAGGTGCAACGGGTAGTCGCAGCGCTCCGCGAGCAACCGGTAGGTCTGGATCATGACCCAGGGATCCGAGTGCTTGACCGAGATCTTCGTGTCGTGGAAGTCGACCTCCTCGAGCAGGCGGGCCTCGTTCAGCGCGGACTCCACCAGGGCCTCGGGCGTGACTCCCCCATTGCGGTCGATGACCTCCTGCTCCAGTGAGCCGCCGTTGACCCCGATGCGGATGGGGATGCCCCGCTGCTTCGCCGCGTCGCCGATCAGCTTGACCTTCTCGTGCTTGCGGATGTTGCCCGGATTGATGCGCACCGCGGCACAACCCGCTTCGATCGCCGCCATCGCGTACTTCCACTGGAAGTGGATATCGGCGACGACCGGGACGGGTGACTTCGCCGCCAGGGCCTCGAGCGCGTCCGCGTCCTCCTGGCGTGGGACCGCCACGCGGACGATGTCCACGCCCGCTGCCTGCATTGCCGCGATCTGCTGCAACGTCGCGTTGACGTCGTGCGTCGGCGTGGTGGTCATCGACTGCACGCTGACGGGAGCGCCGTCGCCCACCGGCACCTCGCCCACATAGATGCGGCGGCTCGCCCGCCGTGGGGGCGGGAGCAGGTGCCCGCGCTCCTCGGGCTCGACGGTCTTGGTGATCAACGGCAGGGAAGCGCCCACGGGACTATGACCTCACTCACGAGTCGATGTCGGCCCCAAGCCTACCCCCCGGCTACTGGAACAAGCTCGAGGCCGGGTTGACGATGTCGATGTAGAAGGCCGTCGCAGCGAATCCGAGCAGCAACATCAGCACCGCCAGTGCGACAGGTGTGACCACGGACGGCGAGAGCTCCCAGTCGGTCGACTTCCCCCGGACCGCTCTGATGCCGTTGACGCCACGCTCGATGCCCAGCTGCGCGAGATGGCCACCGTCGAGTGGTGGCAACGGCAGCATGTTCAGCAACCCGAGCACGATGTTGATGTTGGCCATGAGCAGCACGACCGCGCCGAGCTCACCGAGCTCACCGAGCGCACCCACCACCTGGCCCGCCCCCACGAGGCTGATGGGGCCCTCGACCCCGCGTGGGGTATCGCCGTCGGCCTGTTGGAGCCATGCCGACAGGGACTCGGGGCTGAACGCCTGGCCGAGCCCTCTCACCGTCAGCGCGGTCTGGCTCCACACCGAGTACTCGCCGGAGACGGTCGCGACGAGCGCCTCGCCCGCGCTGCGCTGCTCGTAGGGGACCGCGGACACGCCGATGCCCATGAAGCCGCGTTCCTCCCCGTCCGGGTCCGTAGGGGGGAGGGCGACGGTGACCTCCTCCGCCTCCCCCGCGCGCTCGACGGCCACGTCGAAGGTCTCGCCGGGACGTTCCGCGATGAGGTCGACCGCGTCCCGCGGGTCCCTCGCGTCGTTGCCGTCGATCGTGAGGACGATGTCGCCCTCCCGCAGCCCCCCCTCCTCGGCGGCGGAGCCGGGCTCGACCGCCCCCACCGTCGTGTTCACCACGGGCTCACCGCCGTCGAGCCGTGGGACCGCGAAGAATGCCATCGCCACGAACAGCAGGGCCATGGCGACCACGAAGTGGGTGAACGAGCCCGCCACGAGCACGATCGCGCGTTGCCACGCGGGCTGGTTGTAGAACGCGCGGTCCTCGTCGGAGGGATCGACCGGGTCGTGGCGATTCATGCCCGCGATCTTGACGAATCCCCCCGCGGGGATCGCCTTCAGGCCCACCTCGGTCTCCCCGCGCTGCGTCGACCACAGCGTCGGACCGAACCCGACGAAGAAGCGCTCGGCCTTCATGCCGAACATCCGCGCGGTGACGAAGTGGCCCGCCTCGTGGATGATGATCGCGCCGACGAGGACGACAACGAAGAGCAGGATGTAGCTCACCCGGGTCAGTCTCCCCTCAAGAGATGCTCGCGCGCCTTCGCGCGGGCCCACCGCTCGGCCGCGAGGACGGTCTCGAGGTCCGTCGCGGCATATGACTCATGCTCCTCCAAGGTTGCCGCGACGGTGTCCGTGATGCCTAGGAAGGAGGTCCCCTTTCGAAGGAACGCCTCGACCGCCTCCTCGTTCGCCGCGTTGAAGACCGCGGGCGCGGTGCCCCCCGCCCGTCCCGCGGCGGTGGCGAGGTCGAGCATCGGGAAGGTGACGCTGTCGACCGGCTCGAAGGCGAGCTCGTGTGAGCGGGTCCAATCGAAGCGCGCGGGCGCGGTCGGCACACGGGTGGGCGCGCCCAGCGCCAGCTGGATGGGCAGGCGCATGTCGGGGGGGCTCAGCTTCGCGATCGTCGTCCCGTCACAGAACTCGACCATGCCGTGAACGACCGATTGGGGGTGGACGACGACCTCGATCCGCTCGTATCCCACGCCGAAGAGGAGGTGCGCCTCGATCACCTCGAGTCCCTTGTTCGCGAGCGTGGCGGAGTTGACCGTTATGACCGAGCCCATGCTCCAGGTGGGGTGCGCGAGGGCTTCCTCGAGCGTCACGAATGCGAGGTCGGTGCGGGTGCGCCCCCGGAAGGGCCCCCCGCTCGCGGTCACGAGGAGTCGGTCGATCTCCGCGCCCTCCGCGCCGCGCAGGCACTGGGCCAGCGCGGAATGCTCGCTGTCGACGGGAAGCAACCACGGGCATCGCAGGCCCCCGAGCGGCCCTGCGATGCCCGTCGACAGCTCGTCGGACCGCTGCGCGGCCCGCGTCGCCGCCTCGATGACGAGCTCGCCTCCCACGATCAGGGACTCCTTGTTCGCGAGTGCCACACGGGTGCCCGCCCGTAGGGCGGACAAGGTCGACGCGAGCCCCCCGGACCCGGTCACCCCGTTGAGCACCACGTCCGCGGGCACGGCCGCGAGCTCCGTCACGCCCTCGGGCCCGTCGAGGACCTCCAGGTCGGGCATATCGACACGGAGCTTGGCCGCGGCGTCGCGGTCGCCCATGGCGACGCGGCCCACCCCGTGCGCACGCGCTTGGGCGCCCAGAGTCTCCGCATTCCGGCCGCCGGCGAGCCCGACGACACGGAAGCGGCCGGGGTTGGAGGCGATCACCTCGAGGGCCTGCGTCCCGATCGAGCCTGTCGACCCCAGGAGAACCACGTCGATCACAGGCTGTCCCCACTCGCAGAAGGCGGCACGAGCCCGGCGACGCTGGGCTGCAGCCGCTCGGCCGCGCCCTGCGCCATCGGCAGCGTCCTGCCGCTCGCCATCTGGTAGGAGGCGTGAAGCTGGCCGCAGGCCGCATCGATGTTCCCGCCGCGGTTGGCGCGGATCGTCGCAGGCAGGCCCGCTCGGGTGAGGATGTCGAGGAAGTCCCGCTGGTGCGCGACAGGTGGCGCGGTCCACGACACACCCGGCGTGGGGTTCATCGGGATGAGGTTGACGTGTGCCGCCCCCCGCGGCTTGAGCAGTCCCGCGAGCTGCCTCGCGTGTGCCAACTCGTCGTTGACCCCATCGATCAGCACGTACTCGAACGTGACGCGGCGCCCGGTCGCGACCCGGTACGCGTCGGCGGCAGCTAGCACGTCGGAGATGGGGTGGGTGCGGTTGATCGGGACGAGGTCGTCGCGCAACGCATCGTTGGGCGCGTGCAGGCTCAACGCGAGACGCACCTGGAGCCCCAGCCCCGCGAGACGGCTCATGGCGGGCACGAGCCCGATCGTGGACACGGTGATGGAGCGCGCGGACAGCCCGAGGCCCCCCTCGGGGTCGGCGAGCCACCGCACCGCGCCCAACGTCGCATCGACATTGGCGAGCGGCTCACCCATCCCCATGAACACGACATTGGTCACGTGGGCAGGAGCCCCCGCGGGCAGGTCCGTCGCCGACGCGAGCATCCGCTGCATCACGGTGACCTGCCGCACGACCTCGCCGACGGAGAGCTGGCGACGCAGCCCCGCCTGCCCCGTCGCGCAGAAGGGGCAGCCCATCGCGCATCCCGCCTGGGTCGACACGCAGACGGTGGCACGCCCGTGCGGGCGGTCCTCGTCACGCGGGTAGAGCATGAGGACCGCCTCGATGCTCTCCGTGCTCGCGGAACCCGAGCCAGAGCCGGGCATCTCCAGGAGGACCTTGTGCGTGAGCCCGTCGTCCGCGGTTCGGTGGGACAAGAGCTGCGGAGACGGCGCGAGCACCTCCGCGGCACGGCTGCGCAGCGCCTTCGGCAGGTCGGTCATCTGCGCGGGGTCGTCGACTCCGCGCGCGAGCCACGCGCGGATCTGCCGGAGGCGGTACGCGGGCTGGCCACCGAGCGCCTCGGAGAGGGCCCGGTCGTCCGCGCCGTAGGGATCGAGCCCACTCATGGCGTCACACCCCAACGGCGAGGAGCACGAAGTGGGCAGCGGGGAGCGCGAAGATGATTGAGTCCACCCTGTCCATGATGCCGCCATGGCCGGGCAGTATCCGCCCGAGGTCCTTGACGCCGAGGTCCCGCTTCACGAGTGACTCGGTGAGGTCGCCGAGGGTAGCCGCGACGGTGACCGCGACACCGAGGACGAGGGCCGTCACGAGGTCGAACCCGGGCAGCCCCGCAGTGACGAAGCCCGCGAGGAGCAGGACGGTGAGGGACCCCCCGATCGCGCCTTCCCAGGTCTTTCCCGGGCTGATGCGGGGAGCCATCTTGTGGCGGCCGAACGCCACGCCGGTGCCGTAGGCACCGATGTCCGCGGACACCGCCAACGCCACAGTCGCCATCACGTACCAGAGCCCATCGGGCCGAGCGACGAGTAGGGCCGCGAAGCTCGCGCAGACGGGAACCCATACGCCCACGAGCAATGTGACGGACACGGTGGCCGTCACGCGATCGCGCGCGGTGACGACCGCCCACCCGATCGCCCCCACGAGGAGGAGCAGCACCGCGAGGGTCTGGGCGACCGCCCCTGCGAAGTACCCGCCGTAGATGGCGACCGCGCCCGAGGCGATGGCGACCACGGTCGCGGGGCGTACCCCGTGCTCGGCGAAGGCGCTGTCGAGCTCGAGCAGCGCGACGACGACGAGCACCGCGATGAGCGTCAGCAGCGCGAGCGGGTGCCAGTACAGGCTGCCGACGAACGCGCCCGCGAGAAGCACTCCCGTCGCGATCGCGAGGGGGAGATTGCGCCCGGTCTTGGGGGAGCTGCTCACGGGCTCGGGAGCCGAGTCTGGGAAGGGGGCCGCGGCGTTCATGCGGCCTCAGACCTCCAGCAACTCGTGTTCCTTGTTCTCGAGCAGTGCGTCGATCTCGTCGGTGTGCTTGTCCGTGATTGCCTGCAGCTGGCGATCAGCCCGCCGTTGCTCGTCCTCGCTCACCTCTCCCTCGTCGAGCAACTCGCCGATGTCGCCCTTCGCCTGGCGGCGGATGTTTCGCACCGCGACCCGACCGTCCTCCGCCCGCTCACGGGCGAGCTTCACGTACTCCCGACGCCGCTCCTCGGTGAGCTCCGGGAAGACCACCCGGATCACCTGGCCGTCGCTGTTGGGATTGAGCCCGAGGTCGGCACTCGAGATCGCGCGCTCGATCTCCTTCAGGGCACTGTGGTCGAAGGGGTTGATCACGAGCATGCGGGGCTCGGGCACGCTGATGCCCGCGATCTGCTGGAGCGGGGTCTTCGTCCCGTAGTACTCCACCGGCAGGTCCGATATGAGGCCGGGGTTGGCGCGGCCGGTGCGAACCTTTGCGAATTCGCCGCGCGTATGCTCAACGGCGGCGGCCATCTTCCTCTTCGCGTCGTCCAGGATCTCGTCGATCATGTCTGGGCTCCCTCCTGATCGGACGCATGCACGAGGGTGCCGATGGGCTCTCCCTCGACGACGCGCCAGATGTTCCCCTCGCGCAAGAGCTCGAAGACGATGATCGGCAGCCGGTTGTCCATGCACAACGAGACCGCGGTCGCATCCATCACGTTCAGTCCCAGGCTCAACACGTCGAGGTACGTGAGGTCCGTGAACCTGGTCGCATCATCGAACTTGTGCGGGTCCCGATCATAGACCCCGTCGACGCCCGTGCCCTTGAGGATCGCCTCTGCCCCGATCTCGAGTGCACGCTGCGCGGCGGCGGTGTCCGTCGAGAAGTACGGGGCCCCGAGACCCGCGGCGAAGATGACGAGGCGCCCCCGCTCGAGGTGACGGATGGCGCGTCGACGGATATAGGGCTCCGCGAGCTCCTGCATGCTGACCGCGGACTGGACACGTGTCTGCAGACCCTGCTTCTCCAAGGCGTCCTGCAATGCGAGGGCGTTGATCACGGTCCCGAGCATGCCCATGTTGTCCGCGCTAGAGCGGTCCATGCCCGCCGCCTGCGGAGACGTGCCACGGAAGATGTTGCCGCCACCGCACACGACCCCGATCTCCACCCCTCGGGCCGCCACCTCCGCGAGCTGCTTGGCGATCGAGTGAACGATCTCCGGGGAGATGCTCGAGCGTTCGTCGGCGAACGCCTCGCCGGAGAGCTTGAGGAGCACGCGCTTGTAGCGGGGGCCGGCCATGGCGGGCTAAGCCCCGACCTGGAAGCGCGAGAAGCGGGAGACGAGGATCTTCTCGCCCGACGTGCGCTGCAGCTCCTCTATGAGCTCACCCACCGTGCGCTTGTCGTCTTTGACGAAGGGCTGGTTCAGCAGGACGCGCTCCTTGTAGAACGCCTTGACCTTGCCGTCGACGATCTTCTCGATGATGTGATCGGGCTTGCCCTCCTCGCGCGCCTGCTTGCGCGCGAACTCCCGCTCCTGCTCGAGCTGCGCCTCGTCGACGTCATCCTCGGCGACGACCGCGGGGGCCATGGCCGCGATGTGCAGGGCCAAGTCGTTGGCGAGGGCCTGGAAGGCCTCCCCCTTGGCGACGAAGTCGGTCTCGCAGTTGAGCTCGACGAGCACTCCGACCTTGGGGGGAAGGCCCGGAGTCGGCCTGTGCAGGTAGGCGTGAACGACGCCCTCGTCTGCGACGCGCTCCCCCGCCCGCTCCGCCATCTTCGCCCCCGTGCGCTCACGCACGAGGTCGGCGGCCTTGTCGAAATCACCTTCTGCGTCGGTCAACGCCCTCTTGCAGTCCATCATCCCGGCGCCGGTGGCGTCACGCAGGCGCTTCACGTCGGCTGCGGTGAACTCAGCCACGAATGTCCTCCTCGAATAGCAGTGCTCGGTGGGCCTGTGGGGCGCGGGGCCCGTGCGGCCCCCGCGCCCTAGGAACCCTGGGTCTCCTCGGCAGCCTCTTCCGTCGACGCGGGCTCGGCTTCGGCCCCCGCGTCCTCGCCTCCGCTCGCCTGCGCGGCAGCGGCGGCGGCCTCCTCCTGCTGCAGCGCGATCTCCCATTCGGCGAGGGGCTCCGACTCGGGCTCCTGGGGAACGGCCGCCGCCACGGGCGTGTCGGCCGCCGCCGTCGCCGCAGCAGCCTGCTCGGCGACGACGTCGTCTGCGGTGCGGGAGGCGCGGAGCTGATAGCCCTCGGCGACCGCGTCCGCGATCAGCTTGGTGAGCAGCGCACCCGAGCGGATCGCGTCGTCGTTGCCGGGGATGACGTAGTCGACCTCGTCAGGGTCGCAGTTCGTGTCCACGACCGCGACGACAGAGATGCTCAGGCGGTTCGCCTCCTTGACCGCGATGTGCTCCTTGACGGTGTCAACGATCCAGATCGCGCTCGGCGGCTTGGTCATGCCGCGGATGCCGCCGAGGTTCGCGAGCAGCTTGTCGTACTCGCGCTGCAACTGCAGGCCCTCCTTCTTCGGGAGGCGCTCGATCGTCTCGGAGTTGATGATCGACTCGAGCTCGTCGAGGCGCTGCAGGCGAGTCTTGATGGTCTCGAAGTTCGTGAGCATCCCGCCGAGCCAACGGTAGTTGACGTAGGGCATGCTCACCCGGCCGGCCTGGTGCTCGATCGCTTCCTGGGCTTGCTTCTTCGTGCCGACGAAGAGCACGGTCCCGCCCTTCGCGACCGTGTCACGGACGAAGTTGTAGGAGGACTCCAGCATGGCGATGGTCTGCTGGATGTCGATGATGTAGATGCCGCCTCGCTCCGAGAGGATGTAGCGCTGCATCTTCGGGTTCCACCGACGGGTCTGGTGGCCGAAGTGAACGCCTGCCTCGAGCAATTGGCGCATGCTGACGACGGACATGGATGATTCTCCGTTTCGTTCGCGGTTGGGCCTCGCGCACGGCGGGATCAGAGCCGTCCTGCCGACATCCGAGCAATCGACCTCCGGGAGCCTTCGGCTTCCCGGACCGCAGGTCGCGCGCCATGCGCTGTGTCATTGGCCGCACGGCTAGCGCGCGGAGAACCTGGGATCGGCACACACCGACCGCCAGGCTCAGGCGCCTCAGGATACACCCGAACGGCAGTGGAAGCGATGCGGTCAGCGCTCGACGGGGACCAGGCGGACCCCCCATGCCCTCAGGAGGGAGGCGGGGTCGATGTATACGCCATCGAGTTTCGCGCCCCAGTGCAGGTGGTCCGTCGAGTCGGAGACGCTCCCGAGACGCTGGCCGGTCCGGACCCGGGCCCCTGCGCCCACCGCGGGGTCCAGGACGCCGTAGGTGGTCGTGAGCCCACCACCATGGTCGAGGGTGACCCAGCCGTCGCCCGCCACCTCCCCCGTGAAGACCACGGTTGCGGGCAGGCTCGCGACGACGACCTCGCCCGGCCCCGCGGAGAGCTTGAGGCCCCGGTTGCCCGCGCTCCACGGCTCGTCGGGCAACGTGAAGTGCTCGATCACCTCGCCGGGCACGGGGGCGAGTGCCTGGGACGAGGGTGCCTGGAGCACCTCGTCCTCCGCCCCCGTCAGTGTGGGGGAAGCGAGGACGAGCAGCCAGATGACCGTTGCCACAATGGTCCGCATCTCCACCTCCGCTGCGGACGTTACGTGGCAGGGAGCCCTCCCGACAGAGGCCGCGGCGATCTGTGGACGGGGCGCTTCACCCCTCGACCGGCTCGATCGACTCGATGTGCAACAGGCGCCCCCTGTCCGGGTCGAACTCGAACGTCCCGACGACCTCGGTCATGTCTCCCACATGAGGCGCGGCGGCGTCGTCGGGGACCAGCTGGACCCGGTTGGCGTCCCCATCCTGTATGACGTAGTGATGCTCGAGGGCCCCGTCGTCCTCGTCGAACTCCGCGACGACGCCGTGGGTGGTGACCTCCTCACCGTCGTACTCCTGCATCTCGACGGCCAGGTCCTCGAGGGGCACCACGTCAGGGGCGCAACCCGCCGACGCGACGGCGAGCACAGCGAGAACCGCGACCAGGCCCGATCGGACATCCATCAGCCGCGGGTACGCTCGACGAGCTTCGCGCGCAGGCCAAGGACCGACTTGGTATGGATCTGACAGACGCGCGACTCGGTCACCCCCAGGATCTCACCGATCTGCGAGAGCGTGAGGCCCTCGAAGTAGTACAAGACCACGACGGTCTTCTCGCGCTCAGGCATCTTGTTGACCGCCTCGGTCAGCAGCGCCTTCAGCTCGACATCCTCATAGGTGCTCTCCGGGGTCACCGCCTTGGGATCCTGGAGCGTGTCGATCAGCGCCTGGCGATCGGTGGAGTCGTCCCCGGAGATCGCCTCGTCGAGCGCGATCAGCGACGTGAGCGAGACCTGTGTGAGCATCGTGCGCAGATCCTCGACGGCGATGTCGAGCTCCTCCGCGAGCTCCTCCTCCGTGGGCGTGCGCTGGTGGGCGTGCTCGAGGCGGGCCAGCGCACGCTCGACGTCGCGCGCCTTGGCCCGCACGCTGCGGGGTATCCAGTCGATGGCGCGCAGCTCGTCGATGATCGCGCCCTTGATCCGCGCGATCGCGTACGTCTCGAACTTCACCGCCTTGCCGATGTCGAACTTCTCGATCGCGTCGATGAGGCCGAACATGCCGTACGAGGTGAGGTCCGCGTGCTCGATCGAGGCGGGCAGGCCCACGGAGACACGCCCCGCCACGTACTTGACGAGAGGGGCGTACTGCAGGATCAGCCGCTCGCGCAGCGAGGGGTCGCCCGTCTCCTTGTAGCGCCTCCACAGGTCCACGACCGCGGGGTCGTTGGACACGACACCACCGCCCACGCGGGTGGTGCCGGTGGGCTGCTGCGCGGAAACTGCGGAAGCCTCTATAGGAGATCCCCCTGTCAAGCCAACAGGCTCATGCGCGTGGATGCGCATGCTCGTACGCGTCGCGTACGTGGTCGCTTGTGAGATGAGTGTAGGTTTGCGTGGTTGACAGGGCAACGTGCCCCAACAACTCCTGGACAGCCCGCAGGCCTGCTCCCCCCTCCAGCAGGTGGGTCGCGTACGTGTGGCGCAGGGTGTGCGGGGACACCGCGTCCAGGCCCGCGCCCCTCGCGCACCGCTCCACGATGTCGCGTGCCTCCCTCACGCCGAGGCGGCGTCCCCTCATACCGAGGAACGCCGCGTGAGCGTCCCCGCTCCCCGCGCTCGAGAGGATCGACCCGCGCCCATCGGAGACCCAGCGCTCCATGGCGAGGCAGGCAGGTTCGCCGAGCGGCACCAGGCGCTGCTTGTCCCCCTTGCCGTGGAGGCGGACGCGGGAGGCCACGAGGTCAACCGCGTCGACGTCGAGGGAGACCGCCTCGGCGACGCGGGCGCCACTCGAGTACAGCAACTCGAGCAGCGCCCGATCGCGCTGGCCCAACGGCGTGGCCAGGTCGGGGACGGCGAGGATGTCCACCACCTGGGCGGGCTTGAGCACTCGGGGCAGCCGCCGTCCACCCTTGGGGGTGCCCAGGCGCAGCGCCGGGTCCTGATCCACGAGGCCCCGTGCCGCGAGAAGGGTGAACAATCGGCGGGTGGCGCTCGCCTTGCGCGCCATCGAAGCGCGAGCGTACCCCTCAGCGGCGAGTGCCGCGAGGTAGCGGCGCAGCACGAGTGGCTCGACCTCCGCAGGATCCACGATGCCGAAGTCGGTGCAGAACCCCGCGAGCTGTCGGGCGTCGCGCTCGTAGGCACGTGCGCTCGCATCGGCGAGCGCACGCTCTTCCCGCAGGTGGGTCGACAACTCCGCGAGAGCATGCGCCCACCCGGGCGGCAGCCGATCTGGAAGGTCCACGGGGTGCAGCTTCTCAAAGACCGGCCACCGAGGTCAACGAACCGGTACCGTTGAGGCTTATGACGTCGGAGACGGGGACCACTGGGCATCACACCGCGACGAAGGCCGGCGGTGGCGGCTCGAGGCGGCGGCGCACCATGCTCGTCGCCGGAGGGGTCGCGGTCGCGATGGTGCTCGTCGTCGCCCTCGTGCTCGTGCTGCGCGACACACCGGGGGCACAGCTCGCACGAGCGGTCGAGACCACGTTCGCCGAGGGAACCGCCGCCGCCAGCGTCACCGGGACCGTCCGTGAGCTCCCCTTCCTCGGCGACCTGACGCTCTCGGTCGCGGATGGCCACCTCGACTTCGACCGGGAGCGGGCCAGCCTCCGCAGGGAGCTGCCGTTCCTGTCCGGGCTCGACGTGCCGGGGATCGGCGCGGTAGGTGACGTCGAGCTCGTCTACGCGGACGGCAGCGCGTGGCTGCGGGGACCGTTCGACACCGAGCGCGCGTGGGTGCACGTGCGCGACGGCAGCGATGAGGCCGTGACCGCCCCCGGCCTCGGCAACCCGCTCGCGCTCCTCGCCCTGATCCGTGCCATCGAAGGCGCACCCGAGGAGCTCGACGATGAGCCCGTGGCGGGGATCGACACGACCCGCTACCGCGTGCTGGTCGATCTCGACGCCCTGGAGGGTCGGGTCGCGGAGCCGAGCCACGACCTCCTCGACAACCTCCGCCGCCTCCACGAGGACGATCGACTGCCCATGGACGTGTGGGTCGATGAGGACGACCTCATCCGCCGCGTGCGGTACGAAGTGGACGTCGACCTGCCGAGTCTTCCCTCCTTCGACCTCGGGACGGAGGTCGAGTTGACCGACCACGGCGTCCCGGTCGCCATCGATCCCCCCGACGACTCGGAGGTGACGGACATATCCGCAGACCGTCTGCGCGAGGTGGACCCGATCCGCATCCTCCGAGACGCCCTCGAGCAGCTGCCCTTCATCGGCGACTAGGTTCGGCAGTCAGGTGTGATGGGATGCGCACAACCTGAAGTGCTCGAACCCGGCCCTGCCGCCTCCGGTGAGGTGGTGGGGTCGCGTCCGTCTCTCACGCCACACCTGCCGGAGCGGGCCGACCACGCGCTCGAGGTCGGCGTCACGAGCACGGGCGTGGCGTTCAAGATGGCTCGTCTGTCCCAGCTGCGCTACCTCGTGCGTGCCACGTCTGCGTGGACACGGCTGGACGCTCACCCGCGACGTGAGTCGCTCGCCGACCCCTCTCCTCCACGCGCAAGCGCGTCCCGTAGCCCCTCGAAGCGCATGGTCGCTCCGCCCTCGAGCCGCTCGTAGTCGGCAGGATCGGTGAACTCGAGCGCGAGCGTCCCGAAGTTCGCGAGATTCTGTCAGTGGATCCGCGCGATGCTCTTCGCGACCACCACCCGCAGGCCGAGGTACCGGGGAGCGATCACCGCATGCTCCCGACTCGAGCCCTGCCCGTAGTTCTCGCCCCCGATCACCGAGTGGTCGCCGGTCTCCTTGCCTCGCGAGGCATACGTGTCGTCGATGGGCTCGAAGCAGAACTCGGCGAAGCAGCTCAAGCTCCGGATTGCGGTGGTCGGTCTGGAGGAGGTTGTGATCGACGTACTGGGCGCTGACCTCGGTGCGCACCGTTTCGAGCCACCCGCTGGCCTTTCTCCACGGAGCCGTGCTGTCCCCTGACGTATCCGAGCGGGCACACCGCTATCCGCGCAGCCGTTCGTCACGGACGCTGCACACGCACCAGCCCCTTGGAGGTCCTCGACGCGAGCCCGAGCGCGCTCAGCTCTGCCGCCGCCGCGAGCACCCCCGCCGCTGAGCACCCCACCGCCCGGGCCACCCGATCGATGCTCGCGGGCGTGGAGCCCAGGAGGTCGAGCACGCGACGGGCGGTCTCTGAGACCTCTTGCGCCGTGTCGACACGGCCCTCCTCCTGGCGCAGCGCGAGGGCGCCTGCGGCCTCGACCGCATCCTCGAGGCGCGTCAGCACCGTCGCGCCGTCGCGGATCAGGTCGAGCGGCGCCCTGCTCGCCGGCGCGTTGATCGATCCCGGGCAGGCCAGCACCTCCCGCCCCTGCTCGGCCGCGTGCTGGGCCGTCGACAGCGCTCCGCTCCGGGAGCGACCCTCGACCACCACCACCACGTCGACCAGGCCTGAGATGATGCGGTTGCGCGCGAGGAAATGATGCCCGCGCGGTGGCGCGCCGGGAAGCAACTCCGTCACCACCCCTCCCGCAGCCGCGATCTCGTCGCGCAGGGACCCGTCGCCCTGCGGGTAGTCGACCCCGAAACCCGTCCCGAGAACCGCGACGCTCTGGCCTCCCGCCTCCAACGCCCCCCGGTGCGCAGCCTGGTCGATCCCGCGGGCCATCCCCGACACGACCACCACCCCCGCCCGCGCGAGCGCGGCACCGAGCGCGCGAGCGGTGTCGAGCCCGTCGAGGGAGGGGTGGCGCGTCCCCACCACCGCACAGGAAGGAGCGTCAGGCAGCCCCCCCTGGGGCGCACGGCTGAACAACCACAGCGGAGCACCCTGCTCTGGCCAGGCCCGGACGAGACGGGCCGGGTAGCCTGGCTGGCCCGCGACGAGGATCTCCGCACCCGCGGCCTGCAGGGCAGCCGCTGCACCCGAGCCCCCATCGGCACGCGCCACGCGTGCCTCCAGGTGGGCGACGACGTCGGCGGTGTCGTAGGGGCGCCCCGCCTCGCGCAGGTCGGTGACCGCCCGACTGACGCGACTCGGGGACACCCCGGCCGCCACCAGCGATACGACTCGTTGTGGGAGTCCCCCATCGCCTCCCGCCCGCGTCGGGACGCTCATCGACTGGCCACCGGCTGCGGGGATGCGAGGGCCATCCGGTGGCCCAGTGCCTCCATGACGTGTTCCCGGGCCACGGACTCAGCCCCTTCTAGATCCGCGATCGTGCGTGCGACCCGTAACGCACGGTCATAGCCCCGGCCCGTCAGCAGCCCTCTGTCGACCGCATCGGCGAGTGCGCTCAAGGCGGGCCGTTGCGCGCTGCGGCGAAGGGCGGTGACGGGAGCAGTCGCGTTCATTGTCTCGCTGGCCGCTACACCCCGCCATCTCACCTCGGCCGCATCGCGGGCCTCCCGCACCCGGGCCGCGACCACCGCGGTGGGCTCCCCCTCGCCGGCCTCCATGAGGTCCTCGGAGCGCAGCGGGCTGACCGCGGGCGCGAGATCGAGGCGATCCGCGAGCGGCCCCGAGAGGCGCCCGCGGTAGGACAGGATCTCGCGGTCGGTGCAGGTGCAACCCTCCTGCCGACCGCAGGGACAGGGGTTGGCCGCAGCGACGAGTTGGACCCGTGCCGGATAGGTGACCGTCGCCCGTGCGCGGGCCACGCGCACGACCCCCTCCGTGAGCGGCTCCCGCAACGCCTCCAAGAGCCGTCGCGGCCACTCGAACAGCTCGTCCATGAACAGGACGCCGCCGGTGGCGAGGCTGAGCTCCCCGGGGCGTGCGATCCCGGTACCGCCTCCGAGCAGCGCGGGGGCGGAGGCGGTGTGGTGAGGCGACCGCAGCGGCGGGGTGCGGTCGAGGGCCGCGCCATGGTCGAGGAGGCCCGCCACGGAGCGCACCGCTGCAAGCTCGAGCGCCTGCTCCTCGCTGAGTGGTGGGAGGATGCCTGGGAGCCGACCCGCGAGCATGGACTTCCCGCAGCCCGGGGGCCCCACGAGCAGCAGGTGGTGGCCCCCGGCCGCCGCGATCTCCAGCGCACGCCGGGCTTCCTCCTGCCCTCGAACGTCCGCGAGGTCCCCCGCGCTCGCGGGCTCCACCGGGGCGAGTGGCGTCACGGGGCGGGCTGCCCGCCCTCCGAGGACGGCCAGCAGCTCCCCCAGGTCGGTGAGCGGGACGACCTCCACGCGGCTGCCGGCTGCGCTCGGACATGCGAGCGCAGCCTCGGCGGCGTTGACCTCCGGGACGATCAGGCGCCGTACCGACGGGCCTCGCGCGAGGTGCGCCGCGGAGGGGAGCACACCGGGAACCGCCCGCACCCTTCCATCGAGCGCAAGCTCGCCGAGCAGCGTGACGCCGTCGAGGGCGTCGGCGGGGATCCGCCCGAGCTGGGCGAGCACCGCAGCGGCCATGGCGAGGTCGAAACGGGCGCCCACCTTCGACACGTCGGCGGGGGCAAGGGAGACCAGGGTCTTGCGGGCGGGGAGGGTCACGCCGACGGCACCGAGGGCGGTGCGGACCCGGTCCCCGGCCTCACGAGCGGCTGACCCGGAGGAGCCGATGATGGAGAACCCCGGCAGGCCGGACCCGACGTGCGCCTCGACGGTGACCGGGTGCGCCTCGAGCCCCACCAGCGCGATCGTCCGGGCCTGGCCCACGGGTCCACGGCTCACGCGACGACGTTCTCGACATGGACGATCTCCGCGCTCCCGCCGCCGGGCGGCCAACTGACCGCGACGACATCGAACCGGACCTCGTCACCGTGCCATGAGGCATCCGCCAGCCATGCGGCACCCAGGCGGCGCAACTGCCACAGCTTGCGGGCGTCGACCGCCTCGACCGCCTCCCCCGCGACCGCCCGCCGACGCGTCTTCACCTCGCAGAAGACGAGCTGCCCGTGGCCTTCCGCTACGATGTCGATCTCGCCACGCACGTCACGCCACGCACAACGCCAATTGCGATCGAGGATGGTGTAGCCGAGGTCCTCGAGATGCCGACCCGCGAGGCGTTCGCCGATACGCCCTATGCGCGCCCTGCTGGGTGCTCCCTGCGATGCCATGGTGGCAACATAGCCCGCGTCGTCCGGGTGCGGTCCAGACGAGCGCCTTTCCCTGTGGACAGCCAGCCGCCGCATGTCAGAAGGAGCCAGCAGTGGGATCAGCGGAGTCGCACCACGACCCCGAGAAGTGGGACCCAGACCTTTACGAGCGCTCCTTCGGCTTCGTCTCCGCGTACGGCAACGAGGTCCTCGACCTGCTGGATCCCCAGCCGGGCGAGCGCATCCTCGATCTCGGCTGCGGCACCGGGGAGCTCGCCGCACGGATCGCGGACTCGGGGGCGGTGGTCGAGGGGCTGGACGCGGACATGGAGATGATCGCCGCGGCCAGGCGGCGTCGACCAGACTTGTCCTTCCGTCGTGCGGACGGGCACGACTTCAGCGTCGAGCAGCCGGTCGACGCGGTCTTCAGCAACGCCGCCCTTCACTGGATGCTCGACCCCGATCGAGTCATCGGATGCGTGTGGAAGGCACTACGGCCCGGGGGGCGCTTCGTGGGGGAGATGGGCGCTGCGGGCAACGTCCAGACCATCATCGATGCGGTGGCGGGTGCACGCGAGACGCTCGGCCTGCCGCGGGAGATGGAACTCCCGTGGTTCTTCCCGAGCGTCGACACCTACGCGACGCTGCTCGAGTCACGGGGCTTCACCGTGACACGTGCCGCGCACATCGACCGACCCACCCCCCTCGAGAGCTGCCCGAACGGACTCGCGGACTGGCTCGAGATGTTCGGCGCGGCTCTCCTCAGCGGGTTGTCCGGGACCCAACGGGACGCGGTCGTCGACCTCGCGACCGAGAGGAGCCGAGAGGCGCTTTGCCACGATGAGGTCTGGTACGCGGACTACAAGCGCCTGCGCTTCGTGGCCCTCCGACCGGCGTAGGGTCAGAACACGCCGGAGGCCCATGCGACCAGGCCACCGATCACGATGACCGCGACGGCGAGCAAGGCGATGTCGAGGCCCGCCGGGTCACGGTAGCGCCGGGTAGGGTTGAATCCCATTCTCTCAGCCTTCGTGCGCCGTCGCTGTCGCGTCGTAGTCGGGGACGCCGAGGATGCTCGCCCGTCCGAGGGGCCAGACGATGGTGAAGGCCCGCCCCACGAGATCGTCTTCGTGGATGGTGCTGAGCAACGACCGGCTGTCGGAGGAATTGGGCCGGTTGTCCCCCATGAGGAAGTACTCGTCCTCGGGCACGCGCGTGGGGCCGAAGTCGACGAGATCCGGGCGCGACAGGTAACCGCCTTCCTCCCGGGTCGTCTCGGGAACGGCGATGTCATCGACATACACGATTCCCTCGCGCATCTCGATCGTCTCACCGGGCATGCCGACGATGCGCTTGATGAAGTCCTTCTCGCCGGTCTGGACGAACCCGAGCCCGGATGCGAGCGCCTGGAAGCTGCGCATCACCGGGTGGCCGCTCGGATCCGCGCCGGGAGGCCCGTCGTCCTGGCGGAAGACGACCACCTCCCCACGTTCGGGATCACGGAACTCGTGCGCGAGCTTGTTCACGAGGACCCGATCTCCCACCTCGAGGGTCGGCAGCATCGACTCCGAGGGGATGAAGAAGGCCTGCACGAGGAACGTCTTCAGGAGGATCGCGAGGACGAACGCGATCAGGACGAGGACCGGCAGCTCCGCGAAGAAGCTGCCCACACCGCGGCGACGGGTCGGTGCGGCATCCTCCTCCTCGATGGTATCCACGCCGACAGCCTCGCCGGCGGGCGCCGGAGCGCCCGACGGTGCGACCGGCCCACCCCATAGGGCATCCGCACCGAGTTGGTCGGCGTCTTCCCGAGGCTCGATCACGCCACTCCCGTGCTCGTCACGCGCCGGCGGGCTCACGTCGCTCGGCGATCCGTGCCTTCTTACCCACACGATCGCGAAGGTAGTACAGCTTCGCCCGACGAACACGGCCCCGGCGGCTGACCTCGACCTTCTCGATGATCGGAGCGTGGAGGGGGAAGGTGCGCTCGACGCCCACACCGTTGAAGCTTATCTTGCGGACGGTGAACGTCTCGCGGACCCCTCCACCCTTGCGTGCGATCACCACGCCCTCGAACACCTGCACGCGGGTCCTGTTGCCCTCAGTCACGCGGACATGCACCTTGAGGGTGTCGCCCGGCGCGAACATCGGGATGTCGTCGCGAAGACTCTCGATGTCGACTAGGTCGGTGGGGTTCATGGCGCGGGGCTCCAGTTGGATATCGGTTGAGGCAAGGATGGCGCCGCGAGCCGTGTAGGCGGGCGCGCGGTGGAAGTTGGGCCAACAGCCCGACTGTCAAGCATAGCCACCCCCACGGGGGTGGTCAATCTGGGGTGGTCAATCTGACTGCGCGTCCCCACGCCACCGCTCGTAGAGGTCGGGGCGCACCTCCCGGGTCCGTGCGATGGCCTGCTCGCGCCTCCACCTGCGCACCTTCTGATGGTCACCGGACCGAAGCACCTCCGGGACGGCCATGCCCCGGTACTCCGGTGGTCGCGTGTAGTGCGGGTACTCGAGCAGACCCTCGCCGAAAGACTCGTCGGTACCGCTCTCCACATTCCCCATGACCCCCGGCAGGAGGCGCACGACCGCCTCGATGATCGCGCAGGCAGCAACCTCTCCCCCAGCCAGCACGTAGTCGCCGATCGACACCTCGTCGTGAGCGAGCCCTCGATGGACACGCTCGTCGATCCCCTCATACCGGCCACACAGAAGCAGAAGCCCCGGCTCCCCGGCGAGCTCCTCGACGAGGCGCTGGTCGAGGAGACGACCCCGGGGAGTCAGCACGACGGTCCGCGGACGGTCCTGCGGGCCTCCGTAGAGGTCATCGACCGCCTCGAAGAACGGCTCGGGCTTGAGCACCATCCCCGCCCCGCCTCCATAGGGGCTGTCGTCGGCGGTGTTGTGCACGCCACGCGTCCAACGGCGGAGATCGTGCACGCCCACGTCGACGGCCCCGCGCACCCGCGCCCGCCCGAGAAGGGACGCGTCGAGGGGGCCGGTGAAGTAGTCGGGGAAGAGTGTCAGGACGTCGATGTGCATCTCAAGCGTGTGCCCGCCCGTGGACGGTCACGTCTCCTCCGCCTGGGAGAGGTCGAGCAAGCCGGGGATGGCGTGGACGATCACGTCGCCATCGTCGATCTCGATGAACTCGTCGATGGCGGGGATCAGGACCTCCCCCCCGTCGGGCCTGGCGACCACGAGGAGGTCATGGGCAGGGGCGTCCTCGATGCGCTCGACGACACCCACGAGGCCACCGTCGGGGTCGGTCACCTCAGCACCGACGAGGTCGGAGACCCAGTAGGCCCCTTCCTCGAGCTCGATCTCCGCGCGGGGAAGCAGGAGCACCGAGCCTCGCAGTGATTCGGCCGACCCTCGATCGGTCGCCTCCTCGAAGCGGACGATCCGCCTGCCGGAATGGAGCCGGCTGTGCCGGCACGTGAGGGATCCACGATCCGTGAGGTAGACCTTCCCCTCAGGGAACTCATGGTCGAGGTCGGGGTCGGGATGAACGTAGACGTCACCCTTGACGCCGAACGGCTTGCCCACCGCTCCGACGATGACCCGCCCGTCGTCATTCACCGGACAGGGCCCCGGCTACTCGACGATCTCGACGGTGGCGGACTGGCCATCGCGGGTCGCGGCCGCCTTGATCATCGTGCGAATGGCCTTCGCGGTTCGGCCGCGCTTGCCGATGACCTTGCCCATGTCGTCCGGGTGCACCCGTAGCTCGAGGACGATCTCCCCGTCGTCCTCGCTCTCCGTGATCTCCACATCGTCGGGGTTGTCGACGAGGTTGCGGGCGATGAAGTCGAGCACGTCGACCGCCATCACTGCTGCTCCTCACCCTCGTCCGCGGCAAGGGCCCCTGTCTCCTCCGCTGGACCAGGATCGGGTTGAGTGGCCTCCTCCACGGCCTGCTCGGCGACCTCCTCCGTCGGCTCAGGGGGGGCTTCCGCGGGCTTGCTCGCGCTCTCCGCCGCCTTACGCGCCTCCGCCTTGGCGGCCTCGGCCTTCGCCTTGGCCTCGTGCTTCTCGCTACGGTCCTTGCCCGTGTCACCGGGCTTGAACTCCTCCCAGATCCCCTCGATCCGGAGCAGCTTCAGGACCGCGTCCGACGGCTTCACACCGTGCCCGAGCCAGTGAAGCGCACGCTCACGGTCGATGGATATCACGGAGGGCTCCGCGAGTGGTTGGTAGTAGCCGAGATCCTCGAGGTAGCGCCCGTCACGAGGTGAGCGGACATCCGCCACGACCACACGGTAGAACGGTTGGCGCTTCTTGCCCTCGCGCCGGAGGCGCATCTTCACAGCCATCAGGTCAAGCCTTTCAGGTGGCACGGCCGGTCGTGCCTGCGGCAGGCCTCGGGGAGACCTGCACCATGTGCCGCCAGGTGTTCCCGGCGCGCCCAACTCGGTCTGTGGACGGATGTGCGGAGCCGGCAACTCCGCACGCACTCGAAGGCCACTCGCGGTGGCCTTGGCCAGAGCATAGCGCAGCGGGCGCCTCACGTCGCGGAGAGCCAGATGACGACGACGAACAGCAGGAGCAGGGCCCCACCCTCCCGCCGAGCGAGCCGACGGCCGGTGAAGAGGAAGAAGCCCGCGAGCACACAGGAGGCGACCATGATCCCGAGGGCGCGAGGGAACGCGGGATCGAGCTGCACGTCGCCGATCACGGCGGCGGTTCCCGCGATGAGCAGGGAGTTGAACAGGTTGGAGCCGAGCACGTTGCCGACGACGAGGTCGGGCTCGCCCCGCCGGGCAGCGGCCACCGCGGTCACGAGCTCGGGCAGGCTCGTACCGATCGCCACGACGGTGAGGCCGATCACCGCTTGCGTCACACCGAGCGCTTCGGCGAGCCCGGTGGCGCCCACCACCAGCAATTGAGCGCCCACGACGGTGCCGATCAACCCCGCCAGGGCGAGCAGCGCGGAGGGGCAGACACGTGGCGTGCCGCCCCTGCCGAACGCGTCGATCTCGTCGGCCATCGCGAGCGCGCCCGTCCGGTCGCTCAGCGCGGAGCGAACGAGGAGCACCGCAACTCCGACACCCGCTGCGAGCAGCGCAACTCCCGCCAGCACCTGCGCTCGTCCGTCGCCCGTGACGGCCGCGAGGAGGATCACCGCGAGCAGCATGAGCGGGACCTCGCGGCGCAGTGTCGTCACCGCCACCGCGATCGGGGACAGCAGGGCTGCCGCGCCGAGCACGAGGAGCACGTTGGCCGTATTGGAGCCGACTATGTTGCCGAATGCGAGATCCGCCTCGCCCTGGACCGCCGCTAGGAGGGTGACGACCATCTCGGGCGCACTCGTGCCGAAGCCGATCACGATCACGCCCACGATCACGGGCGAGACCGCCAGCGCGGAGGACAACCGTGCCGCGCCGAGGACGAACCGGTCCGCAGCCACGGTCAGGACGAGCAGCCCTGCGACGAGCATGACCCCATCGATCACCGGGCGCCCCCGACCGCTACGGTGGCGGCGGTCGCCACACCGGCGCTTTCAGCGGGGAGGAGCCTTGCATGGGGCCGATCGAGCAGGAACGGTTCGAGGCCTACGTCGACGACGCCCTTGACGGTATCCCGGACGAGCTCTGGGAGGGATTCGACAATGTCGTCGTGGTGGTCGAGGACGCGGACCCCGACGAGCCGGACCTGCTGGGGGTCTACGAAGGCGTCCCGCTGACCGAGCGCGACGACTACGGAGGTGTGCTGCCCGACCGCATCGTGGTCTTCAGGCTCCCCCTGTGCGAGTACGTCAGGAGCGAGCGCGAGCTCGTCGACGAGATCCGCGTCACCGTCGTGCACGAACTCGCCCACCACATGGGCATCGATGACGAGCACCTCCACGAGCTCGGTTGGGGATAGCAGCCTGGCGCGCACCGGTCAGTGGGCGGTGGTGAGCGCACTGACCGTCTCCGGCTCACGACCAGCCACCACGCGTGCGGCGACGGTCAGCCCGGCCCACCACAAGCCCATACCGTAGAGCGCCGCGAAGACGCTGACGAGCAGCATGGCGGGAACGCTCGCGAACGCGACTGCGAACCCCACCGCGACGATGGCGGGAAGAACGAGCAGCGTGCCTGCGAGCATTGCCAGGCCCTGCGCGAGCGCGGTGATGCAGCCGGAGCCCGAGGAGCTGGCCCACACGTTGCCGGTCGATTCCGGCAGCGGGCTGGGGGCCAGGACGGAGGCAACGTCACCGAGGCCGTACGCGGTGCCGAGCAGCGCGACGCCACCGAACACCGCGGCGGGCACGTAGACCCAGCCGCCGGTGATCGCCGCGAGGGCGACGCTGAGCACCGTGACGAAGGGGAGCAGGAGGAGCACGCCCGCGACGTTCTTGCCGAGCAGGTCGGCTCGCCCGATGCCTCCCGCGGACACGAGCATCCAGACCGCGCCGCGATCTCCGCCGAAGACATTGATCGCGCTGAACGCGTTGAAGGCGACAACGGCGCAGGACCCGAACACGAGCAAGGGAGAGACATCGCCGGGCGCGAGGAGCGCGCCGAGCACCAGGGCCACGCCCAGCATCGGGATGAAGATCCACTGCACCCGCAGCTGGGGCACGCGCCACTGGTAGCGCAACTCGCGGGCCGCAGCCGCACCCACGCGGTTTCGCGGCAGGACCGCGGCGATACCGGAGAAGAGGCCCCGATCGGCGACCTTGCCGCTCGCCGCGGACCTCGTGGAGACATTGGCGAGGGTCTTGACCCAGAGCACGGCCAGACCGACGACCAGGGCCACCGTTGCGGCAAGCCACGCGGTGCCGGCGAGGAGCCTGCCCTCGTCGACGGCCAGGATCGCCGAGCCCGCCCAGGCGATGGGCGCGAGGCCCACGTAGGACTCGATGCCGTCGAGCACGGGGGCGAGGCCAGCCTGCTCCCCGGTGAGCGACAGGAGCAGGCTCGGCACCTGCCCGAGCGCGGCGAACCCGATGCCGAGCAACGCCCCCGCCATCACCACGACGTCCTTCCCACGGCGGGACCGCAACCATCGGGACAACAGCGTGGTGACGGTGCGCGCCACGACCAGGCAGAGCAGGAACTGGGCGATCACCGCCCCGACGACGACGAGCGCGCCGGGACCGGCCGGTGCGAAGCCGACGACAGCGCCGGAGAGGAAGACGAGCGTGCTGATGGGCCCGACGCCCACGGCGCTCGAGACGAGGAGACCGACGGCGAGCTCGCGTTGAGTCAACGGCAGAAGCCGCAGGCGCGTGGGGTCGAGCGTCTCGTCGACTCCGAACATCAACGGCGGCCCCACGATCCAAAGCATGGTGAGCACTGCGAGGGTCAGGCGCAGGCCGCTGCCTCCCGCCGTCTCCCCACCGAGCCACACCATGAGGAGGAATCCGCCGATGGACAGGGGAACGGCAGCGACGATCGACATCACGAAGCCGACGAGTTGCTGCCAGTTGAGGCGCAGCGCCGCCCCGAGAAGCGTCAGCTTCAGTCGGAGGAAGTACCGAGCCACCGGAGCTCGACCCCCCCGTCCCCCCGCTGGGCCCCCACCAGATCGACGAAGGCGTCCTCGAGCGAACGTCCCGCACGCAGCTCGTCGATGGGACCGCGCGCCGCGAGCCGTCCGTCATGGATCACACCGACCCGGTCGCAGAGCCTCTCCACGAGCTCCATGACGTGGCTCGAGAACACCACCGTCCCGCCTCCCTCGAGATGGCGGTCGAGCACGGACCGGATAATGCGCGCCGACACCGGATCGACCGACTCGAACGGCTCGTCGAGGAAGAGCACCCGTGGCGCATGCAGGAGCGCGCACGCGAGCGCCACCTTCTTGCGCATCCCGTGGCTGTAGTCGATGACGAGCTTGCCCGCGTCCTCGGCCAGGCCCAGGACCATCAGAAGGGAATCGGTCCGCTCCGCCACGACGTCGGCCGGCATCCCCCTGAGCAAGCCCGTGTACGTCAACAGCTGGCGGCCGGTGAGGCGATCGAACAGCAGGAGGTCCTCGGGCAGGACCCCCGTTCGCCGCTTCGCCTCCACGGGATCGGTCCACACATCGACGCCATCCACCCACGCCCGCCCCTCGTCAGGGCGCAGCAACCCGGTGATCATGCGCAGCGTCGTGGTCTTGCCCGCCCCGTTCGGCCCCACGAGCCCGAAGAAGGAGCCGGTCGGGATGTCGAGGTCGAGGCCCTCGACGGCCACCTTCTGGCCGTAGGCCTTCCGCAGCCCGCGCGCGAGGACCGCGGACGTCACGGGAGCGGCTCCAAGTGGCGGCGCCTACCGCGCCTCAACGCTTCTTCTTCTTCTTGCGCTTGGGGACGTTCTTGCCGCGGGGCTTGGCCCCGCCCAGGCCGCCGCCTCCCATCCCGCCTTGACCGAGCCCGGGGAGGCCCGCGCCACCGCCGGGCCCGCCGAGGCCGGGCGGGAGGCCCCCGCCGGCGCCGATCGCTGACAGGTCGGCGCCCTGGAGCTCCTGGAGCGCCTTGCGCTGCCCACCTCGGCCACCGCCCATCTGCTTCATCATCTTGCGCATCTCGCCAAACGACCGCAGCAGCTCGTTGACCTCCTGCACGCTTCGCCCGGAGCCGGCTGCGACGCGTCGCTTGCGCTTGCCGTTGAGCAGGTCGGGCTTGCGTCGCTCCTCGCGGGTCATCGACTGGATGATCGCCTCGACGCGCTTCATCTGGCTCTCGTCGATATCCGCGTTGGCCAACTCCTTGCCGACCCCGGGAATCATGCCGACGAGGCCTGACAGCGGGCCCATCTTGCGTATCTGCTGGAACTGCTCGAGGAAGTCCTCGAGGGTGAAGTCATCGGTGCGGAGCTTGGCCTCGAGATCTGCGGCCTGCTCCTCCGTGTATGTGTCCTCGGCCTTCTCGATGAGCGTCAGCACGTCGCCCATCCCGAGGATTCGCCCCGCCATGCGGTCCGGGTGGAAGGCCTCGAACTCGTCGAGCCGCTCCCCGACGGACGCGAACTTGATGGGACGGCCCGTGACCTCGGCCACAGAGAGGGCCGCACCACCACGGGCGTCGCCATCGAGCTTGGAGAGGATGACGCCCGTGAAGTCGACGGCCTCCTGGAACGCCTTCGCGACCGTAACCGCCTCCTGGCCGATCATCGCGTCGATCACGAACAGGGTCTCCGCGGGCTGCACCGCGTCCTTGAGGTCGGAGGCCTGGGCCATCAGCACCTCGTCGACGTTCGTGCGTCCCGCGGTGTCGACGATGACCACGCTCGCGCCGAGGCGCTTGGCCTCCGCAAGGGATTCCCGCGCCACCGGGACGGGATCCCCTGACTCCACGGGCGCGTACACGTCGACGCCCGTCTGGCGCCCGAGGACCCGCAGCTGCTCGACCGCGGCGGGACGCTGCAGGTCGCAGGCGACCAGCAGGGGCTGGCGACCCTTCTTCTTGAGCTGCGCAGCGAGCTTGCCGGCAGCGGTCGTCTTGCCGGATCCCTGCAAGCCCGCCAGCATGATCACGCCCGGGCTCTGCGAGCCCAGGTCCAGGGGCGCGGACTGCTCGCCGAGGATGCGCACCAACTCGGAGTGCACGACCTTGATGACCTGCTGCCCCGGGTTGAGGGCCTCCGAGACCTCGGTGCCCACGGTCCGTTCGCGGATGCGGCCCACGAAGGTCTTGACGACCTTGAAATTGACATCGGCTTCGAGCAGGGCGAGCCGGATCTCACGGAGGGCGGCGTCCACCTGCTCCTCAGTGAGCTTCCCCCGGCTCCGCAGGCCGCTGAACACGGCCTCGAGGCGGTCGCTCAGGGCATCGAACATCCAGAGAACTCCAGTTGAAGGGACTGGCGCCCGAGTGTACCGAGCCTCGCGGAGGGGCTCCGGTCGGCAATCGGCCTCGAGGGCCCTCAGTCGGGCGGCGCGGTGTGCTCGATCATGCTCGGCAGCAGCCGCGCCCGGCCGATGCGGTCGACCGCGAACGTCCGCTCGCCTCCCCGCAGATGGCAGTAGCCGACGACGAGGTCGTCGGCGAACCGCCACGGGTCGACGACGCGGCTCGTCGGCGCACCGCCGCGCGATGACGCGAAGTACTGCAAGCGCACCTGCCGGCTCTCCGCGACTGCGCGCGCCAATACCTCACGGACGGCTCGGGGGCCGACGGCCTCCTCAGGCGCGACGGGCAGCGCGGGCTCCCGCGAGGACGCCGGTACCGTGAGATCATCGGCGGTCTCCACCCCCGCCGCGCGCAGCGCCGCGAGAACGGCGGTAGGTGAGCGCTCGGATACAGCCACCGTCGGTGCCACCACCCGCAGGGCCGCTCCTGGCACGGCCACGGCCCTGTCGAGGTCCGCCGAGCTCTCCGCGATCACCACCGACTGAGCGGGCTCCACCCGCGCGGGGGCCGTGGTGGGCTGGCTTGGCGCAAGGTCGAGCGTCAGCTCGAGGAAGCCCTCCCTCGCCTCGTCGGAAGGGTAGAGCAAGCCGTCCGTTCCGACCAGTACCAGACCGCGTCGCTGGAGCCAGTCGAGGGGCGGTGGCAATGCCCCCCGGCCCCACCATCCGCGCCCGAGGAGGCTCTCCACGGTGACCGCACCGTGCTGGGCCAGGGTGAGGAAGGCGTCCCGAGCACCATCCGGTGCCTGGTCGAGCGTCGCCCGCACGGAACCCGACGCACGAAGGTGCTCCCGTAGGACCCGCTGGGCGGCAGCCCGGTTCGATGGGACGTCCCGGCGTCCCAGCAACCGAAGAGCCTCGCGCACCTCCTCGCCCGCGAGCTCAGCGACGCCCGGCACGCTCTAGGACCCGTCGGGCGACCCGTCGCCGCCCTCGTCGAAGTCCACGTCCTGGGCGACGTCTGCGAAAAGAGCCTCCACGAAGGCGTCGGGATCGAACTCGGCGAGGTCGTCGATGCTCTCCCCCAGCCCCACGAGCTTGACGGGCAGGCCCAGTTGCCGCTGGATGGCGATGACGATGCCACCGCGGGCGGTCCCGTCGAGCTTCGTGAGCACCACACCGGAGACGTCCACCGCGTCCATGAACGCCTGCGCCTGGGCGAGGCCGTTCTGGCCCGTCGTGGCATCGAGCACGAGAAGCACCTCGTCGCATGGCCCCGCATCGCGCTCGAGCACGCGCTTCACCTTCGACAGCTCCTCCATCAGCGCAGTCTTGTTCTGCAGGCGCCCCGCGGTGTCCACGACCAACAGATCGGCCTCTGCGGAGCGTGCGGACGCGTAGCCGTCGAACGCCACCGCCGCGGGGTCGGCGCCCTCCCCCGCCCGGACGACACGCGCCCCCGCGTCCTCGCCCCACCGCTCGAGTTGGTCGGCCGCCGCCGCCCGAAACGTATCCGCAGCCGCCAGGATCACCGTCCGGTCCTCGCGGGTGTGCTTGGCCGCGATCTTGCCGATGGAGGTGGTCTTGCCGGTGCCGTTGACGCCGGTCACCAACCACACCGTCGTGCCCTCCTCGCGCCACGACAGCCGACGGTCGACCACGGAGAGCTCCAGGCGCAGCACCTCCTTCAGCAATGCGAGCGCTTCCTCTCCGGTGGTGAGGCCCTCCGCGCGGGCGCGCTCGCGCAGCCCTTCCACGAGCTGGGTCGAGGCCTCCACGCCGACGTCCGCGGCGATCAGAGACTCCTCCAGCGCCTCCCATGCCTCCTCGGTGATCCCGCGACCGAAGATGGTCGCGACGGAGGCACCGAGGCCGGACCTCGCACGGCCGAGGCGGTCCCGGAAGCGCTCCGCGGGGGTCGGAGGCGCGGGGGGAGGCGAGGGCTCGGGCGGCGCCTCTACCTCCGGCTCGGGCGGCGCCTCTACCTCGGGCTCAGGCGGCGCCTCTGGCGCCTCCGGCAACGCGTCCACCGCGGTCGCCCCGGGCTCGGTTCGGTCGGGCGGCTCGGGTGGGGCCTCGGGACGGCCCCTTCGGCGCCCGAGCAGCAGGGCACCCCCCCCGATCACGAGCACACCGACGATCACCGCGATTATGAGGACGAGTTCTTCCACGAAACGCTCCCAACTTCCTCCGGCCAGGGACAGGCGACCCCGAGCGTACCCAGGTCATGCGACAGCGTTCGCGTCTGGACGACGACTGACGCCCACAGCACGGGTGGGGTCATCCCGATCACGGCGGCGCCCGAGCCGAACAGAGCGTCGGGGAGCGCCCCGCAGCTCTGCGTGCGCGCATCAGACGGGAGCGGTCTCCGTGTCACCCATGCGCTGACTGATCACCTTGGAGACGCCCCCGCTCTGCATGCTCACCCCGTACAACAGGTCGGCGATCTCCATCGTGCGCTTCTGATGCGAGATGATGATGAGCTGGCTCGTCGCCTTGAAGTCGGTCACTACCGCCAGGAAGCGCTGCAGGTTGACGTCGTCGAGCGCGGCCTCGACCTCGTCGAGGACATAGAACGGCGAGGGCCGTGCCTTGAAGATCGCGAACAGCACGGCGAGCGCGGTGAGCGAGCGCTCGCCACCCGATAGCAACGACAGGCGCTTGACCTTCTTGCCGGGAGGACGCGCCTCCACCTCGACGCCCGTGTCGAGCAGATCGTCCGGGTCGGTGAGGACCAGCTTGCCGTCGCCCCCGGGGAACAGGCGCGGGAACATCTCCGCGAAGGCAACCGCCACGTCGTCGAACGCCTCGGCGAAGACCTCTCGGATCCGGTCGTCCACCGCGGAGATCACCTGCTCGAGGTCCGCGCGGGAGCTGCGCATGTCCTCGAGTTGGTTGGTGAGGAACTCGTGGCGCTCCTGCAGCTCCGCGTGCTCCTCGAGCGCGAGGGGGTTGACCGTTCCCAGCAGGCCTATCTTGCGGGTGAGGCGGTCCTCTTCGTCCGCCAGCGCCTCGTCGCGCTCCTGCGTGCCCCCGAGGAGCCCGTCCTCGCCCGTCTCGCGGGCCTGCGCGAGCGCGGCGTCGGGATCGGTGTCGAGCTCGGTCGCCAGACGATCGCCCACCGACTCGAGAGCAGCCACCACCTGCTGGCGGGCGAGGTCGTCGCGATGGCGGGCAGCGCGCAGGTCAGAGAGCTCGGCCTCCACGTCCCGGACCTTCGCGCGCACGACCCCCAGATCGCGCTGGCGTGCGGAGCGCTCCTCCTCGAGCCGGTCGCGCTCGAGCGACGCCGCCTGGAGGGATGCACGGGCGCGCTCGAGCGCGTCGCCTGCGACCTTCGCGAGCTGCCCGCACCGGACGATCCCCGCAAGCCGTGCCTCCCGCCGACGCTCGCGCTCGATCAGCTGGCGCTCGACGTCGTCGGCCTCCTGCTCCAACGAAGCGACGCGCCGTGCGAGCTCGTCTCGCGCCTGGCCCGCCGCGCTGGCGTCCAGGCGTGCCTGGACCTCCGACTCGCGCGCCCTCGCGAGTGCGTCCTCCAGTCGCTCCGCCTCCAGGTCGCGACCGCCCTCCTCATCGTCCGCGTCCTCGTCTGCGAGGTCCGCTCCGTGCGACTCGAGCTCGGCGAGCCGCTGCCGACGCTCGGTCATCGATCGCTCGAGCTCTGCGGCCTGCTCGCTCCTCGTCCTCAGCTCCTCCGCGCAGCCCTCGAGCTCACGACGCAGGCGGCCGAGGCGCTCCGCGGCCTGGGTGATCGCCCCATCGGACTCCTGCATGGCCGCGCTCGCGGCATCGAGGTCCTGTCGCGCGGCCTCGACCGCGCGGTCGCTGTCGCCCACCCGGCGATGTGCGACGAGCAGATCGCCGCGGACCTCCTCGAGCTCCGCCTCCGCACGCTCGGCGCCCGCCCGCGACACGACCGAGCTCGAGGGCCCCGCGGAGCCGCCCGCGAACCCGGTGGGTCCCGCGAGATCCCCTTGTGCGGTCACGAAGACGCAATCCGGGTACGCGTCAGCGAGCCGGCTGGCGACCCCGTAATCCGGCACCGTGTAGACATCGCCGAGCACGTGGGCGAGGGCGGCGACGACCCGCTCATCCCCCTGCAACGCGTGTAGGAGCGGTCGGGCGCGCTCCACCGCGAGCGCCGCGTCCCGTTCGGGGTCGCGTACGGGCGTCGTCGGAGCGCAGGCGAGCATCAGGACCCGGCCGGACTCCGCGTCCTTGACGAACCGCACCGCCTCCGCGGCGGCGCCCCGCGAGTCGGCCACCAGCGCATCGCCGAGCGGTCCGAGGGCCCCGGCCACGGCCTTGGCCATCCCCTCGGAGACCCGCAGCAGGTCGGCCAGGGGCCCACCCACGCCCTCGATCCGCCCGCCCCCGCTGGCCTCGAGCAAGGCGGCCGCGCCGCCCGTCGCCTCCTCCGACGCGGCGCGGAGTGCGTCCGCGCGGGCCTCGAGCGACGCACGCCGCCGTTCGAGCTCCCGTTCCTCGCGGGCCGCCCCTG
>SKQL01000027.1 GCA_007119035.1 Nitriliruptorales bacterium | reverse complement strand
TGCGGACCTCCGACGTGCTGCTCGGCGTCGTGAAGACCGCGTTCGTCGTGAGGGGCACACGTAAGTTCGCGGCCCTGTTCGCCGCCCTCGAGGCGGCAGTGTGGCTGTCCGCGGCCGGCATCGTGTTCTCCGACCCGACACCCGCCCGCTTCCTCGGCTTCGTCGTCGGCGTCGGGGCCGGGACATGGATCGGCATGACCATCGTCCACTCGTTCAAGCTCGGCACGGTGACGGTCCGCGTGTTCGTACCCAATGACATCGGACGGGAGTTCGCGGGCGAGTTCGTCGCAGACGCGATCCGGTCACGCGGCTTCGGGGCGACGACGTTCGTCGGGTCGGGCGCGAGCGGCAACGTCGCTATGGTCTTGTCGGTGGTCCGTCGGCGGGACGCCCGGGCGGTGTGCGACGTCGCCAACGGGGCAGACCCCGACGCGTTCGTCGCCGTCGACAACGAGCCGATCAACGGGTCGCTGCACGGCCTCGGCCTGCTGGGCGCCCGCTCCTAGTCAAGGCGATGCGAGCAGCCTCCGGGCGAGGACCGCGGCGCCCACCACGCCCGCATCGTCGCCCAACTCCGCGGTGACGAACCGGCGCGGCGACTCGGGGACGAGCGCCCACGGCCGCGCGGCAGCCCCGACGCGGTCGGCCAGCGGCTGGCCGAGCTTCTCCGCGAACCCACCGCCGAGCACGACGCAGTCGAGGTCGAGAAGGTTGATCGCGCCGCCCACGGCCATGCCGAGCGCGTCGACGGCCTCGTCGACGACCTCCGTGGCGCGGGCGTCACCCTGCTCGAGCGCGGCCGCCCACACCCCCGATGTCAAGCGCCTCTTGCCCTTGCTCCGTCGGAGGTTCAGCAGGGCTGTCCCCCGTCCCGCGGCTACCGCCACCTCGACGCGGCGCTCCATCGAGGCGCGGCCCGCGTACCCCTCGAGGCAACCGCGGCGCCCACACGCGCACAGCGCCCCCCCACGCTGGATCGCCACGTGACCGAGCTCGCCCGCGGCGCCGAACGCGCCCGCGTACGGCCTGCCATCGAGGACGAGGCCGCCACCCACGCCTGTGCCGAGCCACACCCCCAGGACGCACGAGCCACCCCGGCCCGCCCCACTGGACCACTCGCCGAGGGTGCCGACATTGGCGTCGTTGTCGACCAGCACCGGCAGGCCGAGTCGCTCGGCGAGCATGTCGGCCAGCGCCACGGGGCCTGTCCATCCCCGCAGGTTGGGCGCCCGGGCCACGACACCCCCGCTCGTCGGCCCGGGAACGCCCACGCCGACCGCGGCGGGACGCTCGGGAAGGGCCGCGACCAGTGTCGCGATGGCGTCGACCACCGCCCCGGGGCCGCCCGAGGGGGTCTTGCACCTGTCGCGCTCGTAGATGGCATCGTCGTCGTCGAGTAGCGCGGACGTGACGTTGGTGCCGCCGACGTCCACACCGGCGACCGCCATCAGCCCAGCACGTCCGTTCCGAGGTAGGGCTGCAGGGCCTCGGGCACCTCGACGGTGCCGTCCCGGCGCTGGTAGCTCTCGAGCACGGCGATGATCGTCCGGCCGACCGCGCAGGCGGTGCCGTTCAGCGTGTGCAGGAGCACATTGTCACCGTCGGCGGTCCGGTAGCGCGCCCGGAGGCGACGTGCCTGGTAGTCGGTGCAGTTCGACGCGCTGGTGAGCTCCCGGTACGCGTCCTGACCGGGCAGCCATACCTCGCAGTCGTACTTGCGCATCGCGGACGAGCCGAGGTCGCCCACCGCGATGTCCACGACCCGGCCGTGCAGCCCAAGCCCCGAGAGGATGTCGACCTGCAGGTCACGGAGGCGCTCGTGCTCCGCGGTCGACTCCTCGGGGGGCACGAAGCTGAACATCTCGACCTTGTCGAACTGGTGCACGCGGAAGATGCCGCGCGTGTCCTTGCCGTACGTCCCCGCCTCCCGACGAAAGCAGGTCGAGAAGCCCCCGTACCGACGGGGCAGCTCGTCGGCGTCGAGGATCTCGTCCATGTGCAGGCCCGCGAGCGCGACCTCGCTCGTGCCGATGAGGTGGAGCTCGTCGCGCTCGACGGTGTAGATCTGCTCCGCCCCCGTGGGGAGGAACGCGGTGCCGTATAGCGGTTCCTCCCGGGTCAGCACGGGCGGGATCACAGGCGTGAACCCCTCACGGGCGAGCTTGCCCATCGCGTACTGGACGAGCGCGAACTCGAGCATCACCCCCTGCCCGAGCAGGTAGGCGAACCGGCTGCCGGAGACCTTCACCGCGCGGGGGATGTCGATGATGCCGAGGGCCTCGCCGATCTCGAGGTGGTCGCGGACACGGAAGTCGAACACCGGCTTGCGGCCGAACTCGTCGATCTGCACCGCGTCCTCGTCCGCCTCGCCGTCGGGCGCGTCGGGATGCGGCAGGTTCGGCAGCACCGCGAGCAAAGCGTCGAGCTGCTCGCGGACCTGAGCCTGGCGCGGCTCGAGCTCGTCGATGCGCGCAGAGACCGCCTTCGTCTCAGCGATCAGCTCCTCGCGCTCCGCATCCGAGACGGCCGAGCCGATCAGGCGTGACTTGGCTCTCTGCTCCGCCCGCAGGTCGTCGCTCTCGGTGATGAGGGCGCGCCGCTCGTCATCGAGTCGACGGACCCCGTCGACGTCGGCGGGGTCCACCCCCCGGCGTCCGAGGGCTGCCTTGACGGTGTCCGGGTCCTCACGGATCAGCTTGATGTCGAGCACGCAACGAGCCTAGCAACTGGGGACCCCCTGAGGGTCGTCAACGCTCCCGGGAGGACCGCAGGCTCGCGATCCACTCCTCGTGGTCCTCACCGCGCACCGCGGAGGTCCACGGGGCCGGCTCGTCGACCGGTGGGGGGTCCGCGGGAGGTGGCTCGTCGCCGGCCGCCACGACCGCGGCCGCGAGCGCGGTGGTCAGCGGCACCGCGGCGATCAGGCCGACCGAGCCCACGAGCGTTCGCACCACCTCCACCGCCACGACCTCGGACGTCAGGACCGCAGGTAGAGGGTCGATCCCGGTCGTCAGGAGGATGAGCAGCGGCAGCGCCGCGCCCGCGTAGGCCAGGAACAGGGTGTTGACCGTCGCGGCGACGTGGTCACGTCCGACCGACAGCCCTTCGGCGAACAGTCGGGAGAAGGGCAGCCCCGGGTTGGCGCGCCGCAACGCGAACACCGTCGACGCCTGCGACATCGTCACATCGTCGAGGACCCCGAGGCCGCCGATGATGATGCCGGCGAGCAGGAGGCCCCGCAGCGACAGCCCGCCCACCTCGAAGTTGGCGAGCCGCGCATCCTCGCTCGTGAAGCCCGTCAGCGTGGCGGCCTCGGTGAACCCCCACGCGAGGGCGACCGTCAGCAGCAACGCGCCCGCCGTGCCGACCACCGCGGCCGACGTCTTCGCGGACACCCCGTGGGAGAGGTACAGGGTCACGAGCATCACCGCGAGCGCCCCCGCGAGCGCGACCGTCACCGGATTCTCGCCACCGAGGATGGCGGGGATGATGAAGCCCAGGATCACCGCGAACGTGATGCCCAGCCCCGCGAGCGCGCGCAGGCCCTGGAAGCGCCCGAACGCGAGCACCGCGAGGACGAACATCCCCCCGAGCACCGCGAGCGGCGCGCCACGTCGGAAGTCGCTGATGTAGTAGCGGTCGTCGCCGTCGGCTGAGGGGATCTCCGCGACCCGGACCCGCTGGCCCGCCCGGTAGGTGTCACCCGTCTCGTCGGTGACGTCGAAGGTGATGCGCTCGCCGGAGGCCTCGAGCTCCGCGTCGATCTCGACGATCGTCGCGCCCGGCAGCATCGTCGGCTCGTCGGGGTCGCTCACGAGCTCGGTCACCGAGAGGAGCGTCGCGTCCTGCGGATCAGCCTCGGGCAGGAAGTCGGCGGGCGGCTCGTCGAGCCCCCCGCCGGAGGGCCACTGCAGCGCCATCCCGACGACCGACACCACCGCGACCGCGAGGACGACAACGACAAGGCTCCGGTGGGTCACCCGCAACGAGCGCCTCCTCCTCAGGTCAATACTCCACCTCGTCGATGAGCCCCGCGTACCAGGAGCCCGCCTGTGCGTACGAGGCATCGGTGTCCGTCTCGGGCGGCGCCTCCCGCACCTCGTCCGCGCGCGGGTAGCTCCCGAGCACCCGCAGCTCCTTCACGTGGCGGTGCACGCTGCGCATCGCCTCCCCCAACCGCGCGTCGGTCACATGTCCCGCGCAGTCGATGAAGATGCAGTACTCACCGAGCTGCTGCTTGGTCGGCCGGGACTCGATCTTGGTCAGGTTGATGCCGCGCAACGCGAACTCGTCGAGGATGCGCAGCAACAGCCCCGGTCGATCCTCACCGAAGAATACGACCACTGAGGTCTTGTCCGCGCCCGTGGGCTTGTGCATCCGGTCACCCACGACGGCGAAACGGGTCGTGTTGCCCGGGTAGTCCTGGATGCCCGCCACGAGCACCTCGAGGCCGACGCCCTCAGCCGCCACCCGTGGCCCGAGGGAGGCCTCCGCATCGTCGCCGTCCGCCACCTCGCGCGCGGCCTCCGCAGTGGAGGTCGCCGCCTCGAGTGTCGCGTGCGGGAGGTTCTCATCGAGCCACAACCGGCACTGCGCGAGCGCATGGGGATGGCTCCTTACCACCCGGATGGCCTCCCGCTTCGTCCCGGGTCGCACGAGGAGGTTCATGGTGATGGGGATGGTGACCTCGTCCCGTATGTAGGCGCCGGGAGGCCCGAATGCGAGCTCATCGAGGGTGAGGTTGACCGAGCCCTCGATCGAGTTCTCGATCGGCACCACGCCGAGTTGCGCCTCCCCTCGCCGCACCGCGGTGATGACCTCGGCGATCGTGGCGCGGGGGGCACGCTCCGCGTCCGGCGCGGCCTTGCGCGCGGCCTCGGAGGTGAAGGTCCCCTCGGGGCCGAGGAACGCGATTCGGGTCCGCGATTCGCTCACGAGGGGCTGGGAGCCTTGGGAGCGACACGACCACGGTCCGCGGCGGAGCCGAGCGCCTGCTCGATGACCGTGACCTCCTCGTCGGAGAGGACGTGGGCGCTCTGGCCGCCCGTCACCGGTTTCGCATACGTCCTCGTGTCGTTCCGCCCATGGATGGACGTGAGCACCACCCCGTGGCCCCGCTCGTCGAGCAACGCGGTCGAGTACGACATGTGCCCGCCCATGTCCGCGAACGCGTCGTACCGGAGCGTGGCCACGGACGTCACCGACGCGGCGATGCGCTCCCGGAGCTCGTCGCCCCGGGCGGACAGGGCGGCCACCTCGCCGCGCAGGGCCCGGACCTCGGATATGTGACGGCTGACCAGGTCGAGCACGTCCTCCTCCCTCCCCCCGGAGAAGACACGGTACGCGCGGCGGACACGTCGCTGCCCCGTGAGCGCCAGCAGCCCGAGGACGCTCGCCACGAGGGTGCCCAACAAAGACCCGATGACGAGGTACGCCACCATGTCGTCGGTCAATTCCACGGGCACCTCGCACGAGCAAACACTCGACTCGGCCGGGCGCGGAGGCGCCCGACTCCAAGGGTTGTCGTCGAGCAGTCTACGACCCATCCGCCGTGGGGGACGAGCACCACCCGCGGCGGGTCACGGGCCTACACGCCCACGCGTGCGTCCTTTGATGCCTCGAGCACGTAGCCGTGGCTACGGACGGTGCGGATCCGCAGGCCGAGGGGCGCCATGCGCCGGCGCAGCCGCATGATCTGCACGTCGAGGTTATTGCGGGCGCTCGCGGCGCCCGGCCACGCCCGACGCGTCAGCTCCTCCCGGCTCACCAGCTCGCCGTAGCGCTCCAGGAGCGCGCCCGCGAGCGCGGCGTCCACGGGCCCGAGGCTAACCCACTCGTCGCGGAAGCGTAGGATGCCGGCGTCGTCGAGCTCGGGCTCGGCCTGGCCTCCGTGCCGGGACGAGCGCGCGGTCAGTGTCGAGGTCCGGGCGAGGATGTCGCGCTCGAATGTGGGCACGCGCACCCAGTCCTCGAGGCAGTCGGTGACGGGCGGGGGGATCGTGTCGTCATCGACGAGCAACAGGCGCGCGATGCCCCGCTCGCGCAGCGTCTGCAGTCGATCGCGCTCAGCGGGCCAGCGAACCAGTTCCACAGCCATCGGAGTCTCCGTGATCGTCTCTGGGCCGGCGGTACCGGCCGCGTCAGCCGGCCCACCCCCGTGTCCGTACTGACGCCTGTCTCTAACAATGCCCCTACCCTCGTGACAACAAAAGCGATTTCTCGGGGTTCCTCATCATCCCCGCCACCGGGCCCTTCAGGTGCGCCGCGTCCCGCCGACGGGCACCGCGACGCGGCAACCGTTGGGATGGGGCACGCAATGGCGAGGTCGAGGGCGAGGCCACCAGGCGTGGGCACCGCCTCCCCACTTCCCGCGATCAACTCCACAGTCCGCCTCTCCCATGCGGACTGGCCCGAGGAGGCGCGCACCCGCGTCGAGGAGGCGGCCGACGAAGTTGTCGTCGCCCGGCCGAGCCACGCCGGCGCGACGCCCGCCTCGGCCATGCCCGGCGACGGGCTGGAGCTCCGGTGGAGGAGCCCCGACGGGTTGCGCGACCTTGCCGTGGAGCTCGTGGCCGACATCGACGACCCCGTGCCGATGTGGCGCCTGCGCCCGACCGGCACGGTGCGCCTTCGGCAGCGACGGGAGACGTTTCGCCTGGGCATCGCGATGTCCGTGCGGCTCGCCGGCGAGGCTGGAGCCCGCGCCCCGGCCCGCGTGCGCGACCTGAGCGAAGGAGGCCTCGCGTGCAGCGCACCTGCCGACCTCCCGCTCGACACGGGCACGTGGGTCGAGGTGGAGCTGACGCTCGACGGCTCGGCACTCCGGCTCCCCGCTGAGGTGGTGCGTGCCTGCCCGGCCGGAGAGGTCGGCCTGCGGTTCGGGCATGTGGCGGAGAGCGACGCGGAGCGCATCCGGCGATTCCTGTTCAGCGAGCAACTCGCGCGAAAGCCCGCCGCCGCCCCCGACGCGCGAGCGTGACTGCGACGACGGCGGCATCTGGTGTCGGCGGCACGGGGACGCAGGTACCATTCGGCCATGTCGATGCGCGAGAACATCAGCACCCGCCTGCAGCAGGTCCGCGCCGTATTCTCCGCGACTCGCCAGGTGGACCCCAAGCTGGTGCCCCTGCTCGTCGGCGTGCCCGTCGCGGTGCTCGTCGTCGTCATCGGGCTGATGTGGGTGCTCGGCCTCCCGTGGGCGGGTCTCGCGCTGGCGGTCCCCCTCGCGATCCTCTCCGCCGCGGTGATCTTCGGCCGCCGGGCGTCGAAGGCGCAGTTCACCGCCATGCGGGGAAACGCCGGCGCGGCTGCCGCAGTGCTCGAGTCGATGAAGGGTCGCTGGATCGTCACACCTGCCATCGCGTTCACCCGAAAGCAGGACCTCGTGCACATGGTCGTGGGCAGGCCCGGGGTGGTCCTCGTCGGTGAGGGGGGAAAGGCACGCACCACCCAACTGCTGAAGCAGGAGCAGCGCAAGGTCAGCCGCGCGGTCGGTGATACCCCCGTCCACATCGTGCTGGCCGGCGACGGCGAAGGGCAGATCTCCCTCGACAAGCTGCGCTCCCACCTGATGAAGCTGCCCCGGGGGTTGAAGAAGCGGGAGATCCCACGGGTCAACAAGCGCCTGAGCGCGCTCGGCCGCGGGGACCTGCCGATGCCGAAGGGCCCCTTGCCACAAGGCGTGAAGGTCCCCCGCCAGCGCAGCCGCTGACCCGCGCCGCCGAGGCCGGGCCCATCCCGCCTCCGCGGGGGCGCCTCGCCGCTACGACCAAAACGCTCTCGGAAACACGCAGCCGTCGCCAGGGCGACGGCTGCGCTATCGATCCGCGCGCGTCAGCCGCGCACGGGGAGGCGTTGCTCGACCATCGCGTGATGGACGAGGCCGACGATCAGCCCGTAGACGAGGTAGCCGAGCAGGTTGACCCAGTTTGCCTGGGTCATCGCGAACAGCGCCTCTCCCGTGACCAGCGGCATGATGATCAACGCGCCGAGGATCCACCAGACCAGCCCGTGGGCGAGGCCGTATAGCTCTCCCGTCCCCCAGTTGCGCTCGAGGCGCCCGAACGTGGCCGCGTACACGAGACCGAGGACGGTCATGACCACCAGCAGGGTGACCCATCCGACGCCGACCCCGGCCGCGCCTACGAGCCCCCCGACGCCTGCGATCAGGCCTGTGGCTTGGAGTATGACGCCGAAGACGATGCCCCCGACCAAGCCTCCGATCGCGCCTCCGAGAAGTGAGTTGCGTGTCATCGTTCCCTCCTCCGTTCCTTTTCTGCCGTGCCGACTACAGCTGGCAGTGTGTATATACCCGAACAAAGGGGGTCATGATCCGCGAACGGTGGTCTCTCCGGGGGATCGCTACAGCCAGGGCGCATCGGGCCGACGGGATGCCCCGCTGATCGATGCCGATGTGCAAGGGCGGGACATGCCGACCGTTGACCCCACCGCACCGGGCGCGGGACCTGCGACGCGAGAGACGCGAGAAGCCGCGGACGGGTTCGCCGACGTGCTCGCGGACGTGGGATCCCCTGCCCGGGCGGGCGCCCGACTCACCTTGGGCGAGATGCTCGGGTTGCCGGCCGCACGGGCGGGTGGCTCCATAGCGGCCACGGCGGGGACGGACATCCCGCAGGCCTCAGGCACCGCGGGGGACGCCATCGCAGCCGCGGAGAGATACCTCGGGGTCCCCTACAAGTGGGGCGGCACCGATCCCGCGACGGGGCTCGACTGCTCGGGTTTCCTGCAGCGGGCCTTCGACGACGTCGGTGTGGACCTGCCACGGGTCTCAGCGGACCAGGCGAGGGCGGGAGAGCCCGTGGACGGCCTCGACAACGCCCGGCCGGGCGACCTCGTGTACTGGTCGGGGCGTGGCGGCCGCTCCAACCACATCGGCTTGTACCTCGGCGACGGGCGGATGATGCACGCGCCGCGTACGGGCGACGTCGTCAAGGTCGACTCGGTGCGCTCCGCGCCACCGGATGCGATCCGGCGTGTCGCGTAGGGCCTGCGTCGTGCGGCCATGGCCCCACAGCGTCGCCTCGATGCATGAATCGGCCTTAGAACGGTGAAAGAGGCCCGGTACGGTTTGTCTGTCACAGAAGGATCGAACCTATGGGAATCATCGCGTTCCTCATCCTCGGCCTGATCGCGGGAGCTGTCGCCAAGGCCCTCGTCCCGGGCGCTGACCCCGGGGGAATCGTCGTCACCATGCTGATCGGAGTGGTCGGCGCCCTGCTGGGTGGCTGGCTCGGGGGTCTGCTGTTCGGCGTCGACCCCGTGCAGGAGTTCTTCAGCATAAGCACATGGCTCGCCGCCATCATCGGCTCGGCCATCCTGTTGCTGATCTATCGTGCCCTGGCGGGCAGCCGGACCTGACGGTCCCTGTCCCGCCCGCGCTAGAGGGGGCGCCTCTTCAGGTACGCCCCTCGCGCTCTTGCGCGGCCAATAGCGCCCGCTGGCCCCCGACCGAGCGCGGCTCCCATGTCGCCCGTGTGGCGGGATAGCCCGCCGCTCGCATCGCCTCGACCACCCGGGGATCGTCGTCCACGACCTGGACGACGTCGTCAGGCGCGGCCAACCCCTCCACGAGCTCGACCTTCACCTCTGCGGCGGGTCGCCGATCCTCCGACGGGCGCATGTGCAGGACCCTCCCGGCGAACCCCTTGGCGGACAACCAGCGGGTCGTGTCCCGCCGGCGATGCTCAGGGCGTCCGGTGAGGAAGGCGACCTCCGCACCCTGCCCCTCGAGCTTGGCGATGCAGCGAACCCCCTCAGGGTGGACCGCATCCTGGGGCGCGGCGGCGAAGAAGCCGTCCCAGTCCCTCGGATGGCGCTGGACGTGGTGCAACCGATGACGGACATCGGCCACCACCCCGTCAAGGTCGACGAACGCGAGGGGGCGCACCCGACCCACTGCTCTAGTCCTCCAGCACGAACGTGACCTTCAAGATCACCTGGAACTCCTCGACCTTGCCGTCTGAGACCTTCACCTCCTGCTCCTTGACCCATGCGCCCTCGACGTTGCGCAAGCTCTTGTTCGCCCGCGCGATCCCCTCCTTGACGGCGGCCTCGAAGCTCTCGGGGGACCGCGCACTTATCTCCGTTACACGGGCTACAGTCGACATTACGGCATCCTTTCATTGCACGGAGCCGTATCCTCGCCCCGATGTGGGGCAGCCAAACGCTGTATCCCGACAATCTTGCGGTCAGCGGGGCAGCGCGGCCCTCGTGACCTGCCCAGCCCGGATCGTGACGGTCGTGGAGGCCTCCCCCACCGTCACCTCCCAGGCGCCTTCCTCGAGCAGCGGAAAGCCCGCGCGTCCCGTCGCATCCGCGGCCACGGATCGCTCCCCGGCACCGCGAACGTGCACCTCCGCACCATCGGCCACCCCCTCGACCTGCAGGTGACCCTTGTCCTCGGCGGCACGCGCGGCGGTGAGGTCGGGGGCGGGTGCGGGCGCGTCGAACAGCCGGGTGGGCAACGTCGCGAGCAGCTCCCTCGGCTGGCCGGCACGCGTGTCCTGCTGGTAGCTGTAGAGGACGACGCCGTCGGTGGCCGCCCGGGCACGCTCGAGCTGCGCGAGTGAGCCCTCCGGCGTGTTCAGGTAGGAGCCCTGCCCGACCGCGAGGACTCGGCCACCAGTCTCCAGGCCGCCTTCGAAGCGCAGCCACTGGTCGAGCCAGGTCCGCTGTTCGGGGATGTCCTCGCGGAAGTAGTTCATCGGCATCGCCGCGTCGATGAGGCCGTCGCGCAGCCATCCGGGCCAGTCCTGGAACACGTCGCGGTAGGCGCGGGTGGCCTCGAAGCTTCCCGGGATCCCACCCATCGTGCTCGCCGCAAGGGAGACCGCGGCATCGGGATCGGCCTCGGCGACCTCGAGGAACACGCGACGGGCGAGGTCCTCTGTCTGCTGGCGCCGCCACGCCTGCCAGGCCGGGTCCCCCACGTCCGGCATGGGCGCCGCTTGGGGATCCCGGGCCCGGAAGCGATCCAGCGACGTCGGGTGGTAGCCCCACTCCTCACCCTCGTAGCGGAGATAGTCGACGTGCACCGCGTCGACGTCGTAGTCCCGTGCGAGCTCCGCGAGTACCGCGGCGACGTGGTCCTGCACGCCGGGGACGCCGGGATCGAGGTAGTCGCCGGAGGTCCCGTCGCGGCGGCGCGTCGTCCACGGCTCGTCGCTCCCGGGCCCGTGCCGGGTGCGGACGTGGTCCTCGCCGACATCGAGCCCGTCGTAGTACGGATGGGTGGTGGGTAGCACGGAGACCCACGCGTGGACGTCGAGGCCGCGGTCCCGCGCGGCGGGGATCAACTCGTCGAGCAGGTCGAGGTTCGTCGACATGGCAGGATCGACGGTGCGAGGGAGCTCCTCGGAGCGGTAGTACGCGTCGTGGCGACGCGCCACCTGCACGACGACGGTGTTGAGGTCCGCCGCCGCCGCGACATCGAGCATCCCGTGGATGCCCCCGCGGGTCTTGAGGCTGTCGTCGAACAGGTGCACCCACATGCCGCGCAGCTCGGCCTCGGGCCCGCCCGCTCGCGCCTCCGCGTAGTGCTCGTCGAGGCGCCCTGGCAGCGCCGCGCCCAGCGCCGCACGGCCGCCGACGAGGCGTGTCCGCTGGGGCTC
>SKQL01000094.1 GCA_007119035.1 Nitriliruptorales bacterium | reverse complement strand
GGCCCCGGGGAGCTGACGGGGGCCTACCGGACCCTCGCGGACGCGGATCTCGCGATCAAGCAGAGCGATCTGCCGCCCGAGCTCGTCATCGAGCGGGCGGTGGCGCAGATCGCGACCCGGGCTTGAGGGCAGCCCCGAGCCCCTGGCATGCGGCCTACCTGGCGGTGGGCTCCGGCGTGGGGGCGAGGAGCCCGGCGATGTCGTCGAGGACGTAGGTCGCGCCCGCAGTGGCGGCTTCCTCCGCACTCGTCACGCCCGACAGGACGAGCGCGGTGTCCCACCCCATCCGCTGCGCGCCGACGATGTCGGTGTCGATGCGGTCGCCGACCATGAGCACCGCGCCGGCGGGCAGGCGCGCCGCGGCGGTCTCGAAGAGCGGGCGCTCGGGCTTGCCCGCGATCTCAGGCTCCCGTCCCGTGGCTCGGGACAGAGCGGCGAGGATCGCCCCCGCGCCCGGCGAGATCCTGCCGTCGGCCTCGGGGAAGCTCGCGTCCGCGTTCGTCCCGATGTAGCGCGCACCCGCCATCAGCGCGGAGGTGGCGCGCTCGAGCTTGGCGTAGGTGAGGTCCCGGTCCAGTCCCACGACCACCGCATCGGCCGTCGCGGGGTCGGTGACCTCCACGCACCCGTGGGCTGCGAGCTCGCTGCGCAGGCCGCTCATGCCGATGATCACGCAACGGGCGGCAGGGGACAGGAGCGCAGCGGTGGCCGAGGAGGAGGTGACGATCTCGCGGGGCTCCGCGGTGATCCCGAGAGCGATCAGCTGCGAGGCGACATCGTCGGGAGTCCGCGTGGAGTTGTTCGTGGCGAACGAGATGCCGATCCCGCGGTCGCGCAACGCCGCGACGGTACGATCCGCTCCGGGGATGGGATCGGTGCCGCGATAGCAGACCCCGTCGAGGTCGAGGACGACGCCGGCGTACCGTGCCGCGAGGTCATCCACATCTACTGGCGCGCGGAGGCTCAGAGGCGCGCGAGCGCCTTGGCCATCTTCGATTTCTTGTTCGCCGCGTAGTTGCGGTGCACGACGCCCTTCTGAGCGGCCTTGTCGAGCTTGCGGCCTGTGGTGTGGTACTGCTGCTCGGCCTCCGCGCGGTCACCCGCCGCAATGGCCTTCTCGAAGGTGCGCTGATGCGTCTTGAGGTTGGTGCGCACCATCTTGTTGCGCCGACGCGCCTTCTCGTTCTGCTTGTTGCGCTTGACCTGGCTGGCGATGTTGGCCATCTGGTGGCAGACCTCTGTGAACGGCGGATGAAGGAGAAGCTGGGCAAATCGGGAGCGCAACGACCGCAAGGGAAACGGTGGCCGCTACGGACCCTGTCGGAAAGGATGCCACCCACCGCGTAGCCTGTCCACTCGAGGCTCCGTAGCATCGGGGTCGATTCCCCCTGGTGTGAGAGGTACATGACCTACCCCATCGAGCGCATCCGCAACTTCGCGATCATCGCGCACATCGACCACGGCAAGTCCACGCTCGCCGACCGCATGCTGCAGGCCACCGATCTGGTGGAGGCGCGCGCGATGCGCGAGCAGTACCTCGACCGCATGGACCTCGAGCGTGAGCGTGGCATCACGATCAAGGCACAGGCGGTCCGGATGCCCTACAGCGCGTCCGACGGGACTGAGTACCTGCTGAACCTCATCGACACACCGGGGCACGTCGACTTCTCCTACGAGGTCAGCCGCGCGATGAACGCCTGTGAGGGGGCCATCCTGCTCGTGGACGCCGCCCAGGGGATGCAGGCGCAGACGATCGCGAACCTCTACATCGCCATCGAGGCAGGGCTCGAGGTCATCCCCGTGCTCAACAAGATCGACCTGCCCGCCGCGCGTCCCGAGCAGATCGCGTTCGAGATCGCGAACCTGATCGGCGGGGAGCCCGAGGATGTGCTCCAGGTCTCCGCGAAGACCGGGCAGGGCGTCGGGGAGGTGCTCGAGGAGATCGTCGGACGGGTTCCCGCCCCCGTCACCGATCCCGACGGGGAGCCCCGTGCTCTGATCTTCGACTCCGTCTACGACGCCTACCGCGGCGTGATCACCTACATCCGCGTGGTCGACGGGACGTTCACGCCGGGGACCGACGTCCGGTTCATGGCCACCGGCTACCACCACGAGATCGACGAGCTCGCGGTTATCAGCCCGGAGCCCCGGCCCGTGGCAGCGCTCGGCCCGGGGGAGGTCGGTTACTTCACCGCGGCGGTGAAGGAGGTCGACCACGCCCGGGTCGGCGATACCGTCACCGCACACTCGCGTCCGGCTCCTGAGCCCCTCCCCGGGTACCGGCAGCCCACGCCGATGGTCTTCAGCGGCCTGTTCCCCGTCGACAGCGAGGACTTCCCCGACCTCCGCGACGCGCTCGGTCGCCTGCGGCTCAACGACGCGAGCTTCACGTTCGAGCCCGAGACCTCCGTGGCGCTCGGCTTCGGGTTCCGGTGTGGCTTCCTCGGCCTGCTTCACATGGAGATCATCTCCGAGCGCCTGGACCGCGAGTACGACATCCCGCTTGTCACGACGGCGCCCAACGTCCGCTACGAGGTCGATGTGGAGGAGCGCCTCCGCGAGCCGGGGGAGGACACGACGCTGCTCGTCTCGAACCCCGCGGACCTGCCCGCGCCCAACCGCATCGCCGAGATCCGCGAGCCCGTGGTCGACGCGATGATCATCACCCCGACGGAGTACATCGGCGCGGTCATGCAGCTGTGCGAGAAGCGGCGCGGTGAGATGCTCAAGATGGACTACCTCTCCGAGGAGCGGGTGGAGCTGCGCTACCAGCTGCCCCTGGCCGAGATCGTCTTCGACTTCTTCGATCGGCTGAAGTCCTCGACGCGGGGCTATGCGTCCCTCGACTACGAGCCCGCCGGCATGGAGGCGGCCGACCTCGTGCGCGTCGACATCCTGCTCAACGCGGAGTCGGTCGATGCGTTCAGCGCGATCGTTCACCGCGACAAGGCCTACGACTACGGCAAGGCGATGGTCGGCAAGCTACGCGAGCTCATCCCGCGCCAGATGTTCGACGTGCCGGTGCAGGCGGCGATCGGATCCAAGATCATCGCGCGGGAGACCATCAAGGCGCGCCGCAAGGACGTCCTCGCGAAGTGCTACGGCGGGGACGTGACCCGCAAGCGCAAGCTGCTCGAGAAGCAGAAGGAGGGCAAGAAGAAGATGAAG
>SKQL01000066.1 GCA_007119035.1 Nitriliruptorales bacterium | reverse complement strand
TCGAAGGCGTCGTCGGCGGCGGCGAGCAGCTGGCCGAGCAGGCGGTCGACCTCCTCGACGGTGACCGCGGCCACCGGCAGCACCCCCACCAGCAGGACGTCGCCGTCGGGGTGCAGCGCGAAGCGCAGTGCGTAGGTGCGCAGGTTGCGGCGCAACAGGAAGGCGTAGAGCTCCTCGGCGGCCTCGTCGGGGGCGCGGACGAAGAACGACTGCACCGTCAGGGTGTGCTCGCCGACGTCGAGGCGGACCGGGACGGTGCGCTTGCGCTCGCCGGCCAGCAGCACGTCCCAACCGGCCGCGCCGGCGCGCTCGTGGGGGACGTCGTCGTGCTCGTCGAGCCAGGCCTGCACCGCCGCGGCGGCCCGCTCGGCGCTCACTGGTGCACCATCCTCTGGTCAGCGGTCGTCCGACGGCTGATGCACCCCCGGTGCCTGCCGGGCCATCGCCTTCGGCGCTTGCCCTTGCAGGGCCTGCATGAGTGTCGCGAGGTCCGGCGGCCCGGGACGTGCCAAGCGGCGACAGGGCTGAGCGCCACCGAGCGCCGATCAGTGAGCGACCGACGAGCACGTCCCAGCACCACCGGGTGCCTGCCAGCTGAGACAGCAGCCAGGAGGCACACATGCAGGATGACACGAACGCGCCCACCGCGGGCATCGACTGGGCCACCGCCGACAACGAGCTGTGCGTCGTCGACGCCGCCGGGCAGGTGCTGCACCGCCGCGACGCCGACCTCGACGCCGCGGGCATCGCCCGGCTGGTCAGCGACTGCCGCGCCCACGGCGTGGCCAAGGTGGCCATCGAGCGCGGCGACGGCCCCATGGTCGAAGCGCTGCTGGCCGCCGGGCTGACCGTCGTGGTGGTGCCCAGCCGCCAGGTCAAGCACCTGCGCGCCCGCTACGGCGCCGCGGGCAACAAAGACGACCGCTTCGACGCGTTCGTGCTCGCCGACGCGTTGCGCACCGACGGGCACCGCTTCAAGCCGCTCGAGCGCGACAGCGACCAGACGTTGGCGCTGCGCACGGCGGTGCGTGCCCGCGGCGACCTCGTCGCCGCCCGCATCGCGCTGGCCAACCAGCTCCGCGCCCACCTGCAGGTGGTCTTCCCCGGCGCCGTCGGGCTGTTCGCCGCCCTCGACAGCCCCATCAGCCTGGCGTTCCTCGCCCGCTTCCCCAACCAGCGCCGCGCCGGCTGGCTGTCCCACCGGCGGCTGGGCCCCTGGCTGGCCGCCAACCACTACAGCGGTCGCACACCCACCGCGGTGCTGCTCACCCGGCTCACCGATGCGCCCGCCGGGCTCGACGGCGACGCCGGCGCCGCCGCCGCCGCGACCACCCTCGCCTACGTCGAGGCGCTGCGGGGCATCCGCGCCCAGATCACCGCGCTGGAGGCCGCCATCGCCGAGCAACTCGCCCTGCACCCCGACGCCGCGATCTTCCAGTCGCTGCCCCGCGCCGGCATGATCCGCGCCGCCAAACTCCTGACAGAGATCGGCGACGCCCGCGGCCGCTTCCCCGACGAGACCAGCCTCGCCGCGCTCGCCGGCGCTGCACCCTCCACCCGCAGCTCCGGCCGCCATCACGTCGTCACATTCCGCTGGGCCTGCGACAAGAAACTCCGCGACGCGCTCACCGATTTCGCCGGCGACAGCCGCCGCGCCAGCCCCTGGGCGGCCGCCATCTACAACCGCCACCGCGCCATGGGCAAAACCCACCAGCACACCGTGCGCATCCTCACCCGCGCCTGGACCCGCGTCATCTGGCGGATCTGGCACGACCACACCACCTACGACCCCACCCGCCACGGCGGCGCCCAACGCCACCTCCAAACCACCGCCCAAGCGGCCTGACAACCAGAGGCTTGACACAGGGCTACTCATGCGCCGACCGCCGTGGCGCGCAGGCTCGCGGCGCGGCGCACCTCGTCCGCGGCGCCCTTGACCGCATCGACGTCCTCGGGACCAACCGCAGCGTCCGCGTACCAGGCCCGCTCGAAGGACGCGGTCGCGGAGGCGAAGCTCGCCGCCGCCGCGGGAACCGACACGGCCACGTCCGCGCTGTACTCCGCGGCGGTGCGGCCGGGCACCTCCTCGGTCAGCCCTGCCTCGGCCAACTCCGCGACGAGCGCCCGGTGCCAGCAGCGCACCGCCTCGCGCCAGCGCCGGGCCTGCTCGTGCTCGTCCGCCTCCTTCGCCCAGTCCCGTGGGGACCGCCCGGCAAGGCCGATGTCGGGTTCGTCGGACGCCCCCCCGGGGCGCACGCGACGCAGGAGCCGAATGACGAGGTAGGCGACGCCGGCGAGAGCGACGAGCAGCACCACCGTGCCGATGATCCCCGCCTGCCCCGTGCCCTCGAGCAGGGCGAGGACACGCCCGACGAGACTGAGGATCTCCGCCCACACGCGGTCGATCAGCGTGGGCTGCAGCGCCTCGTAGCGCTCCTGGGCGAGCACCTCCGCGACGGTCTCGCGCACCTGCGCCGGGCTCGGCTCGGGTAGGGGCAGCTCAGGCAGGGTGACGCCCCTCGTCGGTGGCCTCCACCGCGGCGGTCATCGCCTCGAGATCGAGCGCCTCGCCGCGCACGCGCAGATCGAAGTACAGGAGGGCGAGCGCGTTCGGGACGAGCGGCGCGGTGATCACCACGGACACGATCGCGCCGAGGGTGGTGAGCACGAGCGCGGTGTTACCGCCGAAGAGCATCGCGGGGATCGTCACCGGCCAGGAGACGACCATCCCTATCAGTCCGCTGATGATGGTCGCGAGCACCGCGATGCCGAGCACTCCCCAGAATCGGCGGCGCACGAGCGACGACGACCGCCGGAGGCTCGCGAGCGGCCCGAGCTCCTCCACCATCACCACGACGGGGGCGATGATGAGCAGGGTGTAGATCGTCACGCCCGCGCAGAAGCCGATGAGCCCGAGGACGAGCCCTGCGAAGACGCTCAGGACCGACTCACCCAGGACACCCGCGAACAGGAGGCCGACCATCGGTGCGATGAACAGCGCCGCCCCGACGATCACCGCGACGTAGGCGAGCAGGTTCGCGATGACCAGTGGCGCGTAGCGGCGCGCACCGAGGCGCAGCGCCTCCCCGGTGGCGAGCGGCTCGCCGATATGCGCCCGTGCTCCGAGCACGCACGCGATCCCTGTGATCAGCGGGGTGATGAGCAGGCCCACCGCCCAGCCGCCGCTCACGGAGGCCACGAACTCGTTCAGGCCCGGGCCGCCCGCGGTGGCCGCCTGCGCCGCCGTGGGGTCGGTGATGACCTCCATCAGGCCTGTCTGCGCGACGAGATCCCGCTGGAGCAGGGCCACGACGAACTGGGTCGGGATCGCGATGACGGCGACGGCCGCGAGATAGGTTCGCCAATGGCGGAGGAAGAGCCGGAACATCCCGTCGAGGACATCGCCGGTGTTGAGCGGGCGCAGACCCGCGCCGGCACCGCCCGGTGGTGGTGGCGGGGGAGGAGGCGCCGGACTCCCCCACCCGGAGCGCTGAGGGTCTCCCCACGGTCGGTCGCTCATCACTTCCCCTGTCGACGCCACAGCACGCACACGTGGCAGGCCCCATAGCCTACGGGTTCGAACACGGTGACCCGCTCGGTGACCGCACGGTGACCGCACGGCGACACGGGACGGCTCCTCGTGCGACCGTCTCCGAAGTATGCCGTGCGTGGCCTAGCATGTCGTGACGGGGTCACACTCTGTGGATTGGCAGGCCTTGCGGCTGGGATCACGAACATTCGACTTCGCCCACGACGTCGCGGTCATGGCGATCGTCAACCGAACCCCCGACTCGTTCTATGACCGTGGACGCACGTTCGCGCTGGGAGCCGCGGTGACACACGCGCTCGCGCATGTCGCGGAGGGGGCGGACATCATCGACGTGGGCGGTGTCAGGGCGGGACCGGGCGAGCACGTCTCCCGGTCTGACGAGATCGATCGCATCGCGCCCTTCGTCAAGGCCTTCCGCGAGCAGAGCGACGCGCCCCTGTCCGTCGACACGTTCCGCGCCGACGTCGCCCGCGCCGCCCTCGACGCGGGCGCAGACCTGATCAACGACGTATCGGGGCTCGCCGACCCGGAGATCGCGGACGTGGTGGCCGCGTACCCGGACGCGGCCCTGGTCGTCATGCACCCGGGTGGCCCTCCGCGCACGCGACCGTTTCGCCCCTCCTACGAGCCCGACTGCACCACCGCGGTAACAACTGCGTGCGGGGAGCTCGCCGATGTCGCACAGCAGCGGGGGGTGGCCGGCGACCGGATCATCGTCGACCCCGGCCACGACTTCGGGAAGAACACGTTCCAGTCCCTCGAGGTGACCCGACGCCTGCCGGAGCTCGTCGCCCTCGGCTATCCCGTCCTCGTCGCGCTGTCACGCAAGGACTTCATCGGTGAGGCCCTCGGCGGGCTCGGCCCCGACGAGCGTCTCGAGGGCTCGCTCGCGTGCGCGGCCCTGTCGGTGGCGCTCGGCGCGCGTATCGTCCGTGTCCACGACACGCGGGCGACCGTGCGCGCCGTTCGCACCACCCAGGCCGTGGTGGGGATGCGGCTTCCCCCCTCGGCCCTGCGTGGGCTCGAGTGAGGGCCCGAGGGGGTCACGTCAGTCGAGGTCGAGGTCGGCGTCGCGGTCGAAGGGGACCTCCACGCAGTCCGGCCCGCTCGGGGGCGTCCGCTCGTAGTTGCGGTGGGACTGCAGGTTGGTGGTGACGCGCAGGAAGTCGACCCAGACCTCCCCGTCCTCGATATCGATGCCGTAGCGGTCGAGACCGCGGGGCGCGGGGCCGTCGACCACCCGGCCGCGCTGGTCGTAGCGCGAGCCGGTGGCCTCGGAGGCGAAGCGCCCGGCCGACGCGCACCAGCCCACCCCCTGCCGTCCGAACTCTGCCCGGGTCGGCCCGCTCGTGGAGAGCGCGAGCAGATCCCCGTCGAGCACGGTGAGCCACGCGCAGGGCGGCCCCTGACCCACGCAGATGCGTCGAGGGCGGTCGGCCACGGCGGCGCGGACCGCGCCCTCCTCGCCCGCCCTGACCACGCTGCTCGCCGATTCCCCACGCAAGCCGGCGGCGAACAGGGCGATGGTGACGACGACGCCCGCGACGAACACCCCTGTGATGATGACGCGCAGCAGCGTGACCTTGGGGTTGTCGGGACTGAGCCCGGGTCCCCGGCTGGCCACGAGGCCCCTCGGCAGCCGAGGCCCCCCGACCGGCCCGTCGACCCCGGAGTAGCGCGGGTCGACATCGTCGAACGGCTCCGCGGGCCCCGCGGAACGATCGTAGTCGTCGGCCATCAACCCTCCCGAAGCGGCACGATCATCCGTAGGCTACCCAGGACGCGCGATCGATGTCCGCCGGAAGGAGCGCCCGTGCCCAAACCCGAGACGTTCGCGTTCGTCTGCATCAACCAACGGGACCCGGAGCACCCCCGCCCGAGTTGCCTCAACAACCTCTCGAATGAGGTGTTCAACGCCCTGCGCGAGGAGCAGGGCCGCCGTATGGCGACCGAGGTCAAGGTGGTCGCGACCGGCTGCCTCGAGGCCTGCATGGTCGGCCCCATCGTCGCGGTCTACCCCGACGACGTGTTCTACGGAGGGGTGATCGAGGAGGACGTCCCCGAGATCATGGATCACCTCCAGGGCGGTGAGCCGGTGGAGCGCCTGCGCATAGGCAGCGCGGAGTTCGACCTCCGTCCGCCGGAGATGTCGGACGGTGCCGAGTAGCTCCGCGAAGCGGTTACGCTGCCCACCCGAGGGAGCGGTTCGGGAATCCACATCGGAGAGGGGTCGGCGACATGGGGCGCCAGTCTTGGGACGAGTACTTTCTGGGCCTGGCGCAGGCCGCGGCGACACGCTCGAATTGCGTGCGTCGCCAGGTGGGCGCAGTGCTCGTCGCCGGCCGTCACATCCGCGCCACCGGCTACAACGGGCCGCCCTCGGGCTATGGGCACTGCGACGCGGGCGCATGCCCACGGGGCTCGTCGGTGGAGCCGCTCGGTGACCCGCCCGTGTACGAGAACTGCGTGGCCATCCACGCGGAGGCGAACGCGCTGTTGTTCTCCTCCCCCGAGGACCGCGCGTCCGCCACGCTTTACACGACCGCGGCGCCATGCTTCTCCTGCGCCAAGCTGATCGCCAACGCAGGCGTCGCTGAAGTCGTGGCCGCGGCCGGCTACTACGAAGGGTGGGAGGCCACCCGACAGTTCCTGCTCGCCTGCGATGTACGGGTGCGTCTGCTGGACGCCTCCGAGCACGAGGCACGGCTGCCGCTCCGCCGTTAGCTAGCCGCTTCCCACCAGTGCCTCGAACGCCCGAGCCAGGGCGTCCCGGCGCTCGACGGCGCGAGCCCGTGCCGCGCCCAGGCCCTCCTCCCCGACAGGTTGGACCGCCTCGACGTAGCCCTTCAGCCGCGGTTCCGTGCCGCTCGGGCGCACATGCACCCGCGAGCCGTCCACGAGCTCGAGGGAGAGGAGGTCCGTGCTCGGCAGGCTGATCGCGCTCTCGGCGCCCCCGCGCTCGCGGCGTCGCCCCGACCGGTAGTCGGCCACCGCCGCCACGGCTATCCCGGCGAGCCCCTCCGGCGGGTCGGCACGCAGCCGTTCGAGCGGCGCGCGGGCCTCAGCAGGGCTGCGCACACGCACCGACGGCCCCGCGGTCGCGTGCACCCCGTGGAGCAGGGCGAGGTCATCGAGGGCATGGGTGACGGTGCGCCCGTCCGCGCGGAGCCGGGCCGCGAGGTCGGCGATGACCACGGCGGCACGGATGCCGTCCTTGTCGAGGACCTCGTCGCCGATCATGACGCCAAGGGCCTGCTCGTAGGCGAGCACGGGCTCCTGCCCGCGCCTCCGGCCCTCCGCCATCGCGGGGGCGAGCCACTTGAACCCCGTGAGGGTCTCCGCGTACCCCACCCCATGGGCGGCCGCGATCCGTCGCAGCATCTGGCTCGAGACCACGGTCGTGGCAACCAGCCGATCAGGCCCCTCTCCCCTCTCCAGCAGGTCCTGCGCGAGGAGACAACCGACCTCGTCGCCCGTGAGGGTGCGCCAGCCACCCCGATCGGGGACGGCGACCGCGATGCGATCGCCGTCGGGGTCGTTGGCGATCACGACATCGGCGCCGACATCGACGGCGAGGGCGAACGCGAGGTCCATCGCCCCCGCCTCCTCGGGGTTGGGGTACGGCACGGTGGGGAAGTCGGGATCCGGCGCGGCCTGCTCGTCGACGACGTGCACATCGCGGAATCCCGCGGACTCGAGGAGCCCGACCGTCAACGTGCCCGCCACCCCGTGCAGTGGGGTGTACACGAGCCGGACCGCCCGGGGACCGTCGCGACCAACCGTGGCGAGGCAGCCCGCGCGGTAGGCACCCTCCACATCGGGGGCGGGTGGCGTGGCAGGCGTCGCCTCGGTATCGAAGGAGATGTCGCTCCCCGACGCGCGCGCCATGGCCTTCGCGATCTCCGCGTCGAGGGGCGCCACTATCTGGGCCCCGCCAGCCCAGTAGACCTTGCAGCCGTTGTCCTCCGGTGGGTTGTGGCTCGCGGTGACCTGAACCCCCGCGGCGGCTCCCGTGCGCCGCACCGCGTAGGCCAGTAGAGGCGTCGGCACCGGCCTTTCGAAGGCACGGACCTCGAACCCGGCCCCGCGAAGCACGCCGGCGATGTCGGTGGCGAACAGAGACGACTTGTGACGCGCGTCGTGGCCGACGATCACCAACTGGGCCTCGGGGGGCCCCTCCCGGGCGAGGCGGGCCGCCAACCCCGCGGCCACCCGACGCACGACGAGTCGGTTCATGTGCGCGGGCCCGGGCCCCAGCGGGCCGCGGATGCCCGCGGTGCCGAACGCCAGCGGTGCCGCGAAGGCACGCTCGAGGAGCTCGGTGTCCCCGGACGCCAACGCCTCCCGGAGGGCAGCGCGGGTATCGGGGTCGGGGTCCTCCGCCAACCAGGCGTGCGCGCGTTGCTCGAGATCCTCCACCCCCGGCAGCATACGACCGCCGATGGCAGCATGACGTGATGGATATCGGCGGGTTGCGCGACGAGTACCCTGGACGGGGGATCGACCCCGCTGACCTCATGGCGGATCCCCTGGCACAACTTCGGTCGTGGCTCGAGGACGCGCTGGCCGCAGGCGTGGCGGAGCCCAACGCGATGACGCTCGCGACCAGCGACCGGTCCGGACGCCCTTCCGCGCGCATGGTGCTGCTAAAGGACCTCGACGACGAGGGCCTCATGTTCTTCACCAACGTCGGTAGCCGCAAGGGGCGGGAGCTCCTCGCGGTGCCGCATGCGGCGCTCACCTTCTGGTGGCCGGCGATGGCGCGGCAAGTCGTGGCCAGGGGCACGGCCGCCCCCGTGGGGGAGGAGGAGGCGGACACGTACTTCGCCCGCCGCCCACGCGAGAGCCAGTTGAGTGCGTGGGCGTCGCCACAGAGCCAGGTGGTCGCCAGCCGGGCCGAGCTCGAGCGGCGACGGGAGGACGCCGCCCGGCGCTACGCCGGCCAGCCGGTTCCCCGGCCCGCGCAGTGGGGAGGCTTCCGCGTCCGTCCGGTGGAGATGGAGTTCTGGCAGGGCCGTCCGGGGCGCCTCCACGACCGTGTCAGATACGTGCGTGCGGGCGGGGACCTCGCCTGGCCGGCCGAATGGCAACGGGAGCGCCTGGCTCCATGAGCATGGCCGGGGATGATCGGGCGGACGACCGGGAACGTTCCCATCAAGCGCTGACTGCGCTACGGTTTCGTGGGTACCTGTAGGGCCCTGACCGGTGAGGCTCCCACACCCGCAAGGAGGCGAGAGTGCGCGCAGGAGCAGGACCTGCCCCGCTGCCCCCGCTCACCCGCTCCAGGCGATTTGGACAGCAATGGTGAACTCACGCCACGATGGTGCCGACATGACGACCATGGGACCCATCGCACACACCGCTGCACGACAGTCGACGACCTCGGAGACGGCGCCATCGGGTCTCGCCCACGAGGCGCTGATCTACGGCTCCGACGAGGAGCTCGTCGACGCGGTCGTGCCGTTCGTGGCCGATGGCCTCGCCCGCTCCGAGGGGATCGTGGTGGTCATGCCGCCCCGCAAGACCGCGTTGGTCCGCGAGGCGCTCGGGCCAGACGCGCGAGCAGTCGAGTTCTGCGACAGGGCCGAGTTCTACGAGACACCCGCACGCGCCGTGGCCAGAGTCCACGAGCTCGGCGAGCAGCTCGTGGCTGAAGGTGCCTCCGGGATGCGGACCTTCGGGGAGGTCCCGTACGAGGCGTCCGATACCTCAGACGAGCTCGGCTGGGTCCGCTACGAGGCGATCGTCAACCGTGTCTTCGCCGCGGCGGACCAACTCAGCGCCTGCGCCTACGACGAGCGGGTGCTACCAGACTGGATCCTCGACACGGCAGCGAGGACCCACCACCACCTCCTCACCGACGGGCAGCGGCGCCCGAGCGACCGGTACGAGGATCCCGCAGCCGTCGCACGCCGCTTCGCGCCGCCTCCACCGCTTCCCGAGGGGGACCCCACCTTCGAGCTCGAGGTCGGCGTCGACCAGCTCGCGCGCATCCGCCACGCAATCGATGATCTGTCACGCTCGGCCGGCATCTCCCCCGACCGCGCGTGCGAGCTCGCGGTGGGGCTCAACGAGGTGGTCAGCAACGCGGTCGAGCACGGCAGCGACTACGCGAAGGTTCGCTGCTGGCACGAGCCCGATCGCCTCGTGTGCGAGGTCGCAGACGATGGACCCGGCTTCGATGATCCCTTCGCGGGTTTCTCCCCGCCTGACTCCGAGGAGCTCGGTAGGCGTGGGCTGTGGCTCGCGCGGCAGTGCTTCGACCGGGTGGAGCTGCAACGACGCGGTCGCGCCGGGCTGCTCGCCACGATGGCGGCCTCCCTGTGACGTCAGCCGCCCCTCCTCGCTGACACGCCTGAGCCCGCGATCAGTGGCACGAGCATCTCGTCGGCGGTGAGGCTCCCGTGCATCGACTGCAGCCGTGTCTCCTGCTCGTAGCCGGGGTCGACGAAGGCGATCGGCTCCCACGGTGCGAGGATCACGTCACCGATCCGTCCGCTGACGGTGAGCCCCGGGTTGGGCCCGAGCCAACCGGCGGCCATGACCTCCTCCCTGGACCGCACCCACGCGACGTCGCCGAAGCGCTCACGGGCCGCATCCAACAGGTCACCGACCGCGCCGGGGCGGGCGTGCAGTGACCGGAAGCGCCCTTCCCCGCTGTACGAGCCGATCATGGGCGCGAGATCCTCGATCGAGTGCTGGCCGGACACGCCGACCTGCACCTGGCCGTGGTCGGCGGTCACGAGCAGCGCGCTGTCGCGGGGAAGCGCTTCGAGGAGGTGCGCGACGAGGTGATCGCTGGCGCGGAGCTCGTCGCTCAGGAAGTCGCTGTCGAGGCCTTCCGCGTGCGCGATCTTGTCGATGCCGTCGTAGTAGGCATAGACCAGCGTGTGCCCCGCCCTCACGAGCTCACGACAATGGGTGACGATGTTGGCGGGGGTGCGCCACCCGTACAAGCTCGCGCCGCGCAGGTGCGCGGTGGTGAACCCGGTCGTGGCGAACTCCGCCTTGGAGACGACCGGCACGTCGTGGCCGGTGAAGGGCTCGACGGGCTGCACCTCGGCGGGCTTCGGCGCCCGGGTCCCACCGTCGTACTGCCAACGCAGGGTGTTGAGCACTTCCCCACCTACCCGGAAGCGGTACCCGACGATGCCGTGCCCCGCGGGTGGCACCCCCGTGGTGATGGAGGTCAGCGCGGCGGCGGTGGTCGACGGGACCACCGTCGTGATGGCTCCGCCCGCCATCGCACCCAACGTGGGCAGCGCATCGGCGTGACGTTCGAGCATGCTCCAACCGAGGCCGTCGAGCACGAGCACGACCACCGCGTTCGCCTCGCGGGCGACCTCGGGAAGCCAAGTCGGAGGCTCTCCGGCGCAAAGTGCGGGGATCAGCCCTCCGACCCAAGGGCCTGAGTAGTCGGGAACGATGGGTTGCACCCGGGCAAGGCTAGCGGCCGGCGGCGTCCCGATGGCGCAGGCGCACCCGGCGGGCTCAGTCCTCGAAGCCGCGCAGGCTCAGGCCGCCGTCGAGGACGATCGTCTCGCCGGTGACCCACCCCGCTTCGTCCGACAGCAGGTAGCGCGCGGCTGCAGTGGTGTCATCCGGGGTCCCGAGGCGACCGATCGGATACGTCGAGGCCACCTGCTCCTCCCGGCCCTCGTAAAGCGCACGGGCGAAGCGCGTCTTCACGACGGCGGGAGCGATCGCGTTCACACGCACGCCCGGGCTCAGTTCGAGCGCGAGCTGGCGGGTCATGTGGGCCACGGCGGCCTTGCTCGTGTTGTACGCACCGATCTTCGGGCTGGGCCGAATACCGCCGAGTGAGGCGACGTTGAGCACCGCGCCCCCCTGGTCGGCCATGTATGCGCGCCAGGCCTCCTGCACCCAACCGAGCGGGGCGACCACGTTGACCGTCATGATCTTGTCCACCGCTCCGAGGTCGGCCTCCATGAGAGGCCCGTACTGCGGGTTGGTGGCCGCGTTGTTGACGAGGATGTCGAGCGCACCGAAACGGTCGACGGTCTGGCCAACCGCGTCCGCACGGTGGGCGGGATCGTCGCTGGCGCCGGACACCGCGAACGCGTTCTCGCCCGCATCCAGCTCGTCGAGGGCTTCCTGGAGCTGATCCGGCTTGCGCGCGGTCAGACAGACCCGCGCCCCGAGGGAGAGCAGATCGCGGGCGATGGCGAGCCCGATCCCACGGGAGCCCCCCGTCACCAGCGCGACCCGACCGCTGAACACGGACGCTACATCTCCCACTCGGCGACCTTGGGGTGATCCTTGGCCACCGCACCGACCGTGGACGCGCCACCTGGGCTGCCGAGGCCCGTCACGCTGTCCTCGAACCACTCACGGTTGATGTCGAGGAACTCGCGCCAGATGTCGGGCGTGTCGTCCTCGTAGGAGATCGCCTCCACCGGGCACACCGGCTCGCACGCGGCACAGTCGATGCACTCGTCGGGCTGGATGTAGAGCATCCGGTCGCCCTCGT
>SKQL01000012.1 GCA_007119035.1 Nitriliruptorales bacterium | reverse complement strand
GTCGGCCGAGCGCCACCGCCGCGGCCCGCGCGGCACCGCCCGCGCCGAACAGCACCACCTCATCGTCGCTCCGCAGCCCCACGTCGTGGCTGAGCACGTCCGCGAGCCCCGCCGCGTCGGTGTTGTCCGCCACGAGCGCGTCGCCGTCCCAGTAGAGCGTGTTGGCCGCCCCGACGAGCTCCGCCTCAGGGCTACGGGAGTCCGCCGCCTCCCACGCGGCGCGCTTGTGGGGGATGGTCACGTTCGCGCCGAGGAAGCCCATCGCCCGAAGCCCGTCGAGCGCGGCGCCGAAGCGGTCGGGCGCGACATCGAACGCGAGGTACACCGCGTCGACGTCGTGGGCGGAGAACGCCTCGTTGTGCAGGTCAGGCGAGATGGTGTGGCCCACAGGATGGCCGAACAGGGCCACGAGGCGGGTGCGCGCAGAGATGCTCACTGCTCGCAGAACCGCCCGCCGTCGTCCTGGATCTCACGGAACCGCGCGACGTTCTCCTGGTGACCCTGGTCGCCTTCGGCGAACGCGTGCTCACCCGTCTCGGTGTCGCAGACGACGTAGTAGTGGTAGTCGGTGTCGGCAGGGTTGGCGGCCGCCTCGATCGCCGCCCGTCCGGGCGCCGCGATCGGGGTGGGCGGCAACCCGTCGCTCTCATAGGTGTTCCACGCGGAGTCGATCTCGAGGTCGTCGAAGAGCAGGCGACCCGTATGCTCGCCGCGGGCGTACTGGACAGATGCGTCGATCTGCAGCCGCATGCCTGCGCCGAGCCGGTTCGCGATCACCGAGCTCACGACAGGGCGCTCCTCGGGCACCCGGACCTCACGCTCGATCAACGACGCGGCGATGAGGACCTCGTAGGCGTCGAGGTGCTCGGGCTGGACCGCGTCCACCACGTCGTCGGTCTCCGCGATCATCTTCGCGAGGACCTCCTGGGCGTCCTGGTCGACGAAGAACTCGTAGGTGGCCGGGAACAGGAGGCCCTCGTGGGCCTGCGCGCCCTCGGGGAGATCGATGTCGGGCACCCATTCCGGCACGGGGACGCCGAGCAGCGCCTCCTCGAGCTCCTCGAGCCCGAAGGGGCTGGCCTCCGCCTCCGCGATCCGCTCGAGCGTGGCCGGCACCGTAAGGCCCTCGGGGATGGTGAACGAGAACGAGTCCGGCATCGGCGGCCCCTGCGAGAGGACGTCGAGGATGTCACCGGTGTCCATGGAGGTATGGAGGTCGTAGGTGCCGGGACGGATGCGACCGGATCGCTCGTCGAAGCGGGCGGCGATGCGGAACGCCCACGCGTTGTTGATGACGCCCTCATCCTCGAGCAGGCCCGCGACCTCGCCGGCGCGCATGCCTTCGGGGACCTCGACGGTGACGGTCTCGTCGGCGTCGTCGTCCTCGGTATCGGTGGTGAACGCGTACAACGCCCCGAGCACGAGCGCGGTCGCGAACACGAGGAAGGCGAGGAAGACCTTGGAGCCCCGAGTCAGGTGCATGGGCTCACGTCCTCCGCGCGTCCAGCCAGCCCTGGAGGATCAGGGTGGCGGCCACGCGATCCCGGTCGGCGCGACGGGCGTCCCGGCGGGCGCCGCTCGCGAGGAGGACCCGCTCGGCCTCGGCCGAGCTCAACCGCTCATCCCACAATTCGACCTCATGTCCGGCCTGTTCGAGCTCACGGGCGAGCGCGCGGGCGGTCCGAGTCGAGGCGGTGTCGCGCCCCGACATCCCGCGCGGCAACCCCACAACCACCGTCGCACAGGACTCGCGTCCCGCAACCTCGGCGATCCGGGCCGCGAGTCGGGCGTGCCAGTCGTCGGCCTCGGCGTCTCCCGCGTCGAGGGTCTCGAGGGGGGTGGCGACGAGCCGGTCCGGGTCGCTCTTCGCGATCCCGACACGGACGGTGCCGACGTCGACCCCGAGGACCCGGTTCACCGTCAGCGCTCCAAACTGTCGCGCACCGTCGCGCGGCCGACGTCGAGTGCTTCGCCGAGCTTGTCGCCCTGCCGGCCTCCCGCCTGCGCCACACCGCCCTTGCCGCCCGCGCCGCCACCGACGACCTTGGCGCCCGGCTGGAGGAGGTCACGGGCCTCGATGCCGTCGTCCACAAGGTCTGAGGAGACCGCCGCGACGAGCAGGGCCTTGCCGTCGGGCGTCGCGGAGCCGAGCATCACCACGCCCCGGCCGAGGCGGTTGAGCAGATCGAGCGCGAGCGCCCTCAACCCGTCGCGCTCCGCGCCCTGCACCGCGGCGACGACGAGCCGGGCGTCCCCGACGGTCTCCGCCGAGTCGGCCAGCGGCGCGGCCTGGGCGAGCAGAGCCTGCTCCCGCGCGGACGCGGCCGCCTTCTCCGCGGCGCGGAGACGGTCGAGGAGGTCTGAGATCCGGTCGACGACCTCATCGGTGCCGACCTTGAGCATCTGGGCGGCCTGCTCGGCGACGAGCCGCTCGCGCGAGAGGTGGCGGAACGCCTCGGGACCGGTGACCGCCTCGATGCGGCGGAGGTTCGCCGCGATCGAGCCCTCCGACAGCACGGAGAACAGCCCCACCTCCGGGGTGCGGTGCACGTGGGTGCCCCCGCACAGCTCCTTCGAGAAGTCGCCGATGCGCACGACGCGGACGTGCTCGCCGTACTTCTCCCCGAACAGCGCGACCGCGCCGAGCCGGCGGGCCTCCTCCTGGGTCGTCTCGATGATGTCGACCTCGGGGTCCGCGGCGATCCGGGTGTTGACGCGCTCCTCGACCTCCGCGACCTGGTCGCGCGTCACCGCCTCGAAGTGGGGGAAGTCGAACCGGAACCGGCCCGCGTCGATCGCGGAGCCCGCCTGCGCGGCGTGCTCGCCCACGACCTCCTTGAGCGTCGCGTGGAGGATGTGCGTCGCGGTGTGCCCGCGGGTGATCGCGGTTCGCCGCTCCACGTCGATCGCAGCGTGCGCGTCCTGGCCCGCGAGCACCTCGCCGGAGGCGACGCGGGCACGGTGCACGATGAGGCCCTGCGTCGGCTCGACGGTGTCAACGACCTCGAGCAGCCCGGTCGCGGTGCGGATCAGCCCGTGGTCGCCGAGCTGGCCGCCGCCCTCCGCGTAGAAGGGGGTCCGGGGCAGCACGACGTCGAGCTCGTCGCCCTCCGTGCTCTGCTCGACCGAGCCCTCGGGGGTGAGCATCGCCGCGACCCGCGTCTCGCTCTCCGTGTCGGTGTAGCCGCGGAACTCGGTCTGTCCCGTGTGCGCGGCGGTCTGACGGTACACGTCGAGGGGCACGCCCGCGCCGTCGCCCGAGGACTTCGCCGCCGCCCGCGCGCGTGCCCGCTGGGCCTCCATGTGCTCCGCGAACGCGTCCCGGTCGAGCTCGAAGCCGCGCTCCTCCGCGATCTCGAGCGTGAGGTCGACGGGGAAGCCGTACGTGTCGTGCAGCGCGAACGCAGTCGCCGCGGGCACCTGGCGGGACCCCTCGGCGCTCGCCTCGGACAGCGCGTCCTCGAGCATCGACATGCCCGTCGACAGCGTGCGGGTGAAACCCGACTCCTCCGCGGCGGTGATCCGCCCCACGAGCTCTGCCTGCTCGTGCAGCTCGGGCCACGCGTCGCCGAGCGTCGCGCGGACCGCGTCGGTCATCGCGGGCATCACCGGATCGGTGGCGCCGAGCATCCGCGCGTGGCGCACCGCGCGCCGCAGGAGGCGACGCAGCACGTAGCCGCGCCCCTCGTTGGACGGCAGTACCCCGTCGGCGATGAGGCTCGACGCCGACCGGGTGTGCTCGGCGATGACGCGCAAGCTGACGTCGCGTCGCTCGTCCTCGCCGTACACGGTGCCGGTGGCCTCCGACGCGCGCAGGAGGATCGGGCGGAGCACGTCGGTCTCGTACACGCTCGGCACGTCCTGGAGGAGCATCGCCATGCGCTCGAGGCCCATGCCCGTGTCGACGTTCTGCTTGGGCAGCTCACCCTGGATCGCGCCGGCCGCGTCCTGCTCGAACTGCATGAACACGAGGTTCCAGAACTCCAAGAACCGGGACTCGTCCACGATCGGGCCGCCGTCGGGGCCGTGGTCGGGGCCGCGGTCGTAGTAGAGCTCCGAGCACGGTCCGCATGGCCCCGCACCACCGGTCGACCAGTAGTTGTCCTCCCTGCCGCGACGCTGGATGTGATCGGGCGTGATGTCGGTCTCCGACAGCCACAGGCGCTCGGCCTCGTCGTCCTCCTCGTAGATCGTCGCCCACACCCGGTCGGGCTCGAAGCCGAAGCCGCCCTTGTGCTGCGGCGTCGTCGACAGGTCCCACGCCCAGCGGATGGCCTCGGCCTTGAAGTAGTCGCCGAAGCTGAAGTTGCCGAGCATCTCGAAGAACGTCATGTGCCGCGTCGTGTGACCCACGTTCTCGATGTCGTTCGTGCGCGCGCACTTCTGCACCGACGCGGCGCGGGGGTGGTCGGGCACCGCCTCGCCGAGGAAGAACGGCTTGAACTGCACCATGCCCGCGACGGTGAGCAGCAGGGTGGGGTCGTTGGGGATGAGCGAGCTCGACGGCCACACGCGGTGGCCGCGCTCGCGGAAGAACTCGAGGAACGTCTGACGTATCTGCGGGGAGTCCATGGAGGTCAGCTCTACGGTTGTGGTGGCGGGTCGATCCCGTGGACGGCGCGCAGCTCGGCTTCGCGGGCGGCGGCGGTCTGGCGTCCCTCCGCGAGCGCGTCGCCCAGGCGGGCGCCGAGCGAGGACGCGCGTCCAGCGGCGCTGCGCGCGAGCTCCTCGGGGGTGAGCTTCGACGCCGTCGCGTCGACCTTGCGCACCGCCCAGACACCCAGCGTGACACCCGCGCCCAGCCCGAGCAGCCCGAAGAACAGCCTCTTGAACATCGTCTCAGCCCTTCCGCGCCCGGCGCATCGCCGCGCCCGTGCCCGACGCGAACGCGATCGCCTTGATCAGGGGATTGGTGACCGCGGTGTGGACCACGTCGGCGATGCCCTCCGCCCTGCCCGAGATGTGCTGGACGCTTGCGACGATGGTGTCCACCCGCGCGAGCTCGGTGTTGACGCCCGAGATCGTCTCGTTGACGCCGCCGAGCAGGGGCACGGTCTGCTCGGTGATCTGCTCGACCGTGCGGGTCAGCTCCTGCACCGTCCCGACCAGGCTGACGAGCACCGCCATGAGGCCCAGCATCGTAGCCCCGAACGCGACCGCCGCGACGATCGCGGCCACCCCGAAGAAGTTCTCCTCGAACAGGAACCCGAGGACCACGAACACGCCCGCGACCACGAGCGCGACGACGACGGACCCAACGACTGCCTTCGAGCGCATGCCCTCCCTTTCAGACGCGACCCACGGCAGCGTAGTCGTTCCACCTGTCGCGCGCCTACAACGCGTGCTGTGCGCCCGCCCGGCCGACCCAGCCGGGCGCTTGCGGTGCATCCGGCCGCCATACCGGCCACATCCACCGCTACCGGCCGCGCACCCGAGCCGGCCGCGCACCCGACCCAGCCGCGCGCTTGCGGTGCATCCGGCCGCGATACCGGCCACATCGACCGCTACCGGTTGCGCGCGGCCGCGCACCGGCCACATCGACCGCTACCGGTGGGGTCAGATCCTCCGCGCGAGCACGACCCAGACGGTGCGCAGGAGGATCTGCAGATCGAGCACCGGCGACCAGTTGACGAGGTACTGGAGGTCGTGGCCGAGCTTGTACGCGGGATCGGTGTGGTAGCGGCCCTGGACCTGCGCGAGGCCGGTGAGGCCCGGCGGGATCTCGTGGCGACGGTGGTAGCCGGGGATGAGCCGCTCGTACTGGGCGATCAGCTCCGGGCGTTCGGGGCGGGGGCCCACGAGCGACATCTCGCCGCGGACCACGTTGACGAGCTGGGGCAGCTCGTCGAGGCGGGTCGCGCGCAGCCAACCGCACCCGGGCACGATCCGCGGGTCGTCGCGAGTGGCGACGATGATCTCACCCGCAGGCTCGGCATCGCGGACCATGGTGCGGAACTTGAGGATGGAGAACCACCGCCCGTCCTGGCCCACACGCGGCTGCCGGTAGAACACCGGCGCGCTCGCCACCACCCGCACGTACAGCGCGAGCAGCACGGTCAGCGGCACCGTCACCGGCGCGCTGAAGACGAGCAGCGCGAGTTCGAGGGAGCGCTTGGCCTGCGCCCGCGAGCGCGGCAGCGTGTGGGTGTGCAGCGGCACGCACGGCATCCCCGCGACCTCGCGCACCACCCGCAGGCCGAGCATCGTCTCCCCCGCGGTGATCCGCTTGAGCACGGAGATCCCCGCCTCCTCGAGCGCGGTGAGGGGGTCGGGGTACACGTCCTCGAGCGCCGCGCCCGACAGCAGCAGCACGTCGGTTGCGCCTGACTCCGCGACCGCGGCGGCGAGACCGTGCACGTCGTTGGCGGTGCCCACCACCTGACTCTTCTGCGGAGCCTCGGCGAGGTGGCGTTGCGCGAGCCCCACATCGTCGGGGGCGCCGACGAGCAGCACCCGCGGCGGGCCGAGGTGGCGCATCTGCAGGCGTCGCGACAGCATGCGGTTGGCGGTCACACCTAGCGCGCCGAGGACGAGCACGAGCGGCAGGTTCCCTCGGGGCACGACGTAGCCGCCCGTCAGGAGCTCGATGAGCGCGACGACGAGCATCGCGCTCGCGGTCGCACCGACGACCCGCGGCAGGACGGGTCGGGTCCCGAGACGGTGCGTGCGCTCGTACATGCCCGCGAAGTACAAGGCCAGGAGGTGCAGCGCGACGACGCCCACGTAGGTGGCCGCGTACGTCGCGGGCGTGTAGGACGGCCACGAGATCCCGTGGCGGACGACCATCGGCGCGACGAGCGCGACGACGAGCACCACCGCGTCCGCGAGCATGAGCAGGCGGAAGCCGCGCGCGTTCAGACGCGCGAGCAACGGCTCCTGGCCGGGGGGGCTAGGGGCCGTCAGCTGTTCCATCTCCGCCGAGCGGGCCATGCCCCCAGTATCGCCCAGACAGCCCCCGCTTGGCACCTGATCGATCCGCCGTGACCGGTCGGACCCCTCAGGGCTCGAGGAACCGGGCCGCTTCGTCGCGCACCTCAGGGCTGTGGGGCGCCCGCTCCAATGCGGCCCGGTAGGCGTCGTCCGCGCGCTCCCGATCCCCGAGCGCGAGGGCGAGCCGAGCCACGTTGAGCAGGGGGACGACGGCCCGAGGATCGCGCCGATGCGCCTCCTCGTAGGCCTCGAGCGCCCCCGCCCGCTCGCCCGTGCGGTTGAGGAACGCGCCGTGCAGCACGGCGTAGCGCGGCTCCCAGGATGCGAGGGCACGGGCGCGGCCGAACGCGCGGTCGGCGACATCGAGCTCGTCCGCCTCCGCCGCGGCGACCGCCTGTGCGGCGAGGTGATCGGCCCGCACCGCGTCCACCGTCGCGATGAGCAGTGGGCTGACGGCCACGAGCACGCCGACGGCGACGGGCCGCGCCCCGCGGGTCGCCAGCCGCACGTCGGTGCGGTCGCGCTCGGCCGCCGAGGCGACGACGAGGCCCGCAAGCGTCCACCCGAGCACCGACAGCGGCGCGACGTCGACGGAGACGAGGCCCTGGAGCACGTAGGCGACCCACGCCCCGCCGAGTGCGCTGAGCAGCAGCCGATGAGCGCGCGCCGCCCTCAGCCACCCCCGTACGAGCACCACCGCGATCGTGAGCGTCAGGCCGAGCCACGTGAGCAGCAGCGGCCAGCCGCCGCTCGCGAGCAGGTCGAGCGGCACGTTGTGCGCGCTGTCCAGGCTGCGCTCGAGCCCGCGTGTGGCGGCGAGCTCGGGCGACTCGTAGGTACGGAACCATCCCTGGAACCCGCTCAGGCCCACGCCGCGCATGGGATGGTCCGACGCCATGGCCCACGCGGTCTCCCAGTGCGCGGCACGGGTGGCGAGCGAGTCCCCTGCCCGGGTGAGCACGCCCGCGGGGGCTGCCGTACCCGCGAGCAGCAGCGCGCCACCGAGGCCGAGCACCGCGACGGCGCCCGTGCGCAGACGGTGGGCCCGCACGCTCACCCACCCCGCCGCGAGGAGGCTCAAGCCTCCCCCCGCGGCGACGAGGCCCTGCACCGACCCCGTCGCGGCCGCCGTCATGAGGACGGCCGCCGCGAGCGCCCCGCACCCGAGCCGCCACGTGGGCCGCCAGCCGCTCCACAGCGCCCCCCACGCAGCCAGCGGCGCGACGATCCCGAGCCAGGCGGACAGGAAGTTCGCGTTGCCGAGGGTGGAGAACACCGCGGGGCCGCCCTCGACGAGGTTCCACGCCAGCGGGTCCCCGCCGCCGGCCTGCACCAGCGCGTAGCCCGTCACGGGGACCGCCGCGGCCAACGTCGCCACGATCACCGGAGCGGGTGAGCGGTACCGGAACGCAAGCGTCGTCATAACGAACAGCACGAGGGTCGCGAGCGCCACCGCAAGCCCCACATGGCGATCGGCCCGCCCCGCGACGGCGAGCAGCGGCCGCTCGGCGGCCGCGGTGGCCAGCACGAGCGCGACCACGTACAGCACCGTCGGGATCGCGACCTCCCAGGCGGGCAGCGCCGCGCGACCCGTCAGCGCGAACCGGGCGAGCGCGACCGCGATCACCGTGGCCGCGCCGACCACCACGACGGTGGCCTTCGGGGTCATGAAGACGCTGTAGCCGCCACGCCAGAACGCGAGGGCGGTGACCGCGGGAAGCACCGCGATGACCCCGCGAACGACGGCGGCGCTCATCTCACCGCGACCTTGGCGCGGCGCCGCGTCGGCTCACTTGCCGCGGGGAAGCAGGCGCAGGCCCAACTCGGCGAGCTGACGCTCGTCGACCTGCGCGGGCGCGTCGGTCAGCGGATCCCCGCCGCTCTGGGTCTTGGGGAACGCGATCACGTCGCGCAACGACGCGGCGCCCGTCATGAGCATGACGATCCGGTCGAGGCCGAACGCGATCCCCCCGTGGGGCGGCGCGCCGTACGACAAGCCCCTCAGAAGGAAGCCGAAGCGCTCGTCGGCCTCCTCCGCGCTGATGTCGAGCAAGCCGAACACGCGCTCCTGCACGTCGCGGTCGTGGATACGGATCGATCCCCCGCCGAGCTCGGTGCCGTTGAGGGCGAGGTCGTAGGCGCGCGAGCGGACGTCGGCGGGCCGCGACTCGAGCTTGTCGAGGTCGTCGGGATGGGGCGCGGTGAAGGGATGGTGCACCGCCTCCCAACGCTGGCCCTCCTCGTTGCGCTCGAGCAGTGGCCAGTCGGTGACCCACACGAAATGCCACGTATCGGTAGGGTCGCCGGGCTGGGGGATGAGGCCTTGCTCGCGTGCGAGGGCGACCCGCAGCGCGCCCATGAGCTCCTGGGTGAACCGGGTCTCCCCCGCCCCGAAGAACAGGGCGTCGCCGGGTTGCGCGCCGGTGGCCGCGAGCAAGGCGTCGATCTCGTCGTCGGCCATGAACTTCGACAGCGGGCTGCGCAGGGTGTGGCGGTCCTCCACCACACCCCAGGCGAGGCCCTTCGCGCCGCGGCCCTTCGCGAACTCGACCCAGTCGTCGAACTGCTTGCGGGTCAGCTCCCCGCCGCCGGGCAAACGCACCGCCACGACGGTGCCGCCCGCCTCGAGCGCGCCCTTGAAGATGCCGACGTCGGTGCCGCGGAAGGTCTCCGCGAGGTCGACGAGACGCATGTCGAAGCGCGTGTCGGGGCTGTCGGTGCCGTAGCGGCTCATGGCCTCGAGGTGGGTCATCCGGTTGAAGGGGGTGGTGAGCTCGGTGTCGAGGACCTCTGCCCACAACCTCGCCATGAGCTCCTCGACGAGCGCGAAAACGTCCTCCTCGTCGATGAAGCTCGCCTCGATGTCGAGCTGGGTGAACTCGGGCTGGCGGTCCGCGCGCAGGTCCTCGTCGCGGAAGCAGCGGGCGATCTGGTAGTAACGCTCCATGCCCGCGACCATGAGCAGCTGCTTGAACAGCTGCGGCGACTGGGGCAGCGCGTAGAACTCGCCGCGCTGCAGACGGCTCGGAACGAGGAAGTCACGCGCGCCCTCGGGCGTGGACCGGGTGAGCATCGGCGTCTCGATGTCGAGGAAGCCGTGGTCCTCCATGACGCGGCGCATCACTCCGGTGATCTTCGCGCGGGTGCGGATGGCGTCGCCGAGAGCGGGACGGCGGAGGTCGAGGTAGCGGTACGCGAGGCGGAGGCTCTCGTCCGCGTCGACGCGGTCCTCGAGGGGGAAGGGGGGCGTCTCCGAGCGGCTCAGGACCTCCACGTCGGACGCGGCGACCTCGATGTCACCCGTGGCGATCTGCGGGTTGGCCATGCCCTCGGGGCGGGCGCGAACGACGCCGGTGATGCGCAGCACCCACTCGGGGCGGACGTCGTGAGCGGCGGCCAGCACCTCGTCGGCCTCACCGTCGCCCGCGTCCGCGACGACCTGCACGATCCCCGAGGCGTCGCGGAGATCGAGGAACGCGACCCCCCCATGGTCGCGGCGGCGGGCGACCCATCCGGCGAGGGTCACCTGCTCCCCTTCGTGCGCCGGGCGCAGGGTGCCCGCGCCGGTGCTGCGGAGACGTCCGTAAAGGGTCACAGGCTCGTTCCTCTTCAGGTCGGTCATCGGTGATGCGTCGTTCTCGTGCACGGCCCTTGAGGCTATCCGCGCCCAGACGCGTGGGCGAATGGGATGTCGGTGGCCCGGGCCACGGCGGGCGCAGCTTCGATCGGTCAGACTGCGCGCATGTCCGCGGTCCCGCTGTTGCGCGCCACCCACTTCGCGCCGTCGCTGCTCGTCACCGCGGTCAGCGGGGTCCTCGCCGCCTCGGTCGGTCGCGGCGTGGCCGGCACGGCTGCGGTGGTCGCGGCGGTGCTCGCGGGGCAGTTCTCCGTGGGCTGGGGCAACGACTGGGTGGACCGCCACCGCGATGCCGCCGCCGGCCGGGCGGACAAGCCGATCGCCTCAGGCGAGGTCCGCGCGTGGACGGTGCTGCTCGCCGCGATGGCCGCGCTGGCCGCGTGCGTCGCGTTCTCGCTGCTCTCAGGGGTGCGGGCCGCGTCGGTCCACCTCCTCGCGGTGGGCCTCGGCTGGGCCTACGACCTCGGAGCCAAGCGCAGGGTGATCAGCGTGGTGCCCTACGCGAGCGCGTTCGGGTTGCTGCCCGTCTTCGTGACCACAGGGCTGCCGGGCGCGCCGCTGCCCCCGTGGTGGGCGGTGGTGGGCGCCGCGCTGATCGGGGCGGGCGCCCACTTCGTCAACGCGCTGCCCGACCTCGCCGGAGACGCCCGCACCGACGTGCACGGGCTGCCCCAACGCCTCGGCCACGGGACGTCGCTGATGGTGGCGGTGGTGTTGCTGTGCGTCGGCGCCGTGGTGGTCCTCGCCGGCCCCGGGCTCGGCGCGGCGACGCTTTCGGGAATCGCCGCGGTGCTCGCGCTCACCGTCGCGGTGGCCGTCGCCGGCCGCACGGGCCGTGAGCGCACCGCCTGGTCGCTCACCCTCGGCATCGCGGGCGTGGCGGTGATGGCGCTCGCCGCAAGCGGCGCGGCCCTCGCCCTGCCGTGAGCGCGCCTCGCCCTTTCGGTGGAATTGATCGGGTTTGATCAATTCCGTCTGCCGTCGGCCTCCTCGGCCAGGCTCCTCGGGGCAATTCATCGGATCCGATGAATTCCCCGCGCCTGCCCTACCCCGCCTGGGGTAATTGATCAGATCCGATCAATTACCTGGAAGACAGGGTGTGCCGCCTCCGGCGGCCCGAAAGGCACTTTGCTTCGGGTTTCTGGGGCTCCGGCCCGGGCGATTGATCACATCCGATGAATTCGGCCGCCCGCGGTGGCCCTGGACCCGGCGAAGTAACCGGATCCGATCAAATCCCGCCGACCTCACCCGTGCCACCCCACCCGCCAGCTGGAACTAACCACACCCGATCAAATGCCCGCGGAGCTGCCGCGGAGCTGCCGCCGGAGCTGCCGCGGAGCGCGCCGTGTAGCGCGCCCCCGCTCAGCGGCCGCGCACGGCCTCGACGAGGTCGTCGCGCGGGACCGCCCGCTGCTCCCCGCTCTCGAGGTCGCGGACGGTGGCCACGCCCGCGGCCAACTCCCGCTCCCCCAGCACCACCGCGAGGCGCGCGCCCGAACGGTCCGCGGCCTTGAACTGCGCCCGCATG
>SKQL01000081.1 GCA_007119035.1 Nitriliruptorales bacterium | reverse complement strand
GCCGAAGATCGGCTTGCGGCTGAACACCGGCAGCACTTCGGAGACGATGCCGAAGGCGGGCAGGATCAGGATGTAGACCTCCGGATGGCCGAACAGCCAGAACATGTGCTGCCAGAGGATCGGGTCGCCGCCGCGGGCGGGGTTGAAGAAGTTGCCGCCGAACCCGGCGTCGAACATGAGCTGCCAGAGCGCGACGCCGATGATCGGCATCGCGAACAGCATCAAGAAGCTCGTGATCAGCGTCATCCAGATGAACACGGGCATCCGCATCAGCGTCATGCCGGGCGCGCGCATGTTCAGGATCGTGACGATGAAGTTCACCGCCGAGGCCAGCGACGCGATGCCCGCGATCTGCAACCCCACCGAGTAGAAGACCATGCGGGACACATGCCCCGCGTACGTCGGGTCCTGGCCACCGGGGTCGGGTCCTACCTCCGTTGACAGCGGCGCGTAGTTGAACCAGCCACCGTCGGGCATCCCGCCGAGGAAGATCGACGAGTAGATGTAGATCCCGGCGGCGAGGAACACCCAGTACGAGAACGCGTTCAGCCGTGGGAACGCGACGTCGCGCGCGCCGATCATCAACGGCAGCAGATAATTGAAGAACCCCGCCGACAGCGGCATCAACGCGAGGAAGATCATTGTGATGCCATGCATCGTGAAGATCTGGTTGTACTGGTCCCCGGTGAGCAACGTGCCGTCAGGGCCGGCCAGCTGCAGCCGGATCAGCAGCGCCTGGAGCCCGCCCACGATGAAGAACGTGAAGGCGGTGACGAGGTACATGATGCCGATCCGCTTGTGATCGACGGTGGTGATCCAGCTCCAGAAGCCTGTCTCCGCTGTGGGACGGCCGAAGAAGCCCTGCTTCTCGGAATCGGTGGTGGAGGCCATCTACGGCTTGCTCCTTAGGCGCTCGCGCATCGGTTAGTCAAGTGACTGCAGGTAGGCGACGAGGGCTTCGATCTCGTCATCGGACAGACCGAGGTTCGGCATCTGCGCCCCCGCTTTCATCGCTTGCGGGTCGCGGAGCCATTCCTCGAGGTTCTCCGCGTTGTTCTCCACGATCCCGCCAGCCAGCGTGTCGCGAGTGGCGAAGTGGGTGAGGTCAGGGCCGATGCGGATATCGGCCTCACGCCCCTCCGGGGTCTCGTAGCCTCTGATGGCGTGGCACTCGATGCATGTGGTGGTGTCGAACAGCTCTTCCCCCTCCGCGGCCAGGCCCTCACGGTCGCCGGGGTCCTGGGTCTCCGACTGCTCCGCGATCCAGTCGTTGAACTCGGCCTCGTCCTGGGCGATCACCTGGAAGCGCATCCGGGAGTGGGAGAGGCCGCAGAACTCCGCGCACTGCCCCTCGTAACGGCCTGGCTCGTCCGCCTGGATCGTGAGGTTCTCGACACCGCCGGGCATCACGTCCTGCTTGCCGGCCAGGCGCGGCACCCAGAAGCTGTGGATCACGCCGCTGGCGACCTGGCCTTCCTTCGGCTCGATGCCGCCTGGGTCGGGGATCTGCGCGGAGAGGGACTCCATGGTGAGGTACACGGGGGTGTCGGTGGGGATGTGCAGCTGCCCCGAGGTCACGACGCCTTCCTTGCCCTCGTCGAGGTACTCGAACTCCCACCAGTACTGCTTGGCGACCACGCGGACCTGCATCGCGTCCTCGGGCTCCTGGGCGAGCTCGAAGATCGCCGCGACAGTCGGGACGGCGATGCCCGCGAGGATCACGGCGGGGATGAGGGTCCAGAGGATCTCGAGCTTGGTGCTGCCGGCCACCTGCTTCGGCAGCTCGGTGTCGTCGTCGTCGGGTCGCTGGCGGAAGCGCCAGACCGCGATCAGCAGCGCCCCCTGCACGAGGACGAACGCGCCGACCGCGATGGGGAATACGAGATTCCAGAGACCGTCCTGCTGTCGCGCGATCGGGCCGGCGGGGTCGAGCGCATCCTGGGGCGCATCGGGTACGCAGGCTGCGAGCAGTGCTCCCATCAGCGCGAGAAGGGCGATCCGGAGCACGCGTCGTGGTGCGGGGCTGCTGCCTGCCGGCTGGCGGGTAGCGGCCAATGCGGACCCTCCGAAGCGTCGGGGCGTCGGAGCCCTCATGTGACCTCCCTGTCGACGGCTTGACCCACGCCCTCGGGCGCAGTGCAAGCCGAATCGTGGTCGTCCACCCGTTGGGTGGAGGCGACCGACTCGGTATCCATTGTCATCCGCTGTTCGTGGTGATGCGTGGCTCGCGCCGCTTCGTGGGCTGCCGCGCAAGCGTGGCACTCCTGTAGTTTGGCACGTCTTGAGGCAAGACCCAAAGCCGGTGCTCCAGAGATCCGGTCCGTGGAGTCTCGCGTTCGGACCGAGCTTTTGGCAAGCCGCGCCCCTTCTGGAGTCGGTGACCATGGCGCAGTCCCGGCGCGGTCTCATAGCGGGGGTGTGACAGTGAGGAGTGTCATGTCGGTGATCGGCGTCGTCGCTGAGGCCAAGGACGGTGAACGTCGGGTGGCGCTTGACCCGGCCGCGGTGACGAAGGTGCGGTTGGGTGGGCATCGGGTGTTGGTGGAGGCGGGTGCGGGCGTGGAGGCTGGTTTCAGTGACGCTGACTACGCGGCGTCAGGTGCTGAGGTGGTGGCCACGGCGGCGGAGGCGTGGGCGGCCGAGGTCGTGGTGAAGGTCAAGGAGCCGCAGCCGTCGGAGTACGGGCTCCTTCGGCCCGGGTTGGTGTTGTTCTGCTATCTGCATCTGGCGGCGCAGCCGGAGTTGGCGGCGGTGTTGGCGCGGTCGGGGGTGCGGGCGTATGCGTTCGAGACGGTGGTGGAGGGCGGGCAGTTGCCGTTGTTGGCGCCGATGTCGGAGATCGCGGGGCGGACGGCGGCGATCGTGGCGGCGCATTTCCTGTCGAGGACGGAGGGGGGGTCGGGGACGCTGGTGGGTGGGGCGGCGGGTGTGCCGCCGGCGCGTGCTATCGTCATCGGTTTGGGAGTGGCAGGGACGATGGCGTCGCGTGGGTTGCGGGGCCTTGACGCGGAGGTGACGGGCGTGGACGTAGACTTGGGGCGTCTGCACGCGGTCGCGCTCGACGGGACGGTGGCGGCAACGTTGGTGTCCTCCCCGCAGGCGGTGGGTGAGGCGGTCGCGGGCGCGGACGTGGTGATCGGCGCGGCGTTGGTGCCTGGCGCACGGGCGCCGACTGTGGTCACTGCGGAGCAGGTCGCGGCGATGCCCGCGGGGTCGGTGGTGGTTGACCTGGCGATCGACCAGGGGGGTTGTGTGGAGACCGCGCGGCCGACGAGCCTTTCGAGTCCTGTGTTCGTTGAGCACGGGGTGGTGCACTACTGCGTGACCAACGTCCCAGGGCAGTATCCGCGCACTGCCAGTCGTGCGCTCTCCGCGGCGGTGGCGCCTCGTCTGATGGCGTTGGCGTCGAATCCGCAGGACCCCTTGTTGGCTGGCGCCGCCAATGTCATCGACGGCCGGGTCTGCCACGAAACCGTGGCCGACGCTCTCGGCTGGGAGGTACCAACGTCATGAACCCGTCCACGCCCGCGCAGCTGCACCCGTACGCGCCGCCCGCCTCGAGTGATTTCGTGACCATCGTGCGTGGTGAGGGCGCCCGTGTGTGGGACTCGGACGGGCGGTCCTACGTGGATGCGCTCGCGAGCCTCTGGTACTGCAACGTGGGGCATGGCCGGGAGGAGATCGTGGAGGCGGTGGCCGAGCAGATGCGCAACATCGCGGCCTTCCACACGTTCGACATGTTCGCGAACGAGCCCGCGGAGCGTCTCGCGGCCAGGGTGGCCTCCCTCGCCCCGTTCCCCGACGCGCGCACGTTCCTGGTCGGCAGCGGATCGGAGGCGGTGGACACCGCACTCAAGCTGGCCCGTCTCACCCACGCCCGGTCGGGGGAGCCGGAGCGTACGGTGATCGTCGCGCGTCAGCCGAGCTATCACGGGGTGACGTACGGGGGGATGACGGCCACGGGACTGCCCGTCAACCACGAGGGCTTCGGGCCTCTCCTGCCCGACGTCGTCCATGTCGGCCACGACGACGTGGGGGCCTTGAAGGAGCTCTTCGAAGCCCGTGGCCACACGATCGCTGCGATGATCGCCGAGCCCGTGATCGGCGCGGGCGGGGTGCGTCCACCGTCTCCGGGATACCTGCAGGAGCTCCGGCGGCTGTGTGACGAGCACGGGGCGCTGCTCATCCTCGACGAGGTCATCTGCGGCTTCGGTCGCCTCGGCACCTGGTGGGGGGCGCAGCACTACGACGTCGTGCCCGACCTCGTCACGTTCGCGAAGGCGGTCACCTCGGGGTACCAGCCGGTTGGAGGCGTCCTCGTCAACGGTCGGGTTCGCGAGGCGTTGGAGCAGCCCGGGTTCGTGCTCCGTCACGGCCACACGTACTCGGGGCATCCCGCCTGCACCGCGGCGGGGTCCGTTGCGCTCGACATCCTCGAGCGCGAGCGGCTGTTCGAGCGGGTCCCCACGATCGGCGCCCGACTCTCCGACGGCCTCCGGAAGCTCCAGGAGGAGGGTCTCGTCGCCGAGGTCCGGGGAGACGGCGCGGTATGGGCGGTCGGCCTGGACGACGAGACCTCGCCCATGGCTGTTCGCGACGGACTCCTCGCGCAAGGGGTGATCGCGAGGCCCATCGGCACCGACACGATCGCGTTCTGCCCCCCGCTCGTGATCGACGACGCGGACATCGACCAGATCATCGACGGGCTGGGGACCGCCCTCCGTGACCTCGCGGCCCGACGCTAGGCGGCTCCCCGGACCGGGGTCGGGACCCGGGTCGTGGTGGATCCGACCGGGATACCGGCCGGATCCACCACGGCGGGAGCGGCGTTGAAGCTCCTCCGAAACCCCACGCTCGACGAGCCCCTCGAACGGGCGTTGCTCGACCTGTGGGCGCGGGTCACCAACGCAGGGGGAGCGGTGGGGTTCCTTCCGCCGGTCGAGGCGGAGGACATCGCCCAGCATGCCCGCGGACAGTTCGAGCGGGTGCGCCAGGGCACCGATGACCTCGTCGTCGCCCGCATCGGCGGGGATGTGGTGGGTTTCGGCTTCCTCGCGACCTCCTCGACCGCGGTTAAGGCTCACCTGGGCACCATCGAGCGCCTCCAACGCGCCCCGGACGCGGGAGGCCTTGGTATCGGCGCGGCGGTGCTCGCAGAGTTGGAGGAGGCTGCGTGGGACCGTGGGCTCGATCTGGTCGCCTTGACCGTCCGCGGCGGGGGCGGCCGGGAGGGGTTCTACCTCCGGCAGGGCTACAGGCTCGATGCGACCCTCACCGGCCGATTGCGGCTCGCTGACGGCAGCATGATCGAGGAGCACCACATGTCGAAACCCCGGCCGGGGACGGCCGCCGACGACGAGGTCCTGCGCATCCAGCGCCTCGACCCGGGCCTGCCTCTCCCGCGGTACGCACACCCCGGCGATGCGGGCCTCGACCTGCACGCCCGGGAGAGCATCGCCCTCGCCCCGGGCGACCGGGCGGTGGTGCCGACCGGGATCGCGGTCGAGATGCCTCTGGGCTTGGTCGGTCTCGTGCACCCGCGCTCGGGCCTCGCCGCGCGACACGGCGTCGGCCTCGTCAATGCGCCCGGGACGATCGACGCCGGGTACCGGGGGGAGATCAAGGTCATCCTCGTCAACTGGGATCGTTCGGAGACCGCGGTGATCGAGCGGGGCGACCGCGTGGCGCAGCTCCTCATCCAGCCCGTCGAGCGCCGTCGGATCCTCGAGGTCGAGGAGCTGCGGCCTTCCCCTCGCGGTGATGGCGGCTTCGGTTCCAGCGGCCGCTGAGGTCCCCGGTGCGTCATCGGCGCTTGCGAGCATGCCGCCACCACACCGACATCGGCAAGGAGCATTTCGACCTCTGCACGCAGCTCGAGCACGAGCCCGAGCAGGCGCGTGCCTTCACGCTCAGCGCGGTGCATGGCAGCTGGCTCGACGACGACAAGCGGCGTCTCACCGCCGAGTTCGACGAGGAGATCGATGCGCTCGTGGGTGAGCACGCTCGGTAGGCCCGGATCGGGCGGGCACCGAGATGAGGTTTGCAGGAGCCGGTGAATTGCGGCAGTCTTAGAAGCCACGCGGACGTGGCTCAGCTGGTAGAGCACCACCTTGCCAAGGTGGGGGTCGCGGGTTCGAATCCCGTCGTCCGCTCCACTGGGGGGCCTTGCAGGCTATCTCGCGTCGGCACGGCGTAGCGCTCGTCCAGGCTCGTGGTGCTCATCGACGGGATCTCGGCCCGGTGCCCGACGTTCCCACGGACCCGCGGGGTCCTGCTGGTGGGACTATCCGTTCTGCGCGGAGGCCTTGAGGCGCGCCTTCACGATGCTGCGTGCGGTGAGCAGCACGACGACCGCCACGACCTGCGCACCGAGCACGATCCGGTTGATGTCGAGGGCCGGTTCCCACCGCACGCGGTCGCCTGTCAGGACGATCACGCCCGCGGGGGCAGCGGTCAATCCGAAACCGCCCCCCGAGCCCGTCTCCCCGTCGGCTGCGTCCCCCTGGCCGCCTCCGCCGCCTCCCCCCAGCCTGGCGACGGGGATCACCGTCGTGCCGCTCCTTTCGATCGGCTCGCCGAAGACCCGATCCACCGTCAGCGCGTCGCGAGCGCCCTCCATAAGCTGCTGCACATCCATCGCGTTCCTCCTCGTGTCCGGTGTGGCTCTCCTCAGAATCCCCGCTCCCCACCGAAGCGGCAAGGGCGGGGCGCGAGCAAATCGGCCTCTCGTGCTTGCCTACTAGGGCAGGTCGATGAGCAGCGCGGGCGTGGACGTCACATGTGTGGGGATCGCCGTCGTGGATGTCATCGTGCGACCCGTCGCACCCGGTTGCCGGTCGGCCGCCTCGCCCGGGTGGAGAGCATCTCCATGCACCCCGGCGGTTGTGCGGTCAACACCGTGACCGCTCTCACGCGCATCGGCGTGGAGGGCGGGATTGGTGGCAGTCGTCGGAGACGACGACTTCGGCTCATTCCTGCGCGGCCGGCTGACCGACGAGGGAGTCGATGCCGGCGAGGCGCGGAGCCCGCCGAGTAGGCGACTCCGCCATAGTCATGAGCTAGGGCACGGCTTCTGCGAGCGCAGGAGGAGGCCTGAGCGACGCATCGGCCTCATCGACCTCCTCGAGAAACGGATCGTCGAGTTGGCGGATCTCCTTGACCCAGTAGTAACGGGCGATCTCGTGGACTCCGTCCATTGTGATGCCGCGGACCTCGACGACGCTCCCTTCCGTGGCGCTGATCCTGCCGTGCTCCTGGATGGCGAGAATGTGATAGCGCTCGGGAGCGAAGCGCAACTCGACCTCGACGCTGGTACGGCCGCGCCGGTCGAACGCGGTGCCGACGTCGTCGTCGAGCTTCGCGGGCGCCTGCACCGCGGTCCAAATCTGGAACCCGATGATGCCCACGGCGAGGATCACGACGAAGCGCCCGCCCGTGCTGGCAAGGAACCTACGGGCTAGCCTCACCGACAGCCTCCTGCTCCTGCTCCGCGTCGGCGTTTCCCGAGCCTTGCATAATCAGCCCCATGATCTCGTGGGTGATCTCGGAGAACCTGGTGTCGCGCACGAGGTTGGCCCATTGGCGCGGCCGTGGCAGATCGATGCGCATGTCCCGGTTCAGCCGGCCGGGGTGGCTGGTCAGCACGATCACGCGGTCGGAGAGGAAGACGGCTTCCTCGATGTCATGGGTGATGAGCATGATCGTGGGGTGGCGTTCTTCCCACACCTTGATGAGATCCTCTTGGAGCTTCATCCTCGTCTGCGCGTCCACGCTCGCGAATGGCTCGTCCATCAGCATGAGTTGCGGATCGTTGGCGAGGACCCGCGCCACGCCGACCCGCTGCTGCATCCCGCCGGAGAGCTCATGGGGATAGCGATCCTCGAACCCTGTCAAGCCCACGAGCTCGATGAACTCCCGGGCGACTCGATCCTGCTCGGACCGGGAGCGCTTGGCCATCTTCGGACCGAATCGGACATTGCCGAGGATGGTCTTCCAGGGAAAGAGCGCGAAGCTCTGGAACACCACGCCCCGATCGGGACCCGGCCCGCCGATCGGCTTGTCCCCGAGGAGGATCCGGCCTCCGCTCGGCTCGATGAAGCCCGCGACGATGTTGAGGATGGTCGTCTTCCCACAGCCGCTCGGCCCGAGGATGGAGACGAACTCGCCCTGCTCGATGGTGAACGAGATGTCGTCGAGCGCGACGACGTTCTCACCGCGGTACTCGTCGACGTAGACCTTCGAGAGGCTCTCGATGCGCAGGTGACTCATCGTGCGACTCCAGCTCCCTCGGGTCGACGGACCATGCCCCAGCGCTCCACCGTCTCACGCTCGACCGGCGCGAGGACCATCGAATCGGTCATATACCACAGTATCCCCAGGACGATCATCCCCACGAAGACCTCCGTCACCTGGCCGGCACGGCGGGCGTCGAACATCATGAAGCCGATGCCGCTGGTGCCGACGATGATCTCTGCTGCGATCAGGGCACGCCAGCCGTAGCCGAGCCCCGTGCGGATGCCGGTGACGACCGCGGGCAGCGAGCCCGGCAGTATCACGTCGAGCCACACGCGGGTCCTTCCCGCGCCGAGGCTCCGTGCCGCGCGCACCATGTCGCGCGGGACCGCGTCGATGCCCGCGACGATGTTGACCATCAGCGGGAACACGACCGTGTAAACGATGACGAACGTCACTGAGGTGAGGCTGAACCCGAACCAGATGATGAGCAACGGCAGCCATGCGATGTCACCGACGGCCTGGAAGAACAGCAGCAGCGGCCAGCTGAGGCGGCGTGCGTAGCGGCTGATGCCGACGAGGTAGCCGAGCGGTATACCGATGAACAGCCCGAAGAACGCGCCGTACGCAAGGCGGGTGATGGAGTCCACGAGATAGCCAGGCAGCACGCCTGTGTAGATCAGCTCGCCGAACCTGGCGACCACCTCCGCGGGGCTCGCGAAGAAGGCCGGAGGGAAGATCCCCGCCGCTGCGACCGCCCACCATACGAAGACGATGGGGAGGAAGGGAGCCAAGGTGCGCACCACGCCGTTGGCCACGACCGCACGCCCGATTCGCTGAGCGGGCGTGGGCTGCGCGAGCGCGTTGGGGTCGAGCATCTCTACCTCTCCGTCTTGGTCATGCCCCACCGCTCGACCGTCCTGCGCTCGAGTGGGGCCAGCAGCGACCGGTCCATCACCAGCCAGATCGCGCCGATCAGGATCATCATGAGGACGATGACATCGGTCCGGAAGAACTTCTCCGCGAGGAACAGGGAGTAGCCGAGCCCTGCCGTGCCGGCGATGATCTCCGCAGCGATGAGACCTCGCCACCCGTAGCCCATGCCCACGCGCAGGCCGGTGACGATCGAGGGGAGCGCACCCGGGAACAGGACCTGGGGGAACATCCGCAAGGGGCCCGTCCCGAGGCTTTGCGCCGCCCGCCGGAAGTCGACGGGGATCTGCTGCACGCCCTGCATCGTGTTGTAGACGAGCGAGAAGAACACCGCGTTCCAGATGATGAATGTCACCGCGCCGTCGACACGGAACCACAGCGTGGCTAGCGGGATCCATGCGATGCCCGCGAGCGCGACGGAGAAGCGGAGCAGCGGCGTGAAGAACGTGGCGACCTTCCGGTTCGCACCCATGAGCAGACCGAATGGCACGCCGGTCAGTATGGCGAGCCCACCGCCCTGGAAGACTCGCCACACACTGGCTCCGAGGTGCTCCCACAGAGAGCCGTCGGCCATCATCGCCGCCCCGGCCATGGCCACATCGGTGACCTGCGGGAAACGGCGGAGCGGGACCCCCGTGCCCTCCACGATCATGGCCCAGATCGCGGCCAGGATCACGAAGGGGGCGAGGAACCACAGCGTCGCGGAGACGCCGTTCCGCACGAGTGAGGACCTCGGATGCTGCGGCGCCGTCCGGGACTCGCCCGGGCCGGTCTCCCGGTCACCGGTCGAGGTAGCAGGCGCCGCTCCCATGGGCTCTCCTTCGAGACGAGGGCTCCAATTTCGTCACCCTCTGCCACTCAAGTGGTTATTCGGGGCAGGCCTCGGCTGCCTCGTCGGGATCGAACGTGTAGTCGGGACCGATTTGAGCCTCCTCGGGGATGTCATCGAGATCGTCCATGAGCTCGGGGCGCTCCTCCATGATGTTGAGGATGTGCTCGGGGACGAACACGTCGTTCACGTCATAGATCTCATCGATGGTTTCGAGGTCACGGAGCAACTCGAGGTTCATGTGCGCAGCCAGGTAGTTGCACGCCGACATGCGTGGATCCGCCTGTCGGATGTTGTATTGCATGGCCTCCTCAGCGACCTCCTGCTCGGTTCCCGGGAACCAGCGGACAACGATCTCCGCAGCGTCCTCAGGGTTCTCCCGGACCCACGCGTCGGCCTCGGCTCGGGCGGTGAGGAAGCGCTCGACGACGTCGGGGTTCTCCTCGACGAAATCGCCGAGAGCCACGATGTAGCCGATGTAGGCGAGGTACCCACCGCCGCGGGAGACCTCGAAGGAGCCTTCGACGTCGTTGAGTGCGATGATCGGCCACGGGTCCCAGATCGAGATCACGTCGACCGAGCCGGTCTCCAAGGACACGGGCATCTCGGGGGGCGGAAGGTTGACGAGCTCGACGTCGTCGGGGCCCATGCCCACGGACTCGAGCGCACCGAGCACGTAGAGGTGGTTGATCGACCCGATCGACACGCCAATGCGCTGGCCCTCGAGCGTGGTGAAGTCGTCGGGGTCGATGTCGGTGCCCTCTGCGGCAACCATCGCCATCGTCTCGTCGATTCCGGTCTGCACGGCGCTTCCCGAATAGTTGCCGAGGTAGACGACGTCCATGCCTTCGAGAATCGCTCCGAATGACGGTGTCCCCACCTGAGTGAAGTCCACCTCACCCGCCTCGAGCGCGTTGAGGGCGTCGACGCCCGTCGGGAAGGGGGAGACGATCTCCACGTCGAGGCCCTGGTCCTCGAAGAAGCCGAGGTCGAGAGCGGCGGGCAGCCCCATCTGGTCGACACCCGACACGAAGCCCGCCGATACCTCGATCAGTTCTTCCGGTTCGTCGGCGTTGTCGGGCTCGTCGGCGTCGTCGGGCTCGTCGGGCTCGTCGATCTCCTCGTCGTCCGGATCGTCGACCGCCACCTCATCGTCGTCACCGTTGTCGCCGCAGGCTGCTACGAGCAGCGCAAGGGCGCTCAAGAACGCGACGATCAGGAACCATCTCGGGACAGCGGCTGGCCGCCCCGTCTCTGCTATCGACTTGGTCATGATCTCTCCATCCTCGTTACTCGATAAAGGCCCTCGAAGTCAGCCTAAACGGGTCCCATCGCCCGTAGATAGGGGGGCTCGGCCGCTACGTCGTAGAGCGTGGTGCCCTTCGTCCAGCATGCTGCCTCGTATCGCATGTCGTACTGACCGCTTTATAGGGACCCCGCGTCGCGGGCGCAAGGGTTTTGGAGCCGGCGCGACGGTGGGCAGAGAGGGACCCTTCAACCCAGGATCACACACGGTCTACCGGGCATGCGGGCATGTCGCGCAGCGTCGCGGCGCTGGGCTGTCACAGCCGCGGGCTACGTTGCGTCCGACTGAACCGCGGCGGGGGGGACTGGGATGCCAGACGACTGGGAGCTCGACGATTGGGAGGATGACGAATTCGACGAGGACGTGTGGGACGCTTCGCAAGCTGAGCTCGAGGATGCCTTGGACACGGACCTCGGCGAGGACGTGGACCTACTCGACGCGGGATTGCTCGACGGTGGGGTCGGGATCAGAGCGCCTACCAACAGCGCCAATGGCGACGGGGGAGGCGGCGCCATGGGTTGGAGTGCGTGGGAGATCGGAACCGTCTTCGCGCTGGGCGGCTGGCTGGCCGACCACCACGCCGAGCAGACCGCCCGCCAGGTTGCGGCCGCACTGGCTGACGCGCCCACGGCCGCAGGCGCCTCCAACGGCCCTCGAGGGGCGCCGCACCCGCCACCGTCGAGCGGGTACGCGTATGGGCAGACCCGCGGCACGCTCCCTGTCGGGGCGGTGCTCGAGCAGGGTGCGCTGTTCGCCGAGCTCTCGTCGGCCAGCGCCGGTGGGCGTGACCTGATGCTCCAGGCGGAGGGCGAGAAGGCCGACGGTGGG
>SKQL01000088.1 GCA_007119035.1 Nitriliruptorales bacterium | reverse complement strand
GAGATGGCGGGCTTCCGCGTGCAGATCGCCGAGGAGCGCGCCTTTCACCGCGACCTCGCCGAAGGGCTCGTCACGGCGCACGAGCCCACCGGCCAGGCACGCCGCGGCGGGCTCGTGACCCTGCTCCTGTCAGCCGGGCCACGCCCGGTCGAGGTACCCGAGGTGACCGGCGCCACGGCGGACGACGCCCTCGATGCCCTGCGCGAGGTCGGAGTCGAGCCGACCGTGATCGAGCAGCACCACGACGAGGTTGCGGTCGGCGTCGTGGTCGCCACCTCCCCCACGTCCGGCACCGTGGTCGACGAGGGCAGCACCGTCGAGGTGAAGGTGAGCCAAGGGGCCCGGCCCGTCGAAGTGCCCGACGTCGTCGGGCAGGCGCTTCAGGACGCCCGCGCCGCGGCCAGGGCCGGTGGTCTCGCACTCGTCGTCCGCGATCGCCGTCACGACGCGGCACCCGCCGGCGCAATCATCGACCAGGATCCCGAACCGGGCAGCACCGTCGCCCGTGGCGATACGGTCGAGGTGGTCGTCTCCGAGGGGCCGCCCCCGACCGAGGTGCCCAACGTGCGCGGCGAGCGACTCGGGGATGCGGTCGCGACGCTCGAGGCCTCCGGGTTCGAGGTCGCCGTCGAGCTGCGCCGCGGCTCTGGCGAGTTCGTCAGCCCCGGGCAGGTGTTCGATCAGGATCCCGGCCCCGGTGCCGTGCGACCGCACGGCGACACGATCACGGTGTTCGCCTACGAGGAGTGACCCGTCGTGTGGCGGCGATCATCGGTGCCAGCAAGGATCCCGTGGTCGCCGCTGCGGGCATCCCCATCCAGGGCCGACCCGGCCGGGCTCAGCCCCATGCGGCCGGAGGCTCCATCACCACACCGCGACCGGCCCCGGGGAGCAGCTCGGCCCGCTCCCTGGCGAGGGCCGCGTCGTCGGCGTCGGCGGTCCGTCCCCGCAGCTCGATGTCGGAGACGGCCACGTCCTCGCCGTTCGTTCCGGGGAAGGTCTCCATGATCTCGACGCGCACGGAGGTGGTCAGCATCGGCTCGTCCAGCTCGACGATCTGGAGCTGCCGGCCTTCGTCGAGCAGGTTGATCACGAAGCGCACGCCGCCGTCGAACGTGACGAGTGCCCGCTTGACGCGGGCACTGGCCGTGTAGGCCTCCGCGTCACGCTGGAAACCGTTGGCGATCACGATCGCGTCGACCCAGACGGGCTCGGCGAGGAACAGGTCGATGGTCTCCCCCACGCCCCCCGGGAACCGGGTCCCGTCCGAGCGCCACGCCGTCGTCGGGTCGTCGTCGACCATGTTGAGGGGGATGTAGGTCTCCACGCCGTCGGGTGGGTGCGTGGTCGTCGCGGCGATGTCCGAGAGCACCAGCGGTTCAGGCTCCTGGTCGTACCGATCCGGGTCGAACGGGGCTGGCGGAAGCTCGATCTCGGGCTCGAACGGCCCGACCTCGGCAAGCATCAGTCCGAGCGTGACCAGCCCTGCCACCGCGGCCACGGCGAGGATCCACACCCACCACGTCCGGTACAGCGACCGCGAGATCGTCGGGCGACGCTGCGGTGGTTCCGGGGCGGTCTCGCCCGGCAGCGGGCAAAGCTCTCCGGTGTCGAGGTCGACCCCGCACCGAGCGCAGAGCTCACGCGCTGGATGGTTGGGGGCGCCGCAGCCGGGACAGGCCCGTCCACGACCGGCCACGCTCGCCGCGGACGACGGCGTCGTCACGTTCACCGCCCTGAGTCCAAAGCGCCCATCACCCTTCCTCGATTCGTTCAGCGAGCCGTGCAGCGAACACGCTCCCCGTCCGGCGCGATCCACCTGCCGGCCCGCAAGCTCGGGCGAGCCGCAGCTCGGCGGACCCGTCAGCCTAGAGGCGATCGTGCCGGGTGGGTGCACCGAACGCGGAGCTCGCCGACACGAGAGCACGCGACGGCCCGGCCGGCGTCGCCGCCCACCCTGCACTGTCCCCGCGCACGCTGGTACGCTGCCGCGCCATGACACGCTCGAGCGGACTCCGCTTCGACGGCATCGGCGAGTATGGGTTCTTTGCCGAGGCCCGGGGCGGGCATGCCGCGGATCGCATCTAGCACCGCACACAAGAAGCGCTCGAAGCCCCGGGGAGAACCTCCGGGGCTTGTACTGTTCCGGAGGTCGAGAGCAAGCTGACCCGGGGAGCGGGCCATGCACAGGGAGGACACGACGATGGTCGTGGTCATGCGCCCCGGCGCGAGCGACGGCGACGTCCACAAGGTGGTGAAGGCGATCTCCGAGGTCGGAGGCGAGGCCTTCGTCTCCCGGGGCAAGCACCAGACCATCATCGGCCTGGTCGGCGACATCTCGCAGTTCGCCGAGCTCCCGCTCCACGCCTTCCCGGGTGTCGAGGACGTCATCCGGGTCAGCAAGCCGTACAAGCTCGTCTCGAACGAGTCCCAACCGCATCCCTCGACGGTGTGGGTCGGCGATGTCCCGATCGGCCGTGACACCCTCACCCTGATCGCCGGTCCCTGCGCGGTCGAGTCCGAGGAGCAGACGGTGGCCGCCTGCCGCATGGCGCGGGAGGCCGGTGCCACGATCCTGCGCGGTGGCGCCTACAAGCCCCGCACCTCGCCCTACGCCTTCCAGGGGCTCGGGGAGGCCGGTCTCGACATCCTGCACACGGTGGCGCGCGACCTCGCCATGCCGTTCGTCACGGAGGTCGTGACACCCGCCGACGTGGAAACCGTCGCTGCCAAGGCCGACATGCTCCAGATCGGTGCCCGCAACATGCAGAACTTCCAGCTGCTCAAGGAGGTCGGCATGGCGGGCAAGCCGGTGCTGCTCAAGCGCGGCCTGACGGCGACGATCGACGAGTGGATCATGGCCGGGGAGTACATCGCGCACACCGGCAACCTCCAGATCGTGCTGTGTGAACGCGGCATCCGCACCTACGAGCCCTCGACGCGCAACACCCTCGACGTCTCGGCGGTGCCGGTGGCCCAGTCGCTCACCCATCTGCCGATCATCGTCGACCCGTCCCACTCCGGCGGGAAGCGCGACCTCGTCCTGCCGCTCACCCGGGCCGCCATCGCGGTCGGCGCCGACGGGCTGATCATCGACATGCATCCGCGCCCCGAGGTCGCCCTGTGCGACGGACCCCAGGCGCTGGTGCGTGAGGACCTGCTCCAGCTGCGTGAGACCATCGCCCGCTTCGCCGAGGTCTCGGGGCGCGAGCTCGCCCATCCGACGAGCGACCGGCGGACCGCGACTTGGAGCCGCCCCGTCAGCGCGTGAGGACCCGAGCGAGCGCGTCCGCAGCGCGGCGGCACCCCTCCGCCTCGACGTCGAGGTGGGTGACCAGCCGCAGCAGGTGCGGGCCCAGCGCTCCGATGAGGATGCCGGCGCCGGCGAGCTCG
>SKQL01000002.1 GCA_007119035.1 Nitriliruptorales bacterium | reverse complement strand
TCACCCCCTCCTGGAGGTCTCCGTCGGAGGCGAAGCACCAGATCGTGTGGTCGAAGGGGCTCTCCCCGGTGGGGGTGTCGGGGTCGAGCAGCCCCCGCTCGCGACGTGCGGCCATGGCCATGCCGACCGCGTTGCCCACACCCTGGCCCAGCGGGCCGGTGGTCGTCTCGACCCCGGGTGTATGGCCGTGCTCCGGGTGCCCGGGGGTCAATGATCCCCACGTCCGCAGGGCCTTGAGGTCGTCGAGCTCCAACCCCGTCCCCGAGAGGTAGAGCTGTATGTACAGCGTGAGGCTCGAGTGGCCGCACGACAGCACGAACCGGTCACGCCCGAGCCACTCGGGATCGGTGGGGTCGTGGCGCAGGAACCTCTGGAAGAGGAGGTACGCGGCGGGGGCGAGGCTCATCGCGGTGCCCGGGTGGCCACTTCCCACCTTCTCGACCGAGTCCATGGCAAGTACACGGACGGTGTCCACCGCTCGTCGATCCAGCTCTGTCCATTCGACCTGCTCGGCATTCATCCGCGGGGCAGCTTTCTACGAGGGGTATGGCCACAATCAGGGGAAGCGTATCCTGCAACCACTGCGAGGTCGCATACGCCAGGGCACGCGAGGGCGGGTCGGCGCGACTCGGGGCGCGCGCCGGATGATGAAGGGGTCACAGATGATGCAAGACACACCAGTCTTCGATGGTGTCGGGGTCGCGCTCCTCACGCTGTTCGACGAGCGGGGGGAGGTCGATCTACGGGCTACCGCCGATCACGCGGCAACGCTGGTCGAGCTCGGGATGCGCGCGGTGGTCGTGGGTGGCACCACTGGGGAGGCGGCCACGCTCGAGCCGGTCGAGCGGAGGCGTCTCGTCGAGGCGGTGCGCGATGCGGTGGGGTCCGACGCGGTCGTGATCGCGGGAACAGGCGCACCGTCCGGTCGCCAGGCGAGCGAGCTTACCGTGCAGAGCCGGGACGCGGGCGCGGACGCCGCTCTCGTGCTCTCCCCCCACCGGGTCGCCGATCCGCGGCCGTACTACGAGGCTGTCGCGAAGGCGGCCGGTGACCTCCCCCTGCTCGCGTACCACTTCCCCGCCGCATCGCCTCCCGGGATAGCGACGCAGTACCTGGGGGACCTGCCCGTCGTGGGCATGAAGGACTCGACGGGAGACCCCGAGCGCCTCATGGTCGAGCTCGCGGAATTCCCCGGCCACCTCTACGCGGGCTCGTCCGCGATCCTTGCGTTCGCAGGGCCGATGGGCTGCACGGGAGCCATCCTCGCGCTGGCCAACGCCCGACCCGAGGAGTGCCTGGCCGCCTTCGCCGCGGACACGGAGGCTCAGAAGGCGCTCCTCGGCGCCCATCTCGAGATGCGCGCGAGCTTCCCCCAGGGGATCAAGGCGCTCGCGGCGGCCCGCTTCGGGACGTCGCGCGTCACCCGGCTGTGAGGGCCGTTAGAGGAGATGGAGATGAGGCGCCGCCCATGATTGAGCTCGATGACGTGCTCGCCGCCGCGAAGACCCTCGAGGGGGTGGCGCACCGCACGCCGGTGATCACCTCCCGGACACTGGACGGCCGAACGGGCGCCCGCGTGTACTGCAAGGCCGAGATGTACCAGCGGGGGGGAGCGTTCAAGTTCCGCGGCGCCTACAACAAGATCGCGTCGCTGACCGACGAGCAGCTCCGTCGAGGGGTGGGGGCGTTCTCCTCGGGCAATCACGCACAGGCGGTCGCGATCGCATCCCGCTTGCGCGGTGCCCGGGCCGTCATCCTCATGCCTGAGGACACGCCCGAGGCGAAGCTCGCCGCTACCCGGGGCTACGGCGCGGAGATCGTCCTGTACGACCGGTACTCCCAGGACAGGGAGCAGCTAGGGGCCCAACTCGTCGAGGAGCGGGGCCTGACGCTCGTCGCACCTTATGAGGACGACCTCGTCATGGCCGGCCAGGGCACGGTCGCGCTGGAGTTGTGCAGCGAGGTCGGCGAGCTCGACGTCCTGCTCGTGTGCGTGGGGGGAGGCGGGCTCATCGCAGGATGCTCGACCGCGGCCAAGGGGCTCGATCCCCGCATCCGCGTGCTCGGAGTCGAGCCCGCAGCCAGGGACGTCACCACCCGTTCCCTGAGCGCGGGCGAGCGGATCGGCATGGCGGTCCCCAAGACGATCGCGGACGGTCAGCAGGGCAACATCCCCGGCGAGATGACGTTCGAGGTCAATCGTCGGCGCCTCGACGGGATGCTGCTCGCCACCGACGAGGAGATCCTCGACGCCATGGGGTTTCTCTTCGACCGGATGAAGGTCGTGGCCGAGCCCAGTGGCGCGTGTGCGCTGGCTGCGTTGCTGGCTGGTCGCCTGGACGTCGAGGGTGCGCGCGTCGGGGTCGTGCTGTCCGGGGGCAACGTGGGGCTGGGACGGTTTTGCTCCCTGATGGGCAGCCGCGATGATGCCGCGTAGGCGATTTGAAGAGCCAGCCCCGACGAGGGCGGGGCGACGGAAGGAGCATGTGTGCGGTACACCAGATTCGGCAGGACGGGCCTCGAGGTCTCGCGGGTCTCGTTCGGCACGTTCCAGTTCGGTGGCGCGTGGGGCGAGTTCGAGCGCTCCGACGCGGTGAGGTTGACCCGACAGGCGTACGAGGCGGGCATCAACTTCATCGACACCGCGTACGCGTACGGCTTCGGCCGCGCGGAGCAGATCGTCGGCGAGGCGCTTGCGGGGCCGCTCGCCACCCAGCGCGACGAGGTGGTCATAGCGACCAAGGGCGGCGTTCGTGTCGCCGATGACGGGACCCGTGTGCGGGACGCGAGCCCTGAGTGGCTACGCAAGGGCCTCGAGGAGAGCCTGCGTAACCTCGGCGTCGATCACACCGACGTGTACCTCGTGCACTGGCCCGACCCCAGCGTGCCCGCGGCGGAGACCGCCGGCGTCGTCGCGGAGTTCATCGACGAGGGCAAGGTCCGCTTCCCCGGGGTGTCGAACTACACCGTCGCGCAGATGCGCGAGTTCTCCGAGACGTTGTCCATCGACGTGGTCCAGCCCCCCTACAGCCTCCTGCGTCGGGGCATCGAGGACGAGCTGCTGCCCTACTGCGAGCAGGAGGACATCGGGGTGTTCGCGTACGGGACCCTGGCCCATGGCCTCCTCACGGGCAAGTACGCCCCGGGCGCCCAGTTCGAGGGCTGGCGTGCGAGCAGCCCGTTGTTCCAGGGCGAGGGCTTCCGGCGCAACAGCGAGATGGCCCGCGAGCTGGTCGCCTACGCAGGCCAGCTCGGGGTGGGCGTCTCCGAGCTGGTCACCGCCTGGGCGCTCGCGCATCCGGCTGTCCAGTGCGCGATCGTCGGGGCGACGAACCCGGGTCAGCTGGAGGGGATCGTGGGCACGGGAGACCTCGAGCTCACCGCGTCCCAGGCCGCGGAGGTCGAGGCCATCGCGGCGAGTGGCTCGCCCATCGGCGGCCCCTCCCCGGAGGGAGGGGTCCCCGAGTAGGCGAGCGGAGCCTTCAGTGGTTGTCCCGCGGGACCCCGTAGGTGTTGGCGACGTCTTGGTACTGGACGGCGAGCTCCATGCACCCGCCCGTGGACAGGTCCCCCACGGTGCTCCGGTACAGCTCCTGCCACGGGGTCTGGTTCACGAGCACGGGCGGCTCGTGCGCGGCCCGTCGCTCTCGGAGCTCCTCGTCGGTGAGTTGGACGTCGACACGACCCTGGCGCAGGTCTATGCGGACGAGGTCGTCCGTGCGCAGGAGGCTCAGGTTCCCTCCGGCGGCTGACTCGGGCGACGCGTTGAGGATCGAGGGGCTGTCAGCGGTCCCGCTCTGACGCCCGTCGCCCATGGTCGGCAGGGAGGTCACACCGCGCCGGAGCAGATCGCTCGGCGGCTGCATGTTGATCACCTCCGCGGCGCCCGGATAGCCGATCGGCCCCGAGTTGCGCATGACGAGGATGCAGTCCTCGTCGATGTTGAGCTCGGGGTCGTCGAGGCGGTCGTGGTAGTCCTCGGGGCCCTCGAAGACGATCGCGCGCGCGACGAACGCGTCAGGGTCGTCGGGGTTCGACAGGTACCGCTCACGGAACGCATCGCTGATGACGGATATCTTCATGATTGCGGAGTCGAACAGGTTCCCGCGCATGACGATCATGCCGCCGTGAGCCTCGAACGGCTCGTCGTACGAGCGGATGACCGAGCGGTCCGTCGCGTATGTGTCCGCCACGTTGGCTCCCGCGGTCTTGCCCGAGACCGTCAACGCCTCCGTTCGCAGCTCACCGGCCTGCATGAGCTCGTGCATCACCGCGGGGACGCCGCCCGCCCGGTAGAAGTTCTCCCCGAGGTACTCGCCCGCCGGCTGGCAATTGACGAGCACGGGGATGTGCTGGCCGACGCGTTGCCAGTCGGAGTCGGTGAGGTCCACACCGACGTGACGCGCGATGGCGTTTAGGTGGATGGGGGCGTTGGTGGAGCCCGCGATCGCCGAGGCCACCACGATCGCGTTCTCGAAGGCCTCCCGCGTCATGATGTCACGCGGCGTGATGTTCTCGAGCACCAAGGCCGTGGCCCGCTGACCCGTGGCGTGCGCGATCTGGGCGCGCTCACGGTACGGGGCGGGGATCGCGCCACAGCCGGGAAGCGACATGCCGACCGCTTCCGCGAGGGAGTTCATGGTGAGGGCGGTGCCCATGGTGTTGCAGTGGCCGATGCTCGGTGCGGAGTCGCTCACCCGGTCCATGAACTGGTCGTAGGTGATCTCGCCCGATGCGTACCGACGACGGCCCTCCCACATGACCATGCCGGAGCCCACGAGCTCGCCGTCCTGGTAGCCGTTGAGCATGGGCCCGCCCGACAGAACGATCGCGGGGATGTTCACCGTCGCCGCGGCCATGATGCATGCGGGGGTGGTCTTGTCGCAGCCGGTGGTGAGGACGACACCGTCGAGGGGGTAGCCGTAGAGCACCTCGACCAGGCCGAGGTAAGCGAGGTTGCGGTCGAGGTTGGCTGTCGGTCGCTTGCCCGTCTCCTGGATGGGGTGGACGGGGAACTCGAACGGGATGCCACCCGAGTCACGGATCCCCGCCCGGACGCGCTCCGCGAGGTCGAGGTGATGACGGTTGCATGGCGCGAGGTCGCTTCCAGTCTGCGCGATCCCGATGATCGGGCGACCCGACTGGAGCTCCTCCCTCGTCAACCCGAAATTGAGGTAGCGCTCGAGGTACAGCGCGGTCATCCCGGGGTTGTCGGGGTTGTCCCACCATTCCTGGCTGCGAAGGCGTCCCGTCCTGCTCGTGCTCATTGCTCGTCCTTAGGTCGATGCCTTGCGCTATTCGCTACGCATGGGGGCAGCCTATACGGATCGATGCACGACGCACATACCGGAGGAGATTTCTCGGCGGAGCCGGAGAGATTCGAACTCTCGAGGGTGTTGCCACCCTACGGCCATTCCAAGGCCGCGCCATAAGCCGGACTAGGCGACGGCTCCAGCATGTTTCTGATGCGCACGGCAGTATAGCCCTCTACGAGCAAGCCGACAGGCGGGCGCAGGGAGATCATGGCAACCACCCAGCCTCACAAGGAGTCACGGCTGAGCTCGTTTCCCCACGCGTGGACGATCTTCAGCCTCCGCGGGGTGCCCATCCGCCTCGACATCTCGTGGGTGCTGATCTGCGGCCTCGTGATCTTCATCTTCGCGACGCGGTTCTCCCAGCTGCTCGGGCCGTACGGGACCATGGCGGTGATCGCCTCCGCAGCCCTTGCGACACTCGCGTTCTTCGCGAGCATCCTCGCCCACGAGGTCGGTCACGCGGTCACGAGCCTCGATCGGGGGATCCCCGTCAGCAGCGTCACACTCTTCCTCCTCGGTGGTGTCACCGAGTCGACGCGCGAGCCCACCGAGGCGCGCCACGAACTCGTCATCGTCGGCATCGGCCCCTTCATCAGCCTCGTCCTCGCCGCGGGCTTCGGGCTCTTGCACTCCATCGCGCCGGGGACGACCCCGTACGGGGTGGTGACCGGGTTCCTGGCCTGGCTCAACCTCGCCCTCGCCGTATTCAACGTGCTCCCGGGCTACCCCCTCGACGGGGGTAGGCTGCTGCGTGCGGTCCTGTGGGCGGCTACGGGTCGGCCCCACGCGGCGACCCGCTGGGCCGCACGGGTGGGGCAGGGATTCGCCGCCGTCCTCATGCTCGGTGGGCTCAACGGGGTGGTGGGAGGCCCTCTGCCGGCCGACGAGGGACCCTTGCGCACCGCCGTCGTCCTGCTCGCCGCCAACGGCTTGTGGGCGGTCCTGATCGGCTTCTTCCTCCTGCGGGGCGCTCTCGACGCCCACAGGAGGGCGCGGGCCCGGGAGCGGCTCTCCGCGGTCACCGCCGGGCAGGTGATGGGGGCGCTGCCCCCGAGCCTGCCCCCCGACCTCACGCTCGACGAGGCGATCCTGCGCGTGCAGCAGCGGCCGTCCCTGCTGTGGCCGGTTGGAACCCCACCTGTGGGCGCTCTACGCTTGGAGGACTTCGACGCCGTGCCCCAGGATGGATGGGCGGGGACATCGGTCGCGACGATCGCCAGGAACGCGAGTGAGGTCACGGTGGACCACCGGATGCCATTGGACGCGGCACTCGACCGATTGCTCGACGCGCCCGGGCAGATGCTCGTCGTGACCGACGGTGACGAGCCCGTGGGGCTGCTCACGATGAGCCTCGTGGGGGGCCTGGCGCGGTGAGGGCCCGGCTCCGCGACCTTCGAACCTGGTTCCTGGTGCTGAGCCTCATCATCCTTGTCGCGGGCGGCGCCTACGCCCCCCTGCCCTACTTCGTCGAGTCGCCCGGCCGCCTGCTCACCCTCGGCGGCTGCGTCAACGTCGACAGCGAGGAAGCCGTCCCCGTGCGCGGCGACTACCTGCTCACCACCGTGAGCCTCCGCCGCGCGACCCCGTTCAGCCTCGCCCGCGTGGCGGTCGACCGCTCCGCCCGGCTGCGCCCCGACGACCGTGTCGTGCGCTCCGACCGCACCGATCAGGACCACTTCGCGGGACAGAGGCGCGTCTTCGCCCAGTCCGCCCAGCGGGCAGCCGCGCTCGGCCTCCGCCAAGCGGGGTTCACCGCGGACCCCGAGCGCTTCATCGGTGACGGGGCGCTTGTCACCGGGGTCCTCGAGGACTCACCCGCGGAGGGGGTCCTGCGGGGCGGCGACGTGATCATCGCCATGGACGGCATCCCCGTCGCCACTGATGCGGAGGTGCGGGCGTTCATCGACGAGGCAGAGCCCGTGGTCGTGCGCTTCACGCGAGGCGGGGAGGCGCACGAGGTCCGCCTGACCCCCTACGAGTTGCCGTCGGAGGGCGAGGAGCGGGTCATGCTCGGCCTCCATCTCGAGACGCTGAACTCACGCGTGGACCTGCCCGTCCCGGTCAATGTGACGTCGGGGCGGATCGGAGGGCCCAGCGCGGGGCTGATGATCGCCTTGGCGGTGTACGACCAGAGCGACGCGTTGGTCGACCTCGCGGCGGGGCGGCGCATCGCGGGGACGGGCACGCTCACGGGGCAGGGCGCGGTCGGTCGTATCGGCGGCATCGACCTGAAGGCGATGGCTGCGCACAAGCGGGGGGCCGACGTCTTCCTCGCGCCTGAGTCCCAGGCCGACATGGCCCGGGCTGGCCTCCCCGAGGACGCCGAGCTCGAGATCGTGCCGATCGCGACGTTCGAGGGGGCCGTCCGCTACCTCGCCGAATCGGCCAACCCCGACATGGTGGGTCGCTTCCTCGGCCCCATGGAGTGCCCGGTGCGCCCCGCGGCCTGAGGTGACCCGCTGCTACAGTGTGGCTCCCGGCGTTATCAGCACCGGGCGGGTGGTAGGTGAGGTCCCGTGCGACGTCGCGCCGTGAACCTGGTCAGGGCCGGAAGGCAGCAGCCATAAGCGGTCCGCGACGGGTGCCGCGGTCAAGCCGCACCGTACCGCCCGTCCGGTGGTGAGCACGGCGGCACCACGGGCACGCGACCGGTGAGGTCCCGCTTGGCGTCCATCTCCCTGTACCGCAAGTATCGGCCGCAGACCTTTGCTGAGGTCATCGGGCAAGAGCACGTCAGCGCGACCCTCGTCCATGCCCTGACGGAGAGCCGGTTGCACCACGCGTACCTGTTCACCGGGCCGCGTGGCACGGGAAAGACCTCGACCGCGCGGATCCTGGCGAAGTCACTCAACTGCGACCGGGGGCCGACCGCCGAGCCGTGCAACGCCTGCTCGCACTGCGAGGGGATCACCGCCGGCAGCCATGTCGACGTGATCGAGCTCGACGCGGCCAGCCACGGTGGAGTCGACGACGTCCGCGACCTGCGGGACCGGGTCGCGTTCGCGCCCGCGACCGCCCGGATGAAGGTCTACATCGTCGATGAGTGCCACATGCTGTCGACGGCCGGATGGAACGCGTTCCTCAAGACGGTGGAGGAGCCTCCGGGGCATGTCCTGTTCGTCTTCGCGACCACGGAGCCCCACAAGGTGCTCGACACGATCCTGTCGCGCACGCAGAGGTTCGACTTCAAGCGGGTGCCCGCACCGGTCCTCTCCGCCCACGCGGCCGACCTCGCCACGAGGGAGTCGATCGCCCTGGAGGAGGGGGCGCTCGACCTTGTCGTGCGTGCGGGTGACGGCAGCGTGCGGGACACCCTGTCGGTGCTCGACCAGGTCGTCGCGTTCACCGGCTCCCACGTAACCGTCGCCGGCGTCGCCGACGTGCTCGGCACCGTTCCCGACGCGATGCTCGCCGAAGCCGCCGACCGGATCGTCTCCGGCGACGTCGCGGGCGTGTGTGCGTTGGTGGGGGAGGTCGCGGACGCAGGGCACGATCTACGGCAGTTCACCCGGGATCTCGTGGAGCACCTCCGCGGCCTGTTCCTCCTGAAGGTCGCGCCCGAGGCCGATCTGCTGAGCGCCACCCCGGAGCGGTTGGCGCGCCTCGAGGCGCAGGCGGCCAGCGCGGGGCAAGCCGAGTTGCTGCGGGCGATGGACCTTCTCACGGAGGCGCAGGCGCAGATGCGCCGGGGCACCACCCGGTTGTCGCTCGAGTTGGCTCTCGCGAAGGCGGCCATGCCGGAGGCGTGCGGTGACCCGGGCGCGCTGGCCGCCCGTCTCGACCGTCTCGAGTGGGGCATCGCCCAGGCATCCGGCCTGCCACGGCAGGGGCGTCCGGCGCGCGATCCGGGAACCGGGGATGAGTCTTCACTCGAGGTCCAGGCTCCGGGCCCGGCCCAGTTGCAAGGACAGGTGCAGGACGAGGTCAGCGATGGGGGGTCTCCGCCCGCCGCCGCGAGCGTGCCGGAGCCCGAGCCCGAGGTGGAGCCCCCGGCCGAACCTGAACCTGAGCCTCAACCCGAGCCTGTACCTGAACCCGAGCCGACCCCCGAGCCGGAACCCGAGCCGACCCCCGAGCCGGAACCCGAGCCGACGGACCGGCCGCTGACCCTCGAGGCGGTGCAAGCCTCCTGGCAATCCGTCCTCGACGCGGTCAAGGCACAGAAGATCCGCTTCCACGCGTTCCTGCAGATGAGCGCTCCCACCGCCTTCGAGGGGGGCGTGCTCACCCTCGAGTTCCGTCCGGGCTACGGGCTGCACGCGGAGCAGTGCTCGAGCACCGCGGGCCAGGCGGTCATCGGCAACGCGTTGGAGCAGGTTCTCGGGATCCGCCCTGAGGTGCGGTGCACGGTCGGCAGCGGCGGCGCTCCCGCTGCCGTGCACGAAGAGCCTGTGGCGGCGCCGCTCGACGACCTCGCGGCGGAGGAGGAGTCGGTCGCGGAGACCGAGGCGGCCGAGGCCGCGGGAGCGCTGCCGGATGCGGAGGCGCACCACGAGCAGGCACTCGACACGTTGAAGACCGAGCTGGGCGCGATCGTGGTCGACGATCAGCGTTCCTGAAGTGCCCGCTACGCTGGTGTTCGGAGCGAGGGGAGACCGATGGCCAACTACAACGAGATGATGAAGCAGGCGCAGGCGATGCAGCGCAAGCTGGCCGACGCCCAGGAGGAGATCGCGGGCATGGAGGTCTCCGGGCAGGCGGGCGGGGGCATGGTCTCCGCGACGGTCAGCGGGAGTGGCGACGTGGTGAAGCGAATCGACATCAACCCCGAGGCCGTGGACCCCGAGGACGTCGAGATGCTCGGCGACATGGTGATGGCCGCGGTCAACGAGGCGCTGCGCGCGGCCAAGGAGCTCGAGGAGGACCGGCTCGGCGGCATCGCGGGCGGCCTCGGCCTCCCGGGGATGTAGATCGGCGGCTCATGTACGAAGGCCCCATCCAGGATCTCATCGAGGAGCTCGGTCGCCTGCCGGGGGTGGGTCCGAAGAGCGCCCAGCGGATCGCGTTCCACCTCCTCACCGTGGAGCGGGCGGATGCGGAGCGTCTCTCGGGAGCCATCACCGCGGTCAAGGAGCGGGTGCGGTTCTGCGTGCGCTGCTACAACGTGAGCGAGCACGAGGAGTGCCGCATCTGCCGGGACGCGCGCCGCGACCCCGCGGTCGTCTGCGTGGTCCAGGAGCCCCGGGATGTCCTCGCCATCGAGCGCACCTCGGAGTTCCGTGGGCTCTACCACGTGCTGGGCGGTGCCATCAGCCCCATCGACGGGGTCGGCCCGGAGAAGCTCCGCATCAAGGAGCTGATGGCAAGGCTCGGGGCAGAGGGGATCACCGAGATCGTGCTCGCCACCAACCCCAACATCGAGGGCGAGGCCACCGCGAGCTACCTCGGGCGTGCGCTCAAGGCCGTCTCGAGTCCCGAGCAGCCCCTGCGGATCAGCCGGATCGCATCGGGGCTGCCGGTGGGCGGCGATCTCGAGTACGCCGACGAGGTCACCCTTGGCCGTGCGTTCGCCGGTCGGGCGGAGGTGTGACCTGTGTCCCGCCACGCGCCTGCGGGGTGCGGGACGCCGCTAAGCTTGGCGGGGGTCAAGACCGGACGCAGGAGAAGCTGAGCGCGTGATCATAGTCCAGAAGTACGGCGGGTCGTCGGTTGCCGACACCGACCGGATCAAGCGGGTGGCTGAGCGCATCGCCGCGGCGAAGCAGGAGGGCCACGACGTCGTCGTGGTCGTATCCGCCATGGGCAAGACGACCGACCAGTTGACGCGCCAGGCACTCGACATCGCGCCCATCCCATCCGCGCGCGAGCTCGACATGCTCCTCACCGCGGGAGAGCGCATCTCGATGGCGCTGCTCGCCATGGCGATCTCGGAGCAGGGTCTCTCGGTGCGCAGCTTCACCGGTAGCCAGGCGGGGATCATCACGGATGCGGAGCATGGCAAGGCACGCATCATCGACATCACGCCCGGGCGGATCACCGATGCGATCGGCGACGGCCACATCGTGATCGTTGCGGGATTCCAGGGCGTCAGCCGCGACTCGAAGGACGTCACGACCCTCGGTCGTGGCGGCAGCGACACCACCGCGGTCGCGCTCGCGGCGGCGCTCGAAGCGGACCTCTGTGAGATCTTCACCGACGTTGATGGCGTCTACACCGCCGATCCCCGGATCGTGCCCGACGCACGGCGCCTCACCCAGGTCACCCATGAGGAGATGCTCGAGCTGGCCGCGTCGGGCGCGAAGGTCCTGCAGGTCCGGTCGGTCGAGTACGCGCGCAATCACGGGGTCCGCATTCACGTGCGGAGCTCGTTCACATACCAGGAAGGCACCTGGGTCGAGGAGGACCACGTCATGGAGCAGGCGATCATCTCGGGGGTGGCGCACGAGCGGGGCGAGGGCAAGCTCGTGGTCCGCCGGGTACCCGACAAGCCGGGTGTGGCCGCGAACATCTTCACGTCGCTGGCTGACGCCAACATCAACATCGACATGATCGTGCAGAACGTCTCCGACGACGGCACGACAGACATCTCCTTCACGCTGCCCATCGACGACGGCCCCCGCGCGGTGCAGCTGCTCGAGGGGCTCCGCGACGCGGTCGGCATGGAGGAGGTCATCCTCGACGAGCAGGTCGGCAAGCTCTCCCTCGTCGGTGCGGGGATGAAGACCCACCCCGGCGTGGCCGCGCGGATGTTCTCCGCGCTCTCCGACGCAGGTGTCAACATCGAGATGATCTCGACGTCGACCATCCGCGCCTCGGTGGTCGTGCGGGAGCCCGACCTGGAGACAGCCGTCCGCGCGGTCCACGAGGAGTTCCGCCTCGCGGAGGTCGCGCCATGACCCGGACGGTCGCGGTGGTCGGTGCCACGGGCGCGGTGGGAAGGGACCTGCGCCGTCTCCTCGAGGAGCGGGCGTTCCCGCTCGACGAGATACGCCTGCTCGCGAGCGAGCGCTCGGCGGGCACGGTGCTGGACTTCGACGGGGAGGACATCCCCGTGCGGGCGCTATCGGAGCCCGGTGTGTTCGACGGTGTGGACCTAGTGCTGTTCTCCGCGGGGGCGGGGCGCTCCCGCGAGTACGCCCCCCAGGCGGTCGAGGCGGGCGCAGTGGTCGTGGACAACTCCTCGGCCTGGCGGATGGACCCCGGGGTCCCGCTCGTCGTGACCGAGGTGAACCCCGATGCGGTGAGCGGCCGCCCCAAGGGCATCGTCGCCAATCCCAACTGCACGACCATGGTCGCGATGCTGCCGCTCAAGGCGCTGCACGACCGCTTCGGGTTACGGGGCTTCACCGCGACGAGCTACCAGGCGGCGGGGGGCGCGGGGCAGAAGGGCATGGACGAGCTGATCGCCCAGACCCGCGCACTGCTCGACGACCCCGGGCTGTTGCAGTCGGACGGGGCTGCGGCAGCCGGTAAGACGTCGCACGACGTGCATGCGGCGGTGCTCGCCTTCAACGTCGTCCCCCTGCTCGGCACAGTCGGGGAGCGTGGCTACACCGACGAGGAGTACAAGCTCCAGAACGAGTCGCGGAAGATCCTCGGGCTCCCCGGCCTCGCGGTAGCGCCGACCTGTGTGCGGGTGCCGGTCATGGTCGGTCACGCGATCCAGGTGAGGGCCCAGTTCGATCGGGAGGCGCCGGTCGAGTCCGCCTGCGCTGCGATGGAGGCCTTCCCCGGTCTTGTGCTCGACGACCTGCCCACCCCCCTCGAGTGGGCCGGCCGCAACGAGACCGCGGTCGGGCGCGTCCGTGAGGACCTGATCGACACGAGATCCCTCAACTTCTGGGTGGTGGGGGACAACCTGCTCAAGGGTGCCGCGCTCAACACGGTCCAGATCGCGGAGCTGATGGTCGCGCGGGGCGAGGTGTAGCCGAACGCACCGCTGCTAGGGCACGTCGGCGTGCACGGCCGCGCCCAGCTGCGCATCGGCGCTGAGCTCGGGCGCTCCCTCGAACCGCAGCGCGACGGGACCGCGGCGGCTGCCCGGCAGGATCTCGATGCTCAGCGGGGAATTCGGCCACGAGGCCACGAGGCCCGAGCTGCGCTCCTCGACGGAGGCGCCCAGCAGCTCCCATCGGTGTCGAGCCGCATCGAGGTCGGTGTCGGTGACCCGGGGGCCGAGCAACCGCGCCGCGTCGGGAGCGGGGTCCTGGGGCACGCACCCCAGGCGGGCGGCCCACTCCGCGTCGGTCCCCGCCTGCCACGCGATCTGCACGATCAGCCCGCCGACCTGCGAGGGGCGTAGGAACCCCTCGCGCCAGTACTCGTCGACCTCCTCCACATCGACGACGTCGAGCCCCGCTGCGGTCACCGTGTCGACGGCCTCGTCGAAGTCAGCGACCTTCAACGTCACGTGGTGGATGCCTGCGCCGAACCGGTCGAGGTAGCGGGGCATGAAGTCATCCGGTGCGCTCGACCCGAGCGGGGCGATGAGCTCCAGCTTCCCCCCACCTGCGTACTGCAGCTGCTGGACCTCGAACGTCTCGCGGGAGCGGTGCCACAGGCGACCGCCGCCGAGTTGCCCGCCCCACCGCGTCAGAGCGGCACGGGTGTCCGGCACTGCCACCGCCACGTGGTCGAGCACCGCGTCGATGTTGTCAGCCATGGCCGTTCCCATTCGCCGCTACAGGACTCAGAAGAAGTCGAACACTACCGGTGGCGGCCCGGAGAACGCCGCACCGAGGAGCTCCAGGGCTTCGGTCGGACCGCGTGCCAGCCCTTGGAGGACGAGCTCTGCGGGAGAGCGGAAGCCCGTGAACAGGGGCCCGAGCGCCTGGGTGTGGAGCCACGCCTGGCCGTGGTCGGTCCTGGTGAGCCGACCACGGCCGTCGGCGACCTCGAGGCGCCACGCTCCCTCGGCGCCGTCCACCTCGAGCCCGACCGTGGCGGTGAGGCCGCGGGGGAATCCCCGTGCCGACACCGCCACCTCGAGGTCCAGCCCACGGGCCATCCAGTGAAGGCCCCCGGCCCTCTCCAGCGATTGCTCGGGGATGACTCCGCTGAGACGGCTCGGGACCGTGTCGACGAGCTCCGCGGCGCTCCCGAAGGTGCTCCAACGCCCGATGAGTCCCGCGACCGCCTCGAGGCCCTGTCGGCTCGTGGCCGCCCAATCCTCGAGCACCACCACGTGCCGCCAGTCGCCGGGCGTCGTGCGCTGGCGGACGAGCGCGTACGCCTCCAGCACGGTGCCCGGCTCCGGCGCGTCGAGCACGTACCGGTACGGCGCCCTGCCGAGGGCGTCCCATCGCTCCTCGCTGCGGACAGCCGGGCCGGAAAGGGCACGCACGGAACGCTCCCGGCACGCGCGGATCGCCTCCCAGTCGCCCTCCGCGTCGCCGACACGCATCACGGGGCCGAGTCCGGGGACCGCGGCGGTCGGTACGCGGTAACGCGACCAGGACCCCGCATGCTCCCACCCGAGCTTCCGGTACATCGCCGTCGTGGCGGGGAACAGCAACGACAACCCGAATCCCTGTTCCGTGCCGTACGCGACCGCAGCCTCCATCATGGCCCGCGCGACGCCCTGACCGCGGTGCTCCGGGGGGACCGCCACTGCCGCGATGTCGAGCGTGGGGACGGCGCGGCCGCCGAACAGGTGCTCGCTTGGCAGCAGACGGCAATGTCCGAGGACGCTGCCCCCGCGCTCGAGTCCCCACACCGTCCCCTGGGCGATCCGCTCCCGCCACCGTTCCATGAGGGCATCGTCGAAGGTGCTGGCCATCGACACCGCATCGCGCCCCGCGGTCGCAGCCGCCTCGCTCTCGAGCAGCCGGCGGATCCTCATGAGCGTGGTCGGCCGCACACGCACGGCGACCGGCCGCAGTGTGGGCAGCCTGTCGCGTAGCGCTGCGCTGACTCCTCGAGGTCCACACCCGCCTGGTCGGCCAGGGACGCGAGCCACGCGAGCACGTCGCCGAACTCCTGGACCTGGCTTTCCCGGTCACCCCTGAACAGCGCACGCGAGAGCTCCCCGCACTCCTCGGTGAACCACGCGAACGTCCGGGCGAGTCCCCGCTGGGCGTCACGGTCGCCGTAGAGGTCCCGCATCTGCTGTTGAAACTCGCCGAGCTGCATGTTCGGGCTCTCTCCACACTGCGGTCGCGGGAGCAGTCAATAAGGGCGCCCGCCACTGCCATCAGTGGTGGCGGGCGCCCTAGAGGTCGGGATGCCCGGATTTGAACCGGGGACCTCCACGTCCCGAACGTGGCGCGCTAACCAAGCTGCGCTACATCCCGTGCCAGAGCGACAGCTTACCGGCGAGGGAGGCCGGCCTCAAAGCTCGGTCGGCCGGGGGACGAGGTCGAGGAGTGTCGCCTCGGGTCGGCACGCGAACCTGAACGGGGAATGCCGGCTCGCACCGAGGCCGCCCGAGACGTGCAAGGTGAGGCCGGCGCCGTACCCGGACAGCCCTCGTGACTGTGAGAGAGGAAGGTCGCAATTGTTGACGAGCGCCCCGAGGCCCGGCACACGGACCTGCCCACCATGCGTGTGGCCCGCCACCGCGAGGTCCAGGCCCGCGCGGTCGAGACGGTCCAGCACACGCAGGTACGGCGAGTGCGTGACGCCGAGCGCGAGCGCTACGTCATCACCCGGCGGGGCCCAGTCCACGGCTTCGGGGCGGTCGGCCCGAATGTGGGCATCGCCCTGTCCGAGCACCTCGATGGGGCCGGCCGGGCTATCCAGGCGGAGCCTCCGGTTGTCCGCGAAGTGCCAGCCCGCCCCCTTGAGGCCCTCGACGAGCAGGGCGGTGTCCTGGGGCGAGCCCTTGGGCTCGATCGCCCGCCTGCGCCGGAGGTACCGGAAGGGGTTCTTGAGCCCAGAGCAGTAGCGGTCGTGGGACCCGAGGACGAACACGCCCGGGCGGTCCCTGCGAAGGTCGCGCAGGAGGTCGACGGCCGGACCTACGACGTCGGGATGGTCGAGGATGTCGCCCGTGACTACCACGACGTCGGGATCCTCGGCCTCACAGTGCTCCAGGAAGCGGCGGAGTGGCCGGTGACGGGGCTGCAGATGCAGATCCGACAAGTGGAGCAACCGCAGCGATCGGGTCGCCCGCGGCCGCAAGACCGGCACAGTGAGCCGTCGCAACGCGAACCAACGGGGCTCGATCCCGATGGCGTACGCGGCGGTGGTCACCGCGAGGGCCCCCGTCGCGGGGAGTAGGCGGGAGGCTCTCAAGAGCCGAATCTCGCCGCTGCGTCGCTGCGAGGCGTGCCCGTCTCGGGAACCGGATCCCCCTCGGTCAACGGGCGCCCCACCTCGACCACGACCTCTATCTGGGTGCGGCCCCCGTCGCGGTAGAGCGGCTCGCCGGGAGCGGGGGTGTGGAGAAGCACCCGCCCGTAGGCGGCAGGGTTGTCCACGCCGACCTCCTCGATCCGGTGCTCTAGGTTCGCATCGTCGAGAATGCGCTCCGCCTCGCTGCGCTCGAGACCCCTGAGGTCGGTCATGACGGGAATGGCCCGTGTCCCGTCGGAGATTTCGAGCGCGACGATGCTGCCCTCACCCGTGGAGTAGCCGCCCTCAGGGGACTGGCGCGACACCGTGCCCGCCGGGGCCCAGTGCTCGACCTCGGAAGAGCTGGCCCTGAAGCCTGCCGACTCCAAGGCGTCGTGTGCCTCCTCCTTCTCCATCCCGACCACGCTCGGGACGGTTGCGGTGGGAATGGGCGGGGGCGCGGTGAAGTCCTCCACCTCCAGCCCGAGGGTCTCGATCGCCTGGCTCATGTACTGCTGCCAGATGATCGTCGGCAGGCAGCCCCCGGTGACGTTGCCGTCGCAGGTGGGGTGGGTCATCTCCCGCTGGACCTCGTGGCCGACCCAGGAGGCGGTGGCGAGTTGGGGCACGTACCCGACGAACCATGCATCCTTGCTGTCGTCCGTGGTGCCCGTCTTGCCCGCGGCCGGACGCCCCAGCTGCCCGTGTCGGCTCGCGGTGCCCGACTCGATCGGCGAGCGGAGGAGATCGGTGACCCGGTTGGCGACGGCGGAGCTGATGCGCTGCGCGCAGTTGTTGCCGCCCCGCGAGATCGCGCGGTCGTTGCGGTCACGGACCGCCGCGACCGCGAACGGCTCGCAGTGGCCTCCCTGGTTGGCGAAGGCGCCGAACGCGCTGGCCATCTCCAAGGGGTACACGTTGGGGGTGCCCAGCACCACCGCGCAGCCCTCGTCGAGGTCGCTTGCGACGCCGAGGCGCTCGACCACGTCGAACAGCGGGGCGTAGCCGAGCTCGTCGAGCAGGTGCGCGAAGTAGGTGTTGCTTGAGACGGCTGTGGCGGCCTCCATGTCGAGCAGGCCCTGCGTGGCGCCGCCGTAGTTGCTGACGGTGTAGTCGGAGGGGTTGCAGTCGAGGTTCTCGAAGCCGTACTCGGAGCCCGCGTCGAAGGTGTGGCCGGGCGAGAGGCCCTCCTCGAGGGCGGCGGCGAGCATGAACGGCTTGAACGATGAGCCGGGCTGGCGGCCCGGCGAGCCCGAGCCCCGCACCGCGGGGTTGAAGGAGACCTGTCCCTCCTCGCTTCCGTACTCACCGGGGCCGACCCCGATCGAGAGGATCTCACCCGTCCGGGGGTCCACGGACGCGAGCGCGCCCATGGGGTCGTCGTCGCCCGACAGGACATCCGCGATGACCTCCTGCGCGATGTCCTGGAGATCGCGATGCAGTGTGGTCTCGATCTCGAGGCCGCCACGGCGCAGCAACCGCTCGCGGGACTCGCGGTCGTTGCCGAGCGCGGGATCGTCCAGCAGCAGCCCCCGCACGTAGTCGACGAAGAAGGGATCGCTCGGGGATGGCAGCGGATGGATGTCGAGCTCGAGCGGCGTCTCCTGCGCGTTCGCCGCGGCCTGCGCGTCGAGGAACCCGGCCCGTGCCATCTGGGCGAGGACGATGTTGCGTCGCGCGAGGGCCCGGTCGGGGTTCTCGACGGGGTCGTTGGCGCCCGGCGCGCGGATCACGCCTGCGAGCAGCGCGCCCTCCTCGACGGTGAGCTCCGACACGTCCTTGCCCCAGTAGTACTCCGCGGCGGTGCCTATCCCGTAGGCCCTGTTCCCGAAGTAGGCCTCGTTGAGGTACGCGGACAGGATCTCGTCCTTCGACAGGCGTTGCTCGAGCTCGATCGCGTACACCGCCTCCTGCACCTTGCGGTCGACGGTCTGCTCACCCGAGAGCAGGACGTTCTTGATGAGCTGCTGGGTGATCGTCGAGCCGCCCCCCGTGATCTCTCCCGCGGTGACGCCGGAGAACGCGGCGCGTGCGATCGCCCGCCAGTTGACGCCCTCGTGCGCGCGGAAGTCGGCGTCCTCGGTCGCGAGGACCGCTTCCTGGACGTGCGCGGGCACGCGCTCCAGGTCGACGACGGTACGGTTCTCGTCGCGGATGACCGCGAGCTCGTTGCCCTCCCGGTCGAAGACGACGCTGCGCTGCCACGGCTCCCCGAGATCCTCGGGAAGCGGGGGGAAATCGAACAGCCCGTTGTCCATGCCGCTGACCACGTTGGCCGCGAGTGCGGCAGCGGGGGTCAGGCTCGCGCCGACGAGCAGCCCGGTCCCCAGGAGGATGGCGACAAGCAGCAGCGCCTTGGCGGCACCGCTGATCTGTGTTTCCGGTGTGGTTGGTCGCATGAGGGCCCGCGCCCCACTCGGTCGGGGCTTGGCTCGATACTACCGGCCCTGTGGCTTTGACGTCAGTCGCCGACCCCGGCCAGGCGGGCGCCCACCCAGCGCAGGCCATCGAGGTCGTGGATGTCGTCCGCGCGTTGAGGGATCCGCACGAGCACCCTCGGGTCGAGGCCGTGCATGGCGGCGAGCAGGGAGCGCTGCTCCCGCTCTGATACCGCCAGGTCTCCCGCCGCCAGCCGCAGCAGGGCGGCGACGGCCTGCTGCTCCGGCTCCCGAGAGTCGCCCTCGAGCTTTGCAGCGGCCTCGTGGAGCTGGTGGCGACCGACCGACTCGACGGCTGGCTCGGTGACCCGGTTGACGACGAGCCCCGCGGTCGGCATGCCGTCCTGAGCCAGCCGCTGCAGGAAGTAGCGGGCTTCGCGGAGCGCGTGGTCCTCGGCGGTCGTGACGACGACGAACGCGGACTCCGCGCTCTGGAGCTGCTTGTACACCGCCTGGGCGCGCGCCTTGAAGCCCGCGTACATGCCCTCGAAGGACTGGAAGAACTCCGCGAGGTCGCCGAGCACCCCCACCCCGGTGATGCGGGAGGCCGCCCGCATGAACAGCCCTGTGCCGTAGCCCACGGCGCGGCCGGCCACGCGGCCGGCGGCCATGCCGGGGGCGAGGAACATCTTCAGGAATCGACCTTCGAGGAAGTCCGTCAACCGCTTGGGCGCGTCGAGGAAGTCCAGTGCGTTCCGGGTCGGAGGGGTGTCGATGACGATGCAGTCGTAGGTCCCCGTCGTATGGAGGTCATAGAGCTTCTCCATCGCCATGTACTCCTGCGTGCCCGCAAGGGTGCTGGAGAGCTGCTGGTAGAACCGGTTCGAGGTGATCTTACGGGCGTGCCTCGGATCATCCGCGTGACGCTCGATCACCTCGTCGAAGGTGCGCTTCATGTCGAGCATCATCGCGTCGAGGCCCTCCACGCCCTCCACGGGCCGCGGGGTGTTATCAAGGGAGGAGAGCCCGAGGGACTGCGCGAGGCGGCGTGCGGGGTCGATGGTCAGGACGATCGTGCGGCGGCCGCGGTTGGCGGCGGCCATGGCGATGGCGGCCGCGGTGGTGGTCTTGCCCACACCCCCCGAGCCCGTGCACACCACGACGTGCCGGTCGGCGAGGGTCTCCTCGAGGGAGTTGGCCTCCGCCTCCGCGAGTGCCTCGGCGTCGCGCCGGCGTGTCATCGTGCGGCCCCCTCGAGTAGCTCGGCCAGCTCCGTGATCTCCGACTCGCCGAATGTCCGGCTGGCGACGAACGGCAGCTCCACGGTGGGCAGGTGCACCTTGGCGGCAAGCCGCTCGCGCAGGCGTTGCTCGAGGTCCAGGCGCTGCAGGTGCCGGCTCGCCCGCCCGATCAACGCCTCGGCCGAGGCCTCGTCGAGACTCACGCCAGCCGTGGCCGCATGGGTGCGCAGAGCATCGGCCTCGAGCTCGGCCAGCGCCTTCGCGACGTCCGCGTCGCCGAGGGGCGGACGCACCCTGTTGACGAGGACGGGGCCCAGCGTCATGCCCAGCTCCCGCAGCGCCGCCGCGCCGCGCACGGTCTCCTCCACCGGCATCTCCTCGAGCAGCGTGACGAGCTGCAGATGGATCCGCTCAGGGTCGAGGAGCATGTCAACCACGGACTGCGCCTGCTGACGGATCGGTCCCATCCCGACAAGCTCCGTCGTCGCCTCGGGGGCCTGCAGGAAGTTGACGATCCGACCGGTCGGCGGTGCGTCGACCACCACGAGATCGTAGGAGAAGCGCCCATCGGGCTGCCGGCGACGCTCCAGTTCCTTGACCTTGCCGATCAGCAGGACGTCCTTGATCCCGGGGGCCGCGGTCGTGGCGAACTCCACCGCGGCCGAGCCGACCACGTACTTCGACAATCGCCCCGCCCCGTAGAAGAGGTCCAGGTACTCCTGCAGGGACGCCTCGGGGTCGATGGACATGCCGAACAGCCCTGGACGGAATTCCTGCTCGGAGAAACCCCACGGCGTGGTCCCGAATATCCGCGACATCGTCTGGCGGCCCTCGACCTCCACGAGGCACGTTCTCCGGCCCGTGGCGACGGCCGCTACCGCCAACGCGGCGGCGACGGTGGACTTGCCCACCCCGCCCTTGCCGGTGACGAGCAGGGCCCTCGGGTCGAAAAGCTCTCCGAGCTCCACGACACCCCTTTCCACAGTGATTCCTCGGTCCTACCCGGTCTGTGCGCCGCGGACTCCGACGTACAATCCCCTCATATGCTGCTTCCTTCTGCGCGTCGCTGCCTACGGGTGACTGCCATCTTCCTGTTGCTCGCCGGTCTTCTGCTGCTCGCCTGGCAGGGAGACGCCCGGGCCCAACAGGACTCGGTCGTCGATGTCCTCCAGGTCGAGGGGCCCCTCGATGGGCGGGTGTCCGGCCATGTCCTCCGAGCGCTCGAGCGGGCCGAGGACGAGGGTGCGGAGGCGGTTGTGCTCGAGCTCGACACCGAGGGCGGGCTCGGAACCGACGGCGCGGAGCTCGCGGACCGCATCAGGGAGAGCACCGTGCCTCTCGTGGTGTGGGTCGGCCCGCCGGGTTCGCAGGCGACAGGGGCGGGCGCTCTGCTCGCCCAGTCCGCGCACGTGCTCGGCCTGGCGCAGGCCTCGTCACTGGGCGCGGTCGAGCCCCTCGACCTCGCGGGCGCGGGCGGCACGGGAGCGGTGGACAACCTGGACGAGCGTCTTGCCGGCTACGCGGAGGAGACGGGCCGATCGGTGGGATTCGCGGAGGACCTCGCGGACGGCTGGGCGGTCGTCGCGGGAGGCGAGGACCTCGGGACGCTCGAGAGGGACCTTGACCGGGGTGCCCTTCCCTGGGCTGTCGACCCCGATCGGCTGCTGCTCGCCGACAACGCGGAGCTGGTCGATCAGGGGATCGTCGACTTCGTGGCGACGGAGTTGCCCGACGTGCTGCGCCAGGTCGACGGCCTCACCGTGCCCATGAGCGACGGGGCGGGAGGGATGACCCAGCACACGATCGACCTGGACCCCGTCACCGCGAACGTGCGCTTCGACAACCTCGGCCTCCTCGACCGTGTCCTGCACGCGATGGCTGACCCGACGCTCGCGTACCTGCTCGTGATCGCGGGCGCCCTCGCGATGTTGTTCGAGGTCTACCAACCAGGCTTCGGGGTGGCCGGTGGTGCGGGGGCGTTCGTGCTCGCGCTCGGCGCCTACGGCCTGTGGGTGCTGCCGACCAACTGGTGGGCGCTCGCCCTCGTCGCGGTCGGTCTCGCTCTGCTCGCGGTCGACCTCGCCATCGCGGGTCTCGGCCCGCTAACCGTGAGCGGTGCCGCCGCCCTGGCCGCGGGGTCGTACTGGCTCTTCGACGGCCCACCGCCCCTGCAGGCGTCGGTGTGGGCGATCGCCCTCGCGGTGGGCTTCTGCCTGCTGTATTTCGTCGTGATCATGACCACCGTCCTCCGCGCCCAGGGTGCGCAGGCCATGGCGGGTGCGGAGGAGGTCGTGGGCCGCGATGCGGTGGTGCGGTCCATGCTCAACCCCGAGGGTCACGTGTTCGTCGCTGGCGCCTTGTGGAGGGCCCGGGCGCCCGCTGAGGTCGGCAAGGTGAAGACCGGCACACTGGTGCACATCACGGGGATGAGCGAGGATGGGCTCACGCTCGACGTCGAGCTCGTGGATGAGCCCGCCGGGAACCGCGCGTGAGCAGGCCGCCTCTTTCGTGAGGCGGTGATCCGTCGTAGGCTGTGGCGCGTTGTCTCCACGGGGGTGGATCACCAGTGTCCCGCCGTAGCCCACAATCAAACATTTCGGGACTGCCGTCACGTGACTGGCAGGAAGACGGCCTGTGCCGAACCGTGGACGCGGAGATCTTCTTCCCTCCCTTCGACGTCGAGCCGACTGCGGCCCGGGTCGAGAGGGAGAGCGCCGCCAAGGCGGTCTGCGCGGAGTGCCCGGTGCGTCTCGAATGCCTCGAGTGGGCGCTGATCATCGGTGAGGCGTACGGTATATGGGGGGGCTACTCCGAGTCGGAGCGTCGGGAGCTTCCCGTCGTACGGCGCGCCGCGTCGTGACCCTGAGGGAGCCTTGAGATGCCCACCCCTGAAGACCGCCTCGCGGAGCTCGGGATCCGCCTTCCGGAGCCCCCGGCTCCCGCGGCCGCGTACGTGCCCTATGTCATCAGCGGCAATCTCGTGCTCGTCTCCGGCCAGGTCGCGGTGGCCGATGGGGCGCTGCTGCGGGCCGGCAAGGTCGGTGGCGCCGTCGACAGGGAGGGCGGCGTGGTGTGCGCCCGCCAGTGCGCGATCAACTCGCTCGCTCAGATCCGTGCGGCGGCGGGGAGCCTGTCCGCGGTCCGCAGGGTGACCAAGATCACCGTGTTCGTAGCGAGCACGCCCGACTTCACCGAGCAGCACCTCGTCGCCAACGGGGCGAGCGAGTTGTTCGGGGAGATCCTCGGCGAGGCGGGCGCGCACGCCCGCTCGGCCGTGGGGGTCGTGTCGTTGCCGCTCGACTCGCCAGTCGAGGTGGAGGCGATCGTGGAGCTCGACGCGTAGCACCGGTGCGGCACGCCTCACTCGCGGGGTAGGACCTCCCGCTCATCGCCGATCCGGCGCGTGAGCCGCCGCCTGTCCATCTCCTCCAGTAGCGGGAGCGCCACCCTCCGGCTCGTCTCGAGCGCCTCCTTCGCCCGGGCTGCGCTCAAGGGGCCTTCCTGGTCGTAAACCTCCGAGAGCCGGGCGTGGGCGGCGTCCAAGGTCGCCGGGGGCACCGCCAGGTCAGCGCTCAGGCGGATGAGCTCCCCCGCGGCCTCCATCTCCCGGACCAACGTGGGGGAGGCCCGGGAGTGCTCCGCGGCGGTGTCGAGCTTGGGCGGTTGGAACGGGGTCTCCGAGAGGGTGGAGAGCAGGGAGGCCCGCGCTGCCTCCGTCTCCTCGTCGAGCATGGGGCGGTGCTCGGGGGCACGCAGGCCCGGCCCTTCGGCGACGACGTCGCCGCGCGCGACGAGGAGGTCGAGGATCGTCACCGTCAGCTCCCGGGGGCAACCCGCCTCCACGAGCGCCCGGGCCGGTACGTCGCGACGCGCGGCCCGTTCGACGGGCGCCCGGGCATGATGCGCCCGCAGCACGTCGAGCACGACCCGGCCCCACGCCCCGATCGCGTCGTCGTCCGCGAGCATGTCGCGTACGACCACGAGGCCGTGTGCCTTCTTCGCCGCGTCCGCGCGTTGTGTGTCCAGCCCGCTGACCGCGACGGCCCGGGCGGTGTCGGTGATCCGACGCTCCCTCACGTGAAGGGCCAGCAGCCGGCCCTGGTCGCCTACCTCGATGGCCTCCCGACGGTCCGCGAGGCAACGTATGCGCGCGGTCCGCGCCCCACTGCCCCTCGGCCGCGGCGGGGGGTCCGCGTCGAGCACGACACCGCCTCCGGCGGTGCTCTGCCGGCCGGTATCCCGGAGGACGAAGCGGTCGCCGGCGACAAGGGGCGCGGGGGCATCGAGGGCAATGCGGATGTCGCCGCTGTCCCCGCCCCCGACCGGGCGGTTGGCGAGCGGCGCGACGCGCGCATTCCACACGCCAGAGCCCGCGTAGAGCTTCCACGCCCCCCGCCGGCCGATGACCGCGTCGGGAAGCGTGCGCACCCGTGCCTCCAGGGCCTGTGACGGATGCCACTGCCCGGGCAGTCCCAGTGCGGCTCCGCGGGGGACCTGCTCGACGTCGATCCCTGCGAGGTTCACCGCGACCCGGGAGCCGGGGGAGGCGTCGGTCACCGATTTGCCGAGTTGCTGCAGCCCCCGCACCCGGGCGCGGGCGCCCTCGGGGAGGACCACCAGGCTGTCGCCGGCACGCAGACTCCCGCCCTGCAGTGTCCCCGTCGCCACCGTGCCCGCCCCCGAGACGGTGAATGCCCGATCCACCCACAGCCGGGGACGACCGGTCTCCGGCGGGGCGGGGATGTGGGCGAGCAGCTCGTGCAGCGACGCGGCGAGCGCGGCCATGCCCTGCCCGGAGCTCGCGCTGACGGGGACGATCTCCGCGCCCGCGAGGCTGCTGTCCGCCAGTTCCTCCCGGACGAGCTCCACCCCGAGTTCCGCGGTCTCCTCGTCGACGAGGTCGACCTTCGTGACGGCTACGAGGCCGTGGCGCACGCCCAGCAGGTCGAGCACCGCGAGATGCTCGGCGCTCTGGGGCATCCAACCCTCGTCGGCGGCGACGACGAGCAGCGCGATGTCCACGCCCCCCGCCCCCGCGAGCATGTTGCCGATGAAGCGCTCGTGGCCGGGGAGGTCGACGAACGCGACGGTCACGGGCTCGGCGTCGGGTGTCGTGAGCTCTGTCCACGCGAAGCCCAGGTCGATGGTGAGCCCCCGTGCGCGCTCCTCCGCGAACCGGTCGGGATGGGTGCCCGTCAGCGCCTTCACCAGCGCGGACTTGCCATGATCGACGTGGCCGGCGGTGCAGACGACGCGCATGGGGCGAGACTACCTTTCCCGTGGCTCCCGGATGCCGGTGATGAGTGCGGTGGTCTCCGGTGCAGCGAGGTCGGAGCAGAGGGCAACGACCTCGTCGCCGGGTCGCAGCACGGTATCCCCGCGGGGCACGAGCAGGTCGCCACCTCGGCGGACGCTCGTCAGGACGGTGCCGACCGGCCAGGAGACGTCTTTGACGCGGGCCGCGGCAGCTGGCGCGTCCTTGGCGACCACGAGCTCGAGGAAGCGCACTCCCCGCAGGTCACGCAGCTTCGTCCGCGCCCGTCGCTGTTGGGACGAGACTCCCCGCGCGAGGGCACGTTGGTACGCCTTGACGACGTCAGCCCGACGCACGAGGCCGATCAGGTGCTCGCCGTGCTCGTCGACGACGGGGAGCCGACCCACGTCCAGTGCGGCCATGCGCTGGATCGCGCGGTACACGGGGGCGGACGCGCCGACGGTGACGGGGTCGCGGGTGCAGATGTCGGCGGCGGTCAGATCCTCACCGCCGGGCGCGTTGAGGTCGCCCGTGACGTCGGGCTCCTCGATCGCCCACAGGTCGGTCAGGGTCACGACCCCGATGAGCTTGAGCCCCGAGGGGGTCTGCTCCACGACCGGGGCGCCGTGGTGGCGTGTGCGCCGGAACCACGCGCGGATCTCGGGGACGGTGGTGTCGGAGAAGATCGAATCCGGTCGGCGGGTCATGATCTCGTCGACCGACACCGACTGCATGACGTCGACCTCCTCGCCGATCTCGTAGCTGATGCCACGACGCTCCAGCGGCTCCGTGTAGAGCGAGGCGGGCTGGAACCGCTCCGCCACGATGGTCGCAAGGCCGGTTGCGAGCATCAGTGGGAGCACCATGTCGTAGCTGCCGGTGAGCTCGAACACGAGCAGCACACCCGTAAGGGGCGCCCTGCCCGCAGCTGCGACCACCGCTGCGGTGCCGACGAGCGCGAACGCGCCCGGCTCAATGCCGGGCAGGCCCATGGCGGCCAGGTGGCCGAACGCGCCCCCGAGGGCGGCGCCGACGAAGATGAGCGGCTGGAACGAGCCGACCGCGTTCCCGGTGGACACCGACGCGACTGTGCTGAGGATCTTCGCGGCGAGGAGTATCAGAAGGAACGTGGGGGCGAAGCCCCCGTCGAGCATCACGGTGATGGGTTGGACGACTGCCCCCGGGATGGGCGGCAGATGCTCGCCCGAGCCGAGGGCCTCGGGCACCGCGAGAGCGATCAGGCCGACCACGAACCCGCCGACGGCAGTGCGCAGCGGCATGGGGATCCGCCCGGAGAAGATCTCCGCGCTGCGGGCCAGGCGGATGAACGCCACGCCGACGACGACCGCGGAGAGGCCGAGCAGGGCGTACAGCGCGAGCTCCCACGGCTCCCCGAGCGAATATGCGGGCACCGCGAAGACGAGTTCCTCGCCGATCAGTTGGCGGGCGGTCACCGACGCGACGACCGCGGAGATCACCACCGTCTGCAGATGCCGCAAGGCGAAGCCGCCGATGATGACCTCGAGGGCGAACAACATGCCGCCGATCGGTGCGTTGAAGGACGCCGCGATCCCGCCGGCGGCTCCTGCCGCGATCAACGAGCGCACCTGGTCCTCTGGAAGGTCGGCGACGCGTCCGAGCCACGAGCCGACCGCCGAGCCGATCTGCGCGATCGGCCCCTCCCGGCCACCGGAGGCCCCGGTGCCGAGCGCGATTCCGGAGGTGAGGAGCTTGCCGCCGATGACCCGCCCGCGGATGTCGCCGCCCCGCAAGGCGATGGCCGCCATGACCTCGCTGATGCCCGAGCCGCGGGCCTCGGGCACGAGACGCCAGACGAGCGACCCCACGATGAGGCCACCGAGCGTGGGGACGACGACGACCGTCCACAGGGCGGGGTCGGTGCCGAACGACAGTTGCTGCACGAAGCCGATCACCCCGATCAACGCGACGGCCAGGAGCCCCGTGGCGAGCCCCACGATCGCCGCGAGGAGCACCAGGACCGTCGTCTTCGAGCGCGCGCGCCTGTTGACGGACTCGGCCGCCTTCCGGACAGAGGTCGCCACCCGGGCTAGGAACTCGTGTGGTGCGCGCATGTGCGGTGAGCCTAGAGCCTCGCGGGCTGACAGCCCGCCCTCACGATCAGGCCAGCGCGATGCGGACGAGGCTCACCACGGTCTCGTCCTCGGAGGGTGCGAGGGTGCGGGGGTCGAGCCACACCGCCCCGTCCTCCACCCGGGCGAGCAGGGCGGGGGCCCCGGTCCGCAGGCGTCGGGCGACCTCGTCGGGCGCAGCGACGTCGAGGCGCACGACGGGCCCGGGCATCTCCCGTCCCGGGGCGGAGCCGCCGCCGACCACGGACATCCCTTGCACCACCTGTCCGTCGAGGCTCCTCGCCAGGTGCTCGGCACGCTCGAGCAGAGCGTCGTGGGACGCGTCGAGCATCGCCCATACCGGGATCTCCGACCGGCGTTCCGCGAGGTGGGCCTCCAGAGTGGCCACGAGTGCCGCGATCCGGAGCTTGTCGAGGCGCAGCGCGCGGGCCAGGGGATGGGCCCGGCACCGCGCGACGAGGTCAGACCTCCCCGCGAGCAGGCCGGCTTGTGGGCCGCCGAGCAGCTTGTCGCCGCTCGCGATCACGACGTCTGCGCCCGCAGCGAGCGCGCCGGGGATGCTCGGCTCGTCACCGAGCCAGCGATGGGCCTCCGTCTGGAGCATCCCCGAGCCCGCGTCGTAGGCCAGCGGCACGCCCCTTCGAGCGGCGACCTCCGCGAGGGCGCCCAGCGCCGGTGCTTCGCTGAATCCCTCGATGCGGTAGTTCGAGGGATGGACCGAGAGGATCATCGCGACATCGTCTCCCGCGTCCAGGTAGTCCTCCGCGCGGGTGCGGTTGGTGGTTCCCACCTCGACGAGGCGGGCCCCTGAAGCGGCCATGATCTCGGGGAGCCTGAACGAGCCTCCGATCTCGACGAGCTCTCCGCGGCTCACGAGGACCTCCCGTCCAACCGCGAGGGCTGCGAGGGACAGGACGAGCGCGCCGGCCGCGTTGTTGACCGCGATGCCCGCTTGCGCCCCGCACGCGTCCGCGAGCAACGGCGCGAGCCGTGCCCCCCGCGATCCTCGCTCGCCTGTCCCGAGGTCGAGCTCGAGGTCGCAATAACCGGAAGCGTCGATCATCGCCTCACGCGCCGGGGCCGATAGGGGCGCGCGACCGAGGTTGGTGTGCACGACCACGCCCGTGGCGTTGAGGACCGGGCGGGGGGGACCCGGACGGCGTGCCGCGAGATCGGCCCGTGCCGACTCGAGGAGCGTCTGCGCGTCGGTGTCCACGTCCCTGCCCGCCCGCAGCGCTGCGCGCGCCTCCGCGACGGTGCGGCGAAGCGCCTCTGTCGTCATGGGGCGCCCGTGGGCCTCGGTCATCTCACCCGCCCGGGCGAGGAGGTCGTCGATACGGGGCAGGGACGCCAACGGGTTTCGGTCGCTCATGGCCTCATCATGCCGAAGATGAGGCGGGTACGCTCGGCCGGGTGTCAGGCGACGATCACCCTCCACGATCACATGGTGGCGCGGGCCCGCCATCCTGGATGCTGCGCTGGGACCGCGCTCGGCGGCCTCTGCTCGTGGTCGGGGCGCTGCTCGTCGTCGCAGCCCTCCTTCCCGCCCTGACCGCGCCCGACGCAGCCGCGCTGCGCGTCGCGCTGAGCTTCGGCTGGATCGGGCTGCTCGCGATGATCGCGTCGTTGTGGCAGCCCGCGAGGCTGCGCCACCACACCGGGTGGGTCAGCGTGATCCGCCCGCCGATGGACGACGCGTCGTCCTTCGAGCCGTACGCCCAGGCTGCATGCTCCTGTGGCTGGCAAGCGTCCGCGCGCGGTGACGTTGACGAGGCGTTCGCCGATGCGCACGCTCATGCGCGGACCGTCGTCCCCGAGGTCAGACGCCCCCTCGGGTGAGGACTCCCGCTACGATCGCGCAACCGTGGAGAAAGTGCCTGAGCGACATGTCCGACCGTGAGCCCGTCCAGCCCAGGATGGCCGCCACCGTGCTGCTCCTCCGTGAGCGGCCGGGTTTGGAGGTCCTGCTGCTGAAGCGGCGCCACGGTGAGGCGTTCGCGGCCGGCAAATGGGTCTTCCCGGGGGGAGTGGTCGACGAGGCGGACCGGTCGTTGCCTCCCCACTGCCATCGGCTCGGGGACCTCGGTGACCGCTGCGCACGGATGCGGGCCACGCCCGAGGTCGTGCGGGGGTGGCACGCCGCAGCGGTCCGGGAGGCATTCGAGGAGTCCGGGATCCTTCTCGCGCACCGTGTGGATGGGGGGCCGCTCCCCGACGCGGCCGTGCGCGCCGACCTCCGTCGCCGCCTCGTCACGGGCTCGGCCTCTGCGGAGGGCTTCGCTTCATGGCTCCTCGAGCACGGGCTCGCGGTCGATCTGGACGCGTTGACGCCGCTGCGGCGCTGGACGACGCCGCGCTCGGAGCCCCGTCGCTTCGACACGTTGTTCCTGCTCGCGGACGCTCCCGAGGGCCAGGACCCGGAGCCCGACGGAGACGAGATGGTCGACGCGCGCTGGCTGCGACCCGCCGACGCGCTCGCCGCGAGCCGGGCGGGTGACCTCCCCCTCATCCATCCGACCATCCGGGCGCTGACTGCCATCGCGGATGGTCCCGATCTCCCTACGCTGCACGCGCGGTCCGCCGGCGGAGGCCCGATCCGTCCGGTCGTGCCCCACGTCGTCCGCGGTGGCGACGGCCGACCCGCGCGGCTGCTCATGCCGAGCGACGAGGACTATCCGATGGCCGATTTCGCGGAGGAGTATCCCGAATGGCAGACGTGACCGACCTCGATGAGCTCGTCGTCCGGGTCCTCGCGCCGAACCCGTCTCCCGCCACCCTCGATGGCACCAACTCCTACCTTCTCGGGGTCCCCGGCTCCGGGGAGGTCGTGTGCGTCGACCCGGGGCCGGCCCTTCCCGCGCACCGGGCCGCGCTCGAGCGCGCTGCGGAGGCCAGGGACGCGGAGATCGTCGCGGTGGTGCTGACCCACCACCACCGTGACCATTCCGAGGCCGCCACCTGGGCGGAGGGCTGGGGCGTCCCGCTCCACGCCGCGGACCCCGCGCTGATCGACGTGCCCGCGAGGGGGCTTGCGGACGGCGCTGCGCTCGACTTCGCGGGCTGCCGCATCGAAGCCGTCGCAACTCCGGGCCACGCGAGCGATCACCTGTGCCTCCGCGTCGGCGAGACCGGGGCAGTCCTGACCGGTGACCACATACTCGGTCGCGGCACGACGGTCGTTGCGTGGCCGGACGGCGACATGGCGGCTTACCTCGGATCGCTCGAGCGCCTGCGGTCCATCGACGCGCCCGTCCTGTACCCCGGCCACGGTCCCGCCGTGACGCGTCCCCGTGAAGTCGTCGACGGCTACATTGCGCACCGGGGCGAGCGCGAGCGGCAGATCCTCCGTGCCCTGCAGGAGGGGCGGGACTCGCCCGCGGGCATCGTCGAGCTCGTGTACGCAGACGTCGCCGCCCACCTGCACCCGCTGGCTCAGCGTAGCGTCCGCGCCCACCTCGCGAAGCTCGTCGACGAGGGGCGGGTGCGCGAGGAGCACGGAAGGTTTCAGCCCGCCTGATCTTGCGGATGATCCGTATCCTCATCGTCGATTACCACCTGAGGACGCACGGGCATAGGCTCCATAGATCACTCCAGGGGTGCACAACGCGCCGGCAATGGGGCCGGCCGGCAGCCTCTGGAGGCGTGACGGTCGCACCGTAGGGACGGGGCCCCGGTCACACGTAGCAAGGAGGCCATCTTGAGTATCACGCTGCCGCCAGCAAGGTCAGTGACCGCGAACCCGACACAGGAACAGCTTCGGGAACTGACGTCGAAGATGCCCAACGCGGTCCTCACCGAGTTCGACAACTATGACGTGATGACCGAGGTGACGGCCCGGTCCGCTGGCTCCACGTTCGTGGTCTCGGACGACGGGGCGTGGTCGTGCAAGCCCACCATGCCCCGAGCGGAGAACGACGAGATCGTCTCGCGCCAGGACGCCTACATCGCGGACCGCGAGATGCTCCTCGTGGAGGGCTACATCGGCCCGGAGAACTCTCCGCTCAAGCGCCCCGCCCGGGTCTACATCGAGGCGAGCAACTCCAACATCCCCGCGATGCAGCAGCAGCTCTACTACCCCAAGGACTCGGATTGGCGTGAGGAGGACGCCCTCACGGTGATCTACACGCCAAACCTCGACGCGCCCGGCTACCCGGACGGCAGGGTCGTGACCATCGACCTCGACAACTGGGTGACCCGCGTGGTGGGCATCGACTACTTCGGCGAGTCCAAGATGGGGGGCCTGCGCATGTGGATGGAGTGGGCGTTCCAGCAGGATGCGCTCGCCATGCACGCGGGGGCGAAGGTCATTCCCACGGACCGCGGCGACAAGGTCGGGCTCATCATCGGCCTCTCGGGGACGGGGAAGACCACCACCACGTTCACGCGGCAGAACGGCTCGCTGCCCGTGCAGGACGACATCGTCGCCCTGACCGAGGGTGGCGAGGTGTACTCGACGGAGAACGGGTGCTTCGCAAAGACCTACGGTCTCGACGCCCGCTACGAGCCCATCATCCATGCGGCGCTCACGAGCCCCTCGGCCTGGCTCGAGAACGTCGCGGTGGACGACCGGGGGAAGATCGACTTCTTCGACGACAGCTACACCGCGAATGGCCGTGGCACGTTCGCACTCGCGGACATCGAGCACTTCGACCCCCGCAAGCTCGGCAAGGCCGATTTCCTGTTGATACTCAACAGCAACGAGACGATCGCGCCTGCGGTCGCGAAGATGTCGTCGGTCGAGCAGGCGGTGGCCTACTTCATGCTCGGCGAGACGAAGGGAACATCCGCGGGAGGCGTCGCAGAGGCCGGCAAGAGCCTGCGGGTGCCGGGAACGAACCCCTTCTTCATGCGGCATGAGTTCTTGCAGGGCAACCGCCTCGGAGACTTGATCCGGTCGATGAATTACAACTTCGGGGTCTATGTCCTCAACACGGGCCGTGTCGGGGGCTCGAAGGACGTGGCCGGCTCGAAGAAGGTGAAGATCCCCCACTCCTCCGCCGTGGTGAAGGCCATCGCCGAGGGCACCATCGAATGGGAGGCCGATCCGGACTTCGGCTATCTCGTGGCGAGCCACGTTCCTGATTTCGATGACCCGGAGCTGCTCCAACCCCGTCGACTCTTCGCCTCCCAGGGGCGTGAGGACGAATATGATCGCACGGTGGAGAAGCTCAAGGAGGAGCGCAAGGCGTATCTCGCCGAGCACGAGGGCCTCACCCCCGGGGTGGCGGAGTCCGTGGGCTAGACACAGGACACAGAGAGGGGCGGGCTCTGGAGCCGGTCTATGGGCTCAGCATTCGTGCGATGGATGCGTGGGTGCGGGTCCGCTTCGATCTGCGGGTCACCGGCCTGGGGCACGTTCCCGGAGCCGGTCCCTTCCTCTTCGCGCCCAACCACGTGTCCCACGAGGATCCCGTGGTGATGGGTGCGGTCGCCCATCGCGCAGGCCGTCGCCTTCGCGCGGTGGCTACCGCTGAGGTGTTCGACCTGCCCGTGGTGGGACGGATCCTCCACGCGGCCAAGCAGATCCCCCTCGACCGCGTTCATTCCCGGGAGGGTCTCGTGGCCGCCCAGCGAGCCCTGCGCGCGGGGGAGGGCCTGCTCCTCTACCCGGAGGGGGGCATCGCCACGGGGGATGCTGCCATGGCGCGTTCCGGGGTGGGACGGCTCGCTCTGGACGGCAACGTGCCTGTGATCCCGGTCTCCTCGTGGGGACTGAGCCCGAATCACGGTCGACGGGTGAGGGCTCCCGCCGGTGTCGTCGTCGGAGGCCCCGTGGACCTCAGCCGGTGGGTGGGGGTCAAGGGACGCACTGGGGCCCGCGAGGCGTCCGTGGCCATCCTCGACGCCATACGCACGCAGATCCCAATCGCCCGCGACCTCGCGAGCCG
>SKQL01000087.1 GCA_007119035.1 Nitriliruptorales bacterium | reverse complement strand
GTGCAGGCCGCGGAAGAGCTCGAGGAGAACACGCGGTTGCTCGCCGACGCGAACGACCCCGACTCCACGCCGCGGCGGGTCGTGGGCTGGCTCCCCTTGAATGAGCCCGAGCGCACCGTGCAGGTCCTCGACGAGTTGGAGGGAAGCGGCCTCGTCGGCGTGCGCCACCCGGTCAACTTCGAACCCGACCCGCGTTGGCTCGAGCGTCCCGCCGTCGTTGAGAGCCTGCGCGAGATCGCGCGCCGCGGCCTTGTGTTAGAGGTCGTCCCCACGACGGCGGATCATTTCGAGTTGACCGCCCAGCTCATCGGCGACATCCCTGATCTCCGTGTCGCGGTTGGCCATCTGGGTAATCCGCCGGTGGAGGCGGGAACCGACCCCACATGGACCGCGGGGATGCGGGAGCTCGCCGAGTCCGGCGCGGTCGACGTGAAGGTATCCGTCGGATACGCGCTCGTGCGCCTCGGCGCAGAGCTCGACGGCTGGGACCTCGAACAGTGCGTCCACGAGGTCGCGGAGATGTTCGGCGCCGAGCGCCTCGTGTGGGCCTCCAACTGGCCGGTGGTGACGCTGCACCCGCAGTGGCGGTCCTGGCTGACGCGGACCCTCGAGGCGATCGACGGGCTCGGCGAGGACGAGGCCCAGCGTGTGCGCAGCGCCAACGCCCGCAGGGTCTACAGTCTGTAAGCCGCGCCTCGCACGCCACCGTCCACCCACCTCGGGGCAAGGTCTGTAGAGAATTGCCGGATGAGGCGGCAGTTCTCTGCAAACCTCCGCACGCAACCGTAACAAACGGCGCAAGTCGGACGCAGCGGGGGCGGCGGAAAGCGCGCCGAAGCCGCGCCTACCTCCCTGGCCACTTCGGTAACTCTTCCTCACTCCAAGTAGTTCTCAAGGCCTAGTTCTGCCTTGCCGACGTAGGTAGTTGGCGGGTCCTGTTGCGGGTGTTGCAGGTGGGCTCCCCGGTGCTCGATGAGGCCGCGATGCAGCAGTGAGAACAATCGGGGGGCGAGTGAAATCAACACTCAAGTCGTCTGTGCCACGGCACGAAAAGGGAGAGCAGATGGCCGATCAGGGGCCGTTGGGTGACGATCGACTTTGGACCGTCGCGGAGGTAGCTAGTCACATGAGAGTGTCAAACATGACGGTGTATCGACTCATAAAAGCGGGGGAGATCCCCGCCATTCGTGTCGGAAAGAACTACCGCATTCGTGGCGACGCGCTCGCAGGCTATCTCGAAGCTTCAAGCACGAATCCGGTTTCCGTCAACGAGGCGCGAGGCTAACGAATCATGCCTACAACAATAGGGCTCGACATCGGCTCCAGCGCCGTGCGGGCCGCGCAGGTGAAGGTCCAGCGCGGCGCGGCGACGCTCGAGCGCATCGGCCAGGTGCCACTGCCGAAGGGCGCGGTCCGCGACGGGGAGATCCAGGACCTCGACGCGGTCGCGGACGCGGTTCGCACGCTGTGGGCCGAACGCAGCTTCAAGGGCAAGAAGGTCGCGATGGGGGTGGCCAACCAGCAAGTGGTCGTCCGCCAGATGGACCTTCCCTACATGCCCGAGGAGGAGATGCGCAAGTCGCTGCACTTCCAGGTGGCAGACGCGATCCCGATCCCCATCGACCACGCGGTGCTGGACTTCCACACCCTCGAGCACTTCGAGAACAGCGAGGGCGAGCGGTTCAGCCGCATCCTCCTCGTCGCCGCGCAGCGCGACATGGTCGACGGCATCATCGACGTCGCGCACAAGGCGAAGCTCGAGCCGATGATGCTCGACCTCGACGCGTTCAGCGTCCTTCGCTGCCTCGCGCCCGAGCGCGTGCTCGACGAGACGGGCGGTGAGCTGCTCGTCGACGTCGGCTCGTCGGTGACCAACATCGTCGTGCACGAGAACGGCAGCCCGCGGTTCGTCCGCATCCTCATGATGGGCGGCGGCCAGATCACCGAGGCGCTGACCGGCGGGCTCGGCATGAGCGCCGAGGAGGCCGAGCGCGCGAAGGCGACCTACGGCATCGGCAACCAGAGCGGTGAGGAGGCTGCGCGCATCATCACCGAGCGGGGCAGCCGCTTCATCGACGAGATCCGCGGGTCGATCGACTACTACACCGCGCAGGCCGACGCGATCCCGCTGCGACGCCTCGTCGTCACCGGCGGCGCGAGCCAGCTTCCCGGCCTGACCGAGCGCCTCTCGGAGACGCTGCGCCTGGAGGTGACCGAGGGTCAGCCGATGCGCGACCTCCAGGTCGGCGACGTGGGCGTCGAAGAGGAGGACCTCCTCGACGCGCAGCCCTACCTGTCCGTGGCGATCGGGCTCGCGATCGGAGCCGCAGAATGAGTGTTCGCGTAAACCTCCTACCCCGTGAGCTCGAAGAGGTCGTTCAGGCTCGCCGGGTCAACCGGATCTCAGGCCTCGGCTTCGCGCTCGTCGTCGTGGTCCTCAGCGCGGTGTCGGTCCTCCAGTGGCAGCAGGTGCAGCAGGCCGAGGAGGACCGCGACTTCGCGCAGGACCGGGTCCACGCCGCGCAGCGGGAGCTCGCCGCGCTCGAGGAGTACCGCGAGCTGCGTGACCACCACGCGGCCCGCCAGGAGCTGCTCGCCTCCGCGATGGAGCGGGAGATCTCCTGGGCACGCATCCTCAACGACCTCTCCCTGAGCTTCCCGTCCGACGCGTCGCTGCTGTCGATGACCGCGGACGCGCAGGAGGAGGAGGCCGGCGAGGGCGAGATCGATCCCGGCTCGCGTGTCGGTCAGATCAACACGACGGGCTACTCGCTGGAGCGGCTCGCCCCGGGCATCGAGGCGGTGCTCGTCGACTTCGACGGGGCACGCGGGTTCTTCAACAGCTACCTGCAGACCGCCGCGTCCAGTGAGATCAGCGACACCGAGGTCACCAACTTCAACGGGACGATCGATCTCGATGAGGAGGCCTACACGCATCGTTACGCAGATGGCCTGCCGCCGGAGGTGGCCGAATGACAAGGACATACCGCGCACCGCTGCTCGCGCTACTCGCCGCGATCGTGGTGGGGGCCGCCTGGTGGTACTTCCTCCAGCAGCCCTCCCTCGATCAGCAGGCGGCGTTCGAAGCGGAGACCGCACAGCTGGAGGCCGAGGAGTCCCAGCTGCGTGCCGAGATCGCCGAGTTGGAGGAGGTGCGGGACAACGAGATGGCGTTGCGCGCTGAGCTCGCGACCCTGCAGGAGTACATCCCCAACGGCATCGCCCAGCCCGCCGCGCTCCGTGACATCCAGGAGACCGCGGACGACGCGGGCGTCGAGGTGCTCGCGCTGTCGTTCGGCGCCCCCGTGGCCGTCGAGGAGGCACCGCCGACGGGGGAGGAGGGCACCACCCTCGCGGAGATCAGCGTGTCGATGACGATCGAGGGCGGCTACTTCCAGCTCGTCGACCTCATCCGCCGATTCGAGGTCGACGTCGAGCGGGCGCTGCTCATCCAGTCCGTGTCGGTGAGCGAGGGCGGCGAGGACGGGTTCCCGTCGCTCTCGACCAACTGGAACGGCAAGGTCTTCGCCGTCGTCGACATCGCGGACACCGTCGAGGCCGACGACGAGGCCGCCGATCCCGACACGGGTGCGCCCGACCCGGACGCGGAGCCAGGCGATGACGACGACCCCGACGTCGAGGACCTCGACGACGACGAGAACGACGACGACGATGATCTCGACGCAGACGAGGCGATCTCATGAACACCAAGTACCTAGTGGCCGGCGTCGGTGGGCTCGTCGCGGTGGTGGCGTTGCTCGCCTTCGTCGTGAGCCCCCTGCTGTTCAGCGGCCCCGACGACGACGTCCACGAGCCCATCGAGTCCGCGATCGACGCGGACAAGCTCGACGACCGGCTCGCCGACGACGACGAGGACGACGAGGGCGACGAGGCCGAGCTGGTCTCAGAGACCTTCGAGGTCTTCGACGCGCGTGACCCCTTCCAGCAGCTCGTCGTCGAGGAGGAGAGCTTCTCCCCGGCCGCCGACGGCGGGGGCGGCGACGGTGACGTTGGCGGGGATGGTGACGGTGACGGTGACGACGACGGGGATGGCGACAGCCAGCCGTCGTCGAGCGCGACGGTCTCCGGCACGACGTTCCGGCTCGTGGAGGTCTACGAGGACTCGAGCGGTGAGTCGGTCGTGCAGGTGACGGTCAACGACACCGGCTACGACGTCACCGAGGGCGACGACTTCGCGGGGCGCTTCCGTCTGCTGGAGGTCGACGACCCCTGCGCGACGTTCCTCTACGGGGACCAGCGCTTCACCCTCTGCGAGGGCGAGAGCATCCTCAAGTAGGGGGTGCGCGGGCGCGCACGGAGGGTGCGCGCTGGTAGCTTGACCGGCATGGCACTGAGATACCTCACCGCAGGCGAATCGCACGGCCCGGCCCTCGTGGGAATCCTCGAGGGCCTGCCCGCGGGCGTGCGCGTCGACCCCGCGGAGGTGAGCCGGCAGCTCGAGCGCCGCCGCCTCGGCCACGGCCGCAGCCCCCGCATGCAGTGGGAGGCCGACCGCCTCGAGATCCTCGCCGGCGTGCGCCACGGCCTCACGATCGGCTCGCCCGTCGCGATGGTCATCCACAACACCGAGTGGCCCAAGTGGCAGGAGGCCATGAGCGTCGAGGCCCCCGCCGACCCCGACGCGGTGCGCGAGACCGGCCGTGGTCAGCCGCTGACCCGCCCCCGACCGGGACACGCCGACCTCGTCGGCATGCAGAAGTACGCCTACCCCGAGGTCCGAAACGTCCTCGAGCGCGCGAGCGCCCGCGAGACGGCCACCCGGGTGGCGCTCGCCGCGGTCGCGCGTGGGCTGCTCGAGGCCGTCGGGGTGACGGTGACGAGCCACGTCGTGCGCATCGGCGAGGTCGCGGTGCCCGAGGAGGCCCCCCGCCCCGGCCCCGGCGACGAGCAGGCCGTCGACGCCGATCCCGTCCGCTGCTTCGACGCGGGCGTGTCGGGGCGCATGCAGGAGCGCATCGACCGGGCGAAGGCGGAGCGTGACACCCTCGGCGGCGTCGTGGAGGTGCTCGCCCACGGCCTCCCGCCCGGTCTCGGCAGCCACGTGCACTGGGACCGCAAGCTCGACACCCGGCTCGCGGCCGCGCTCATGAGCGTGCAGGCGTTCAAGGGCGTCGAGGTGGGCGACGGGTTCCGCAGCGCGGAGGTGCCCGGCTCGAAGGCCCACGACGAGATCGTGGCCGAGGAGGGCGCGTTCCGCCGGGCCACCGACCGCGCGGGCGGGCTCGAGGGGGGCATGACCACCGGTGAGACCCTCCGGGTCCGCGCGGCGATGAAGCCGCTGTCGAGCCTCACCCAGCCGCTGCGCACCGTCGACGTCGAAAGCGGTGAGGCCGCGGAGGCGATCACCCAGCGCTCGGACGTGTGCGCGGTGCCCCGCGCGGGCGTGGTCACCGAGGCGGTCGTGGCGCTCGAGCTCGCCGACGCGTTGCTCGACAAGACCGGCGGGGACTCGCTCGACGAGGTCCGGCGCAACTTGGGCGCCTACATCGACGACGTCCGGGCCCGGCAGCTGTGAGCGACGCGCCCAACATCGTCCTCGCCGGCCCGATGGGGTCGGGCAAGACCGCGGTCGCGCGGCTGCTCGCGAACTGGACGAACCGTCAGTTCATCGACACCGACACGCTGATCGCCACCGCGACGGGCAAGGAGGTCGCCGACATCTTCGCCGACGACGGGGAGGCCGCGTTCCGCGCGCTCGAGTCCGACGCGGTCGAGGCCGTCTGCGAGCGCACCGGCCTGATCGTCGCGGTCGGCGGCGGCACCGTCGTCGACCCCGCCAACACCGCTCGCCTCCGGGAGACCTGCCGGGTGATCGTGCTCGACGCGACGCCCGAAGCGCTCGCGCGGCGGGTCGAGGGTGGGCGGCGCACCGGCACCCGACCCCTGCTCGCCGGCACCGACGACGTCGCCGGCCGCCTCGCGACCCTCAAGGAGGAGCGCGCGGACGCCTACGCGGGCGCGGCGCACGCGACGTTCGACACCACCGACCAGCCCCTCGAGGTCGTCGCGGCCGCCGTCCTGGGCTGGGTCGAGGAGCAGGAGGCCGCTGACCGCGGCGGGGTCACGTCATGACGGGCGGGGGCGAGGCGGCGACGGTGCACGTCGCGCTCGGCGAGCGCGGCTACGACGTGCACGTGGGACGTGGGCTGCTCGACGCGCTCGACCGGCTCGTGCCCGGGCCCGCCCACGCCACCCAGGCGATGATCGTGAGCAACGCGGTCGTCGAGTCGCTGTACGGCGCGACCGTCCGCGCCGCACTCGAGCGCAAGGGCCTCGCGGTGAGCGAGGTCACCGTGCCCGAGGGCGAGCCCGCGAAGTCGATCGCCGTGCTCGAGACGCTCTACCACCGCTTCGCCGCGTTGCCGCTGCGCCGCGACGACGTCGTCGTCGCGCTCGGCGGCGGCGTGGTGGGCGACCTCGCGGGCTTCGCCGCGGCGACGTGGAACCGCGGCACCGCGGTGGTGCAGGTGCCGACCACATTGCTCGCGCAGGTCGACTCCGCGGTCGGCGGCAAGACGGGCGTGAACCTCCCCGAGGGCAAGAACCTCGTCGGCGCGTTCCATCAGCCCCTGGCGGTGGTGGCTGACACCACGACGCTGTCGACGCTGCCCGTCCGTGAGCTTCGGGCCGGTCTCGGCGAGGTCGCGAAGTACGGCTTCATCGACGACCCCGTGGTGCTCGACCTCCTCGAGAGCCGGCCCCACGACGCGGTCGCCGGCGACCCGTCGCTGCTCGCGGAGGTCGTCCGACGCGGCGTGGCCGTCAAGGCCCGCATCGTCGCCGCCGACGAGCGCGAGTCGGGGGAGCGGATGCTGCTCAACTACGGTCACACCGTCGGCCACGCGCTCGAGGCGATCACCGACTACGACACGTACCTGCACGGCGAGGCGGTGGGCCTCGGGATGGTCGTCGCCGCGCGGCTCGGTGAGCGCCTCGGCGTCACCGAGGCGGGGCTCGCGGACCGCACCGTCGCGCTGCTCGAGGCGCTCGGGCTCCCCACCGGCGGCCTGCGCCTCGACCCTGCCCGGGTGCGCGAGCTCATCTCGCGGGACAAGAAGGCACGCGCGTCGGTCCGGGTGGTGCTGTGCAAGCGGCCCGGGGAGGCGGTCGTGTACGACGACCCGCCCGCCGGCGCGATCGACGAGGCCGTCGCCTCGCTCGCGTGAAGGGCTCGCCGGGAGGAGTGGAGAGATGTCGTTGCCGTGGCTCAGTGCGGAGGACATCAAGGCTGCGATCACCACGGAGCAGGCTATCCACGCCATCGAGCGCGTGTACGCGGGACCTGGGTTGCCGCTCACTCCCCACCGGAGCCAGGTCGCGGTGCCCGCGGGCGACCTGCTGCTGATGCCTTCTGCGGACGACGACGGCGTGGGGGTCAAGATCGCCGGAGTCGCCCCAGGGAATCCGAGCCGGGGACTGCCGCTGATCCACGCGCTGTACATCCTGCTCGACGCCGCGTCCTTGGCTCCCCGCGCGTTGCTGGAAGCGGGCCAGTTGACCGCGATTCGCACGGCTGCGACGTCGGGAGTCGCCACGAAGCACCTGGCGCCGGTCGATGCGCGGACGCTCGTTGTGTTCGGTGCGGGCGTCCAGGCGCGCAGTCACGTGGATGCCATGGTGGCCGTGCGTCCGGTGCGCCGTGTCGTAGTGGTGTCCAAGGGCCGGGAGCGAGCGCAGGATCTCGTCGGCTACTGCCGGTCCCGGGGCCTCGAGGCCGAGATCGGCAGTGCCGACGCGGTGTCAGAGGCCGACATCGTCTGCACATGCACGACGAGCGCAGTGCCGGTCTTCGATGGGGCCCTGCTCAAGGGCCCCACGCATATCAATGCGGTTGGGGTGTATCGCCCGGACCGTCGGGAGCTCGATGACCGCACGATGGCGAGCGTTCGCATCGTGGTCGAGACCAGGGAGGGAGCCCTGCTGGAATCGGGGGAGCTCAGCATGGCGATGGCAAGTGGAGCACTGCCTGAAGACGTCGAGCTGACCGAGCTGGCGTCCGTCGTGGCGTCGGCAGGTGTGGGCGGGTCCGGCCCGGCGGTGGATGCTGAGCTGACACTGTTCAAGAACGTAGGCGTCGCGTTCGAGGACTTGGCGATCGCGCAGGCCGTGGTCGAGTCCCATGGAGAACGGGTCGACCCTCACGCACCTCCGGGGACGTGATCCCGGTTGCGCTCGGCCTTGGTGCCGCGCTTCTTGACGTACATCGCGGAGTCGGCGGCGTAGAAGACCTCGTCGCCCTCCGTGCCGTCCTCGGGCGCGACCGCGATGCCCGCCGACACCGTCGGCAGGGGCACCCGCATCCGCGTGCGGCCGATCCGACCCGCCGCGCGGGAGATCACCCGGTCGGCCTCCTCGCGGGTCGTGCCCGGCATCACGAGGGTGAACTCGTCGCCGCCGATGCGGTACAGCGTGTCGGTCTGGCGCACGCTGCGCGACAGGCGGTCCGCGACGTGGGCGAGGACCTGATCGCCGACCGCGTGGCCGTACTCGTCGTTGACCCGCTTGTAGTCGTCGACGTCGATCACCGCGAGCGCGGTCGGGTTGTCCGGGGTCGCGCCCGCGAGGCTCTGGGTGAACTCGGTCCAGAACATGCGGCGGTTCTTGAGGCCGGTGAGGTCGTCGCGCTCCGCGGCCCGACGGGTCCGCTCGTACAGCCGCGAGTTGCGCAGCGCGAGCGCGGCGACCTGCACGAGCCCGCCGAGGAACGCCGCGTCGTCGCGGGTGAACGTGCCCGCCTCGGTGCTCGTGGTCACGAGCGCGATCCGCGCGTCCTCCTCGCGCAGGTGCCCCGCGACGAGCATCGAGCGCGTCTGTGGCAGCGTCACCGCGTGGAGGTCGGGGTAGGCGGAGACGTCGTCGATGAGGACGGTGCCGTCCTCGGCGACCTTCTCGAGGATGTCGGAGAGGCCGCCCTGGATCGCGATGACCTGGAAGGGCAGCTCGAGCTGGCCCTCCTGGAAGTCGCCGAGGTCGGCGCGTAGCAACTCGACGTGGTCGCCGCCGACCTCGAACACCGACACCGACTGGACGGGGCTGCGGGCGCGCACCGCCTGGGACAGCTCGTCGAAGATCACGGAGAAGTCGAACGTCTCGGTCATCACCTTCGTCAGCTCGTGGAGTTGGGTCACCCGCGACGCCTGGTCGCGCGCGGCCTCGTGCAACCTCGCCTGCCGGATCGCCAACGCCGCGTGCCGGGCGATCTGGCCGATGAGCTCGCGCTCGTCGTCGGGGAAGGCGACCTCGTCGGTCGAGGAGTCGACGGTGAGAACCCCCACCTTGCGCTCGTTGGCGATCAGCGGGTAGACCGCCAACGACCGGACGCCGAAGTGCTCGTGGAACGTGCGCTCGGACTCGACGAGCGCGCAGTCGCCGAGGTCCTCGCAGAAACGGGGCTCGCCGTCGTCGAGGGCGGCGAGGAAGGTCGGCAGCTCTCCTTGCGGGATCGGCGCGGGTGAGGGAGGCGGCTGCGGCCCGTCGTGGCCGGCTGTCCGCGTCGCGACCGCGCGGAACGCCTCGAGCTCGGGGTCGTGGAGGAAGATCGTCGCGCGGTCGCCGACGCTGTTGACCGACGCGGCCTCGCAGCAGCGGTCGTTGATCTCGGCCATGTCGAGGCTGCCCGACACGACCTCGATGACGTCGCGCAGCGTCTCCGCGGCACGGCGCTGGCGCTGGGCGGTCTCGTAGAGCCGGGCATTGACGAGCACCGCCTGCGCCTGGTGGGCGACGAGCTCGAGCAGCTCGATGGTCTGCGAGTCGGGCAGCGCGTGGGAGCGCGGCGCGTCGACGGAGACGAAGCCCACGATCTCGCCGTGGTTGTCCTTGAGCGTCAGGACGAGGCCGTGGTTCTCGGTCCACGTCTGCCCGGGGACGCTTCGCCTGGGGAGATCGTGGCGGTCGGGTTGCCGCATCCAGGAGATGGACTCGGCCTCCGCGGTGTCGATCAGGTAGCTGAGGGAGCCGACGAGGAACCGCTCGTCGAGCAGCCGGGCCCACTCCTCGAAGGGGGACTCGAGCCCCAGGCGCGCGTCGTCGATGCCCGCGGCCGCGAGCCGGCGGCACCGGTCGCCCTCGCGCACCGTCACGGTGGCGACCTGGAATTCGGTGACCTCGGTGACGGTCTCCGCGACGCGGGCCGCGACGGCCTGCACGTCGAGCACGCCGGAGACGTCCGCGCTGAGGGCGAGGAGGCGGGTCAGGCGGTCACGTAGGTCCACGGGCCCCTCCGGTCGGTGCGGTTCGCACGCTCACGAGGCCCACCCCACGGCACCGGCTGCATGGCCGTGCCGCCCCCGTGACAGGCTACAGAACTCCGACACAGCCTAACTTCCCACCCAGCGTGATGACAGTGGTGGCGGGGAGCGACCCTCACGGCGCGCCCTGCACGCCGTCGGCGAAGGGGCTGCGCCCCGGCTCGCCCGTGTCGGGCACGCGCTCGTGGTCGGGATCGGCGAGGGAGATGCGGTCGAGCGGTTGCAGGCGGTCGTCGGCGTACAGCGAGCGCGCGAGCCCGTAGGCCATCACGAGCATGATGAGGCTGAACGGCAGCGCGGTGATGATCGCGGCGGTCTGCAGCGCCTGGAGGCCTCCCGCGCCGGTCAGGAGCAGCACCGCGGCGATCGCGCCCTCGAGCGTGGCCCAGAACACCCGCTGGATCTTCGGCGGGTCGGTGTTGCCTCCCGAGGTCAGGAGGTCGATCACGAGCGAGGCGGAGTCCGACGAGGTGACGAAGTACGTCGCCACGAGCAGGATCGCGAGCACCGTCGTGATCGTGCTCAGCGGCAGCTCGCCCAGCAGGCCGAACAGCGCGATGGCGGGGTCCTCCGCGACCTGGGCGGACAGCTGACCGTCGGTGGCCGCGTCGATCGAGAACGCGGCGTTGCCGAACACCGCCATCCACAGGAACGTGAGCGCCACGGGCACGAGCAGGATGCCGAAGACGAACTCGCGGATCGTGCGCCCCCGCGAGACGCGGGCGATGAACACCCCGACGAACGGCGACCACGCGATCCACCAGCCCCAGTAGAAGATGGTCCAGCTCGCCTGCCAGCCGGTGCGGGCCTGCGCGTCGGTCCACAGCGTCGTCTCCGGCAGCGTCTGGACGTAATAGCCCAGCTGCTGGACGAAGCCCGCGAGGATCTGGGTCGTCGGGCCCGCGAGGAGCACGAACGTCATCAGCGTCACGCCGACGCCGAGGTTGGTCACCGACAACCGCAGGATCCCCTTGTCGAGCCCCGCCATCAGCGACGCGATCGCGGCGAGCGTGATGACCGCGATGAGGACGAGCTGGACCGTCGTCGACTGCTCGAGCAGACCGAGGTCGGCGAGGCCCGCATTGACCTGCAGGATGCCGAAGCCGAGGGAGGTCGCGACCCCGAACATCGTGCCGAACACCGCGAACGTGTCGACCGCGTCGCCCCAGCGCCCGTGGATGCGTCCGCCGAGCAGCGGGTGCAGCGTGCTGCGGATCGAGAGCGGCAGGCCGTGGCGGTAGGAGAAGTAGGCGAGCGACAGACCTACGAGGACGTAGATCGCCCACGCGTGCAGTCCCCAGTGGAAGAACGTGAACCGCATCGCCTCCGCCTGCGCGGCCGCGGTGCCGCCCTCGGCCATCGGCGGGTTCGTGAAGTGCGACAACGGCTCGGCCACCGCCCAGAACACGAGGCCGATGCCCATCCCCGCGGTGAACAGCATCGCGAACCACGTGAGGTAGCGGTACTCGGGCTTCTCGTCCTGGTCGCCGAGGCGGATCCGGCCGAACCGGCTCGCCCCGAGCCACACCACGAACACGAGGAAGCCCCCGACGACGAGGACGTAGTACCAGTCCAGTGTCGTGGCGATGCCCTGCTGCAATGTGGCGAAGGCGCGCTCGAGCGTGTCGGTCGCGACGACTCCCGCGATGAGGAACGTGAGGATGACGAGCACGGACACGCCGAACACGACCGGGTTGGTCTCGAGGCGCAGGCGCATGAGGTCGCTCCGATGGTGATGGTTAGACTGCGCTTCACTGAACAGTCGTCCAGACGGGAGCAGATCTTAGTGCGCGTCCTCCTTGCCCACGGGCCGAACCTCTCCCAGCTCGGGACCCGGGACCCCGCGGTGTACGGGACCGCGACGCTCGCCGACATCGTCTCGATCGTCGCCGCGGAGGTCGACGAGGTCGACGACTTCGTGACCGAGTACGAGGGCGCGCTCGTGGAGCGGCTCCACGCGGCCCGCCGTGACGGCACCGAGGCGGTGATCCTCAACCCCGGGGCGCTCACCCACTACAGCTACGCCCTCCACGACGCGGTCGAGCTGCTGTCGATGCCCGTCATCGAGGTCCACCTGTCGCAGACCGCCGCGCGGGAGCCGTTCCGCCACCACAGCGTGGTCAGCCCCGTCGTCGACGCCACCATCACGGGGGCGGGGCCCTTCGGCTACCACCTCGCCGCGCAGGCCGCCG
>SKQL01000091.1 GCA_007119035.1 Nitriliruptorales bacterium | reverse complement strand
CTCGTGGAGACGTCGGCCTCCCGTGCGAGCAGCGCGCCGGCGACCGAACCGGCCTCATTGTCGACGAACGTGCTGTTGGTGAGAGTCACGTTGGACTGCGCCGAGCCGACCGCGCCGCCACGTGAGTCGGCCTCGTTGGCACGGAAGGTGCTGTCGTCGATCGTGATGGAGTGGTCCTCTCCACGTATGCGGATCGCGCCGCCGTCGTCGTCGCGGGAGGTGTTGCCCTCGAATTCGCTGTCGATGACGCTCAGGGTCGCCTGGTTGGTGCGAATCGCTCCACCCTCACCACCGCTGTTACCGGTGAAAGTGGTTCCCGAGACCTCCACGTCGCTCACCCACTCGTCGCCGTCGACGGAGACGGCCCCGCCGCGGCCGGCGATGCTTGCGCTTTGGGCTTCGTTGCCGGTGAGCTCCGCGTCGGAGATCTCGAGCACGCCTTCGATCACCTCGATGGCGCCGGCACGGCCAGCGGAGGTGTTGTCGGTGAACGCTGTGCCGTTGTCGATCACGACCGTGCCCCTGAAGCTCCGCACCGCGCCAGCGGCCACCGTGGCCTCGTTGTCCCGCAGCTCGGTGTTCGAGAGCGTGACGTTACCGGCGAAGATGGCACCGCCCAGCTCCCCGTGGTTGTCGATGAAGGCGCTGTCGTACGCCTCCACCGATCCCTGGATGGAGATGGCGCCACCGTGCTCGTTGGGGCCTCCGCCGCCGACCGCGCGTCCGCCGCGCAACTCCATGTCGTGCAGAACCATGCGCCCGAGGTTCGGCAGGAAGAAGATGCGCTCGCCGGTGCCGCCGTCACCACCCGCGTCGATCACCTGCCGGCTGTCGCCCTCCGGGCCGCGCAACACGATGCGACCATTGTGCGAAGTCGCGAGTTGGCCAAGGCTGTCGTGCAACGTGATGGTCCCAACGCCGTCGATGACGATCTCGACGTGGTCGTTCGGCGTGATCCCCCCGTGCCCGAGCTCGATCTGCTCGACGGCCGACCGCAAGGAACAGAGGTCGGAGTCGTCCCCGAAACAGTTGACGTGGTTGGCCGGCAGGAACGGGAGGTCCTGATGGGTGTCGACCTCGATCACGACGTCGGGCTCCCCCGCCGCGGGCGGCGCGAGCCACACCATGACCGCCACGATCGCCAGGGCTGTGAGCCCCACGACTCCCAACAGCCCGCTCAGCCTGTGCGCATGCGTACCCATGATCCCGCCCTCTCCTTCAGCAGCCACCCGACGAACGTCACGTGGAGGTTAGCAATCGGTCAGATCACTGTGAGGACGATCGTGCGAGCAGCGTTGGACGCAAGCGGGACACTGGCAGCGTGGCGCTTCAGGCGCCGAGGCGCCCCGGTCCGAAACCGTCCGGCAGAAGATCGCGTCCCAGTCGGTACTCTCACCCGCGGCGATCACCCGGTGATCCGCCCTGCCGGTGATAAGGCCCGACAGATCCGACAGCAGCCGGTGGGCGGCGCTGTCGAGGTTGAGAAGGCGCCACGGCTCGAGAGCGACCCGGTTGCTCGCAGCGGCGACCATCGTCCGTCGCGGCCACCGATCGGTGTCCCATCCGGCGGTGTGCCAGCCCTGAGCCGGATCAGGGGCAACGGTGTACGGCCAGCCATCGGGCGCCGGCGCCTCCTGCAACAACGCGGCGTCGACATCGCCCTCGCGCAACTGCGCCCACACGTCGGCGCCGGCGACGTTCCAGCTCCACACCCGTAGCTTCCGCATGATCGACCACCTCTCGCGGCGCAGCCTACGGGACACCCAAGCGCGAAGCCGGCAGCGCTTCGGCGAGCGACAAAGAGCCCATAAGCTGCGGCTGCTGCGCGAGGGCGCCGCGGGCGGGGTCAGCCGGCACTCGGGTCCGGCGGCGGCCCCAGGATGGTGCCTCCGTGCTCGCTGAACGAGGCCGCCAGCGCGTCAGGGGTGAGCGACCAACTCTCCGGGGACGGGGTGGTCAGGTCGTGTCCCGCGTGCCGGAAGAAGCCCTCCAGGCCCCCGGGCGTCGCCACGAACAGGACGTCGGCGGTGTCGGAGTCGATCACGTAGGCGTGGGGGACGTCCCTGGGCATCCACGCCACACCGCCGGAGACGAGACGCTGTTCCTGGCCGCTCTCCCCGATCCAGACGAGCGCCTCGCCGTCGAGCATGATCATCGTCTCGTCCTCGCGCCCGTGGACGTGCCAGGGCGCGGCGTCACCTGCGAACTGTCGGCCGCGCAGGATCGTGAGGCGTCCCCCGCTCGCGGCGGCGTCCAGCAGGACCTCGACCGTGGTCTGCCCGAGCCACTGAAGGGTCTGGTGGTCGGAGGCCTGCGCCACGTGGGGTGGCGAGTCGCTCACGTCCACCTCCTGTTGCACACGGTCGCCACGACCGCAACTGCGAGCAGTGCCAACGTTGGTGCGAGCAGCACCGCTCCGATCATCCTTGCCGGACTCATTCGCTCCCTCCGTCCTCTCCTCGTACCTCGGATGTCGGGAGCGTGACCCGGTGCGGTGATCGATCACCAGACCGATGGCTGCCCGGTGCTGCTCATGTCCTGCTCACTCGAGGCGGCCCGCGAGGAGGCTGCCGTCGCGCAGCTCCTGCTGCCACAGCCCGGAGCACACGCGTGTGACGCCCTGGGTGAGGTGGCGCCGGTACGTGCTGAATGGCAGGCCGAGGGCACGGGCGGCGGCCTCCTGCGTCGGCGCGGGTCGCTGATAGGTGGCCTCGAGGGCTTGGAACAGCTTGTCGTCGCGGGGATGGCCCCTGAGTGCGCCGACCGCCTCGCCCAGCAGGTCCCCGAGGAGGGCGGCGTCGGGCTCGCCGCTGCCGGCGCGTTCGCGGAGCAGCCTCGTCCGCAGCAGCGGGTTGCGGGCCAGCAGGTCCGGCCGCTGTAGATCGCGCAGCGCCTGGCGCACGGCGTCGCAGAACTCGTTCTCGGCCAGGACGAGCACCTCCGCGGCCGGGGCAGGGACGAGACTGGGGTCCTGCTGGAGGGCCTGCTCGGTCCAGCGCTCCAGCAGCGCCTCCAGCGGCACGCGCCGGAAGTCGTGCGCGTACAGCCCGTACCGCCGGTCCCCGACGACGAAGCCGGCACCCTGGGCCCGTGGGAAGTCGGCCGCCGCGAAGAAGGCGTGCCACTTCTCCGGCTCCTGGAGCGTAAGGAAGTCCCAGGCCGGGACACCGACGGTGAGGTAGCGCGCGTTGGTGACGAGGGGTGCGGCGTTGAGGGTCGGCGACGGGTCCTGATAGGCGTCGGCGTCGACCACGAAGCGCAGCTGCGTGACCCTCTCGCCAGGGCGTGGTGGGGCGATACGGTGCGCGTGGTCCCAGGCGGCCTGCGCTCCGGGATCTGCCTCGCGGTCGGCCTGCGACGCCGCCGTCAGGTCCAGCAATGCGAGGAAGCCACGGACAACCCCGTCCTCGCGTCGCACGACGGTGAACGCCTCGGGCTGGCGGTCGAGCCAGTGGCGCACGAGGGCAGCGGACTCCTCTCCCTGCAACGCCCCGGCGATGGCAACGATCGCTGCCTGGTCGTCGACGCCGGGGGTCTCGGGGAAGTGGCGGCCCCACGCCGACCAGTCGATCGGTGAGGGCTCGACCGGCACGCCGCGGTACAGGAACTTGAAGTCGGACACCGCCCGGAGCACCTCGCGGCCCCGTGTGGTGCGCAGGCGCTCCTGGAGGTGGGCGCGGACGCGGCGGAACACGTGCCCGTACAGCTCGAGGTCGCGCCAGCGCAGGTCGGAGGCCAGCGCGTCACGTGCCAGCTCGTGCGGCGCGAGACCGTCGGCGGTGGGCTCGACGCACGGCAAGCCCGCCAGCCACTCGAACGCCTCGCGTGCCTGCCCCTCGTCGAGGACGGCACGCAGCAGCGGTTCGCTGGTCGCGCGCGCGAGCGCGCAGACGGCCAGCGCCCGGCGCTGCCACCCGCTCGGGACGACCTCGACAAACCGTTGCACGAGCGCGCCGACGACATCGCGGGGCAGCGGCTCCACTGCCCGCGCGCCCCCTCGCAGCGCCGCGTCAGCGAGCAGCGACAGCCCCAGTGGGTGGCCGTAGGTGCGGGCGACGATGCGCCCGTGCAGGTCGGGTTCCACGCCGCAGCGCGTGAGGTAGTCGCGGCTCTCCGCTGCGCTCAGGTTGCGCAGCGGCGCCACGGCGAGGAGGTCCCGCCACGCGGGGTCCGCCCGCCAGGCCGCACGCGGGGGCTCACGACCGGCGAGCACGGTCACCGTCGACGGCGGCATGCCCGGCAGGAGCTCTGTTCGGAGCCATTCGTCCAGTTCGGCGAGGTGCTCGTAGCCGTCGATCAGGAGGACGAGACGAGGGTCCGAGCCCGCCCCGTTGCGCGAGGAGGGCGCACGGGCGAAGGAGGGCTCGCCGTCGCAGTCGAGCGCCCGGCTCACCGCGGCGCGTGAGGGCTCCACCTCCCGGCCGTCGACCCTGACGACCCCTGCGCCCGCGTCCGCGGCGCAGCGGGCCATCACCTCGAGCAGGCTCGTCTTGCCGATCCCGCCAGGGCCGTGCACGTAGAGGACCGCAAACGGTGGCTCGCGCCGATCGAGCGCGTCCCGGAACCGCTCGATCTCAGCCCCGCGGCCCACGAACCGTTGTCGCCGCCGGGACGCCAGCTCTTCTGCGAGCATTCCGCTACGCCTCTCCCTAGCCCTCCCGGAGCCTGCCCCACCCGGCACCCGCGTTCAAGGTGCCGGGTGAGCTTCGCCAGGTCGTGTGGAGGTGGCGTGGAGGGGGATCTCCCCGCTGATGGTCGTGCCCGGCCCCGACGGCCCGTTGGTCCACACATGCCCGCCGAGTGCAGAGAGCCGGTCGTGCATGTTGGCGAGCCCCGTGCCCCCCCTGACCCCCTCGGGGTCGAAGCCGATGCCGTCGTCGACGACCGAGAAGCGCAGCTTGCCCGGCTCCCCTTCGAGGCGCACGGTGATGCGGGTCGCCTGGGCGTGGCGCGCCGCGTTCTGCAGGGCTTCGAGGCAGGCGAAGTACACCGCGGCCTCGACGTGGCGCTGGTACCGACCGACGTGCTCGGCCTGCACCGTTATCACTATCGGGAGGTCTCGGGCCGCGGCCTGGATCGCCGCTGCGACACCCGACTCCTCGAGGACCCGGGGGTAGAGCCCTCGCGCGAGGTCCCGTAGCGACTGGACGGCCGCGTCCACCTCCCGACCGATCTCCTCCAGTTGCTCCGCCAGCGTTGCGTCGGTGGTCGCGTCGACCAGCGCCCGTGCGGCCCCTACACGCAGCCGCAGCCCGATGAGGCGGGCCTGCGCGCCGTCGTGGATGTCGCGCTCCAACTCCCGCCGCGCCTCGTGGTGCACCTCGACGAGACGGTGCCGGGAGCGTTGGAGCTCCTCCAACCGCTCGCGGAGCTCCCCCGTCAGGCGGGCGTTGTGCAGCGCCACCCCCAGCGAGTCAGCGACGTCGCTCACCAGGGGCCTCGCGTCGTCGACGAGGTCGGAGGGCTTGCGGGCGTACAGGCGGATCGCGCCGAGGTGATCGCCGTGGTGGATGACCGGCGCCGTCACCAGAGGAACGTCGGCAGCCGGCGCGCCTGCCGCAGCGGCGAGGGCGGACCGCCCCTCGGAGTCGAGCCAGACCTCCGCGCGCTTGGCCCCGGTGCTGTGCACGAGCAGCTCGGCGACGTGAGCGACCATGTCGGGGAGGTCTCCTGCGGTGCGGCCCAAGGTAGCGAGCTGGGACAGCGCCTCCGCCCGGTCGGTGTCCCGGCCGTAGAGGACGCGCTCCACCAGCTGGCGCGTCTGCCGTCGCGCGGGCTCGATCAGCACGGCGACGACCCCCACCGCGATGAGCGGCAGCAGCCCGCTGTCCCCAGCCCTGTCGACGATGCTGCCGACACCGACGACGACCGCCGCGTAGATGCCGGTGACGCCGGCGGCGAGGATCGCGCCCACCGCCGCCCGGCTGATCGCAGGGTCGAGGTCATGCAGCCGGTAGCGGCCCACCGCCAGTGAGTAGGTGACGAGAAGCCCGACGAAGGCCACCAGGACCACCGGTCGCCACACCTGCTGCCAGGGCCAGGTGAGGGTGCCGGCCAGGGCCAGGACGATCGCCGCGCTGCCCACCGCGCGGAACGGCCCGCGCTGCTCCTCATGGGCGTGACGCCAGCGCCCGACGAGGGCCGCGACCGAGGCGAGGGCTGCAGCGAGCACCGCGACCCCGCCCGCGGTGGCGAGCCCGAACGTCAGCGGCGCCTCGCCCAGGGGCACCTCTGTCGAGGAGATCGGCGTCGTCGCCGTCGGCCACGAGACGATGGCGTGGGCGAGCATCAGCAGGGCCGCGCCGACCACGGCGGACACCAGCGCCCAGCGCCAACGGCCGCCCGGCAACTGCCCGTCGGGGAACACGAGCAGCAGCCCCGTCATGGCGAGCACGGGCACGGGCACCCACAGCCACCACATCACCCACAGCGGGACGCTCGCGTCAAGCGGCAGCTCCGCGGGTACCAGCGGGGTTCCGGCCGCGATGACGTCGATCCCCGCGGCGAGCAGCCGGGCATCCACGATCGCGATCACGCCCGCGTGGGCGGCCGCGACCGCGCCGACCGCGAGCAGGACGACGCCCGCGCCGTGCGCGGGCTGTCTGCGCAGCACGAGGTGGCCCATCCACACCATGACGAGGGCCGTCGGCACGTTGTGGAACATCCACCGCGCGTAGAAGACATCGACGGGTCGGCCGTGCACGAGCATGGACATCACCGCAGCGAACACCGTCAGCGTCGCGCCCACCGCCACAGCGGTCAGCGCCCAGCCGTGTCGCTGTGCTCGCCGGTTCATCGTCTGATTATGTCCTCCTCGGCGGAGAAAGTGGGTGCTTTCCCGAACTCCGGGGGGTGCGGTCAACCGCGCCCCGGATACTCGGGCCGCTCCCTCGCCGTTGCCCGGTGGCGGACGGACACTCCACGCCCCGGCGGGGGCACACGGCCGGGCACGAGACGACCAACAGGCGGGAGAAGAGATGGCCATGCTCGACGACGACGAACCACGTCATGTGCTGAGCCCGGAGCCGGTAAGCCGGGCCGAACGCGGCGCCAGCGACCTCGACGTCCTCAACGCGGCGATGACAGGGGACGTGCTCGCTCCGGACGACCCCGGCTACGACGAGGCCCGCACCCTCTGGAACGCCGACGTCGACCGACGTCCGGCTGTGATCGCACGGTGCGTCGACGCCGCCGACGTCAGTGCCGCGGTCACGTTCGCGGTGGGTCGTGGGCTGGAGATCGCAGTGCGCGGCGGCGGCCACAGCCCGTCGGGCGCCTCGGTCGTCGACGCGGGGATGATGATCGACCTGAGCCTGCTCAACCAGGTCACCGTCGACCCGGAGGCCAGACGGGCGCGGGTCGGCGGGGGTGCGTTGCTCGGCGACCTCGACGCCGCCACCCAGGCGCACGACCTCGCGGTGCCCGCCGGCCTCGTCAGCCACACCGGCGTGGCCGGGCTCACCCTCGGTGGGGGCATGGGGTGGCTGACCCGCAAGGCCGGCCTCACCATCGACAATCTCCTCGCGGCCGAGGTGGTCACCGCCGACGGTCGGGTCCTGCGCGCCACCGCGGACGACAACCCCGACCTGTTCTGGGCGATCCGAGGCGGCGGCGGCAACTTCGGGGTGGTCACGGAGTTCGAGTTCCGCCTCCACCGGGTCGACTCCGTCGTGCAGTTCGGGCTTCTCTTCTGGGAAGTCGATCAGGGGCCGGAGGTGCTGCGTCTGGCACGGGAGGTGATCGCCACCCTGCCGCGCGAGCTCAACATCGTCATCGCCGGCCTCAACGCCCCACCTGCTCCGTTCGTCCCCGAGGAGCACCATCTCCGCGCCGGCTATGCGCTGTTGATCACCGGCTTCGGCGCCAGTGCGGAGCACGCCGAGGTCGTCGCGCGCATCCACGACGCGCTCCCACCCCTGTTCGAGTTCCTGACCCCGATGCCCTACGTGGCCTTGCAGCAACTCATCGACGATGCCACCGCGTGGGGCTTCCACTACTACGAGAAGGGCTCCTACCTCGAGGAGCTCTCCGACGGCGCGATCGGGGTGATCGCGGACCAGCTGCCGCGCAAGACCTCTCCGCTGTCCTCCCTGCTCCTCTACCGACTCGACGAGGCCTATTCCGAAGTCGGTGAGGACGACACCGCGTTCGGTGGCCGACGCTCGCCGCGGTACGCGGTGTTCATCGTCGGCGTCTGCCCGGCGGCCGAAGCCCTCGTCGAGGAGCGCGCGTGGGTGCGGTCCTTCTGGGACGCGCTGCAGCCCCACGCGGCGGGGATCGGCAGCTACGTGAACGGCATGACCGAGTACGAGGAGGAGCGGGTCCGCGCCGCCTACGGACCCGACAAGTACGCGCGTCTGGCCCGGGTGAAGGCGGCGTACGATCCAGCCAACGTCTTCCACCGCAACACCAACATCGGGCCGGCCTCCGCGGAAGCATGACGCGCTGAGCTGGCGCGGGCGCACCCGGGACGGTGTTGTCCGGTCGCCGTGCGTGCCCACCGTCGTGCTGTGCTCATCGACAATCGATAGGGGAGGCGGTTCTCGTGTGTCGCACCTGTGCGGCACACTGCACCCGATGGCCAGCGAGCGAGCACCCGGGCACCACGACGTGTTCACACACGTCACCGTCGAGCACGCCGCGCGCTACCGGGCGGTGATGGGCTGCTTCGCGTCGGCGAAGCAGCGGTTCGTCGTGCACCTGCGCCCCGAGGATGTCCAGGCGTTCCTCGCGGAGACAGGAGACGACGCGCCGAGCCTCGACGAGGTCGGCGCCGGCCTGGAGCAGCTGCGAGCGTGGGGCAACCTGCGCGCGGACCCGGACACCGCGCGTGTCACGAGCGTCGAGGACTTCAACCGGGCGCGGTATCTCTACCAGCTGACCCACGCCGGCGAGGCCGCCGAGGAGGCGCTCGCGGTCTACGACGCCGCGTTGGGCAGGCGTGGCGCACTGCAGGCCGTGGCGCTGGCGGACATCCGAGAGCGGCTCGGGGAGCTCGTCGGCCAGGCCCGTGCGGACGCACCCGACCCCAGTGTGACGCGCGCGGCCCTGCGGGATCTCGCGGGGGTGTTCGACGGGCTCGCCGACAACGCCCAGGCGTTCATGGCGAGCCTGCAACGCACGATCGACCTCCACGACTCGGACGTCGAGGCGTTCCTCGCCTACAAGGAGCAACTCGTCGCCTACGTCGAGCGCTTCGTCGGCGAGTTGGTGACGGTGTCCGCGGCGATCGCCACGGCCCTCGACGAGCTCGAGGTCGCGGGTGTGGACCGGCTCCTCGTCGTCGCCGCGGAAGCGGAGGCGGTGGATGCGAGCCCTGATGAGACAGACCCGGTCGGCGCCCGGCTGGCCGCTTGGCGGGACCGGTGGCAGGGGCTGCGCCAGTGGTTCGTCGGCTCGGAGTCCGCGCCCGCGCAGTCCCAGCTCCTGCGCCGACGCGCCCGCCAGGCGATCACCGCGCTGCTGGGGGTGGTGACCGAGTTCACGGAGCGCCGCAGCGGGCGAAGCGACCGTGCCGCGGACTTCCGCGAGCTCGCGCGGTGGTTCGCGCAGGCCCCCGAGGAGGCGGACTGCCACCGCCTGTGGCGCGCTGCGTTCGGTCTCGCGCCGTCGCGTCACCTCACCGTCGACGGTGACACGCTGGCGGCCCGGTCGGAGACCCCCGTCCCCAACACGACCCCCTGGACCGAGGCCCCGGCGGTGCGGGTCAGCCCGCGGCTGCGCGCGACCGGCCGGTACGAGCGGCGAGGCAAGCCCGAGCAGGTAGCCGACCGCAGCGTGCAGCGCCGGGTGCTCGGCGACCGCCTCGCGGAGCAGTCTTCGCAGACCGAGGCGGCCCGGGCGCGGTTGGCCACCGACGGGACCGTGCGCCTGTCCGACCTCGGTCGCCTCGACCGGGCCGCGTTCGGCCTCCTCCTCGAACTCCTCGGCGAGGCGCTCACGCGGCCGCTCGACCCCCGCGCCCCCGTCCATGCCGCCACCGCCGACGGGCAACTCGCGGTGACCCTCCTCCCGGCCGGAGACGGGACGGTCGCGGAGATTCCCACCGAGGGAGGCACCCTGCGGGGCCCCGACTGCCACGTCGCCATCCACCGGGTGATGCCGGGCTCGTGGATCGAGGCCACCAGCGATCCCTCCGACGCGGCAACCAGTGTCGGAGGTGGCCGGTGACGAGCGGCCGGGCCGCCTCGGGCGCTCTGGAGGACGCACGCGCCCAAGCCAGGGCCGCCGAGCTCGCCCGCGCTCGCCGGGCGCTGTTGCGCCACCCCCTTCTCACCGAGTCCGGTCCCGATCCCTCGGCGCTGGCGCTCGTCCGTCGACACGCCGGCGAGCTTCGGGCCTGGTTCGCTGAGGAGGCAGGCTGGCAGCTGCGTGTGGGACCCGAGTCGGCGCGGCTGCGCAAGTCGCCCGCCGACACCTCCGATGCCACCCGTCCCGCGCGGGCCGGCCGTGGCCAACCGGCGTTCAGCCGGCGGCGCTACGTGTTGCTGTGCCTCGCGCTGGCCGCGCTCGAGCGCCTGGAGCAGCAGACCACCCTCGGTCTCCTCGCCGAGCGGGTCCTCGCTGGCGCGAGCGATCCCGCCCTCACCGCGGCCGGCATCGAGTTCACCATGCAGCGCCGCGACGAGCGCAGCGACCTCGTCTCCGTCGTGCGGCTGTTGCTTGCCCACGGGGTGCTGACCAAGGTGGCCGGCGAGGAACAGGCCTACCTCGACGACCGTGGGGACGCGCTCTACGACGTGGACCGACGGGTGCTCGCCACCGTCCTGGCCTCGCCCCGCGGCCCCTCGACGATCGCCGAGCGCGACCACGAGAGCCGGATGGGGGCGCTGGCGGGAACGGGCGAGCCATCCACAGCGCCGCCCGGTCCCGTGCAGGTGCGCCGGCGCCTCGCCCGCCGGCTGCTCGACGACCCCGTCGTCTACACCGACGAGCTCGACGACGACGAGCGTTCCTACCTCGCGACCCAGCGGGCCCTGCTCGCGCGACGGCTCGCCGAGCCCTGCGGGCTCGTGCCCGAGCTGCGCGCCGAGGGCACCGCCCTGCTCGACCCCACCGGGGAGGCAACCGACGGGGGATTGCCCGAGGAGGGCACGGACGGCCACGCGACCCTGCTCCTCGCCGAGCGCCTCGCGGCCGACCCCGGCAGGTGGCATCCGGTGAGCGGGCTCGAGGAGCATGTCGCAGCACTGGCGGAGGAGCACGCATCGCATTGGCGCAAGGCCGCCCGGACCCCGGAGGGCGCCCGGGACCTTTGCCGCAGCGCCCTCATGCGTCTCGCCGGCCTACGGCTCGTGGAGACAGACGGCGATACGGCCCGGGCGCTGCCGGCGCTGTGCCGCTACGCCGCGGACGACCCGAGGGTGAGCGGACCACGCCAGCAGGGGCTGCTCGACGAGCCCGCCGGCGAGGAGGCCTCATGACACGGTCGTGGGAGGCACCTGGGGCCCGCCACGGTGTGACGGGCAACGGCGACGGTGCGGACAGCGGCGACGGGTGGCTCCTCTCACGCGCCCCCGCGGGCACCGCTGCGGGCGAACTGCCCGCGCCGACGCGGTCACGGTGGCAGCCGTTGCGCCTGGGCCTCGTCGACGTCTTCCACTACGACCATCAGGAGTTCTGGTTCCACGACGGTCGCCTGCTCCTGCGCGGCAACAACGGCACCGGCAAGTCGAAGGTGCTCGCGTTGTCCCTGCCGTTCCTGCTCGACGGCGAGGTCGCCCCCTACCGCGTCGAGCCCGACGGGGACCCCGGCAAGCGCATGGAGTGGAACCTCCTGCTCGACGGCGTCTACTCGGAGCGGACCGGCTACGTCTGGCTCGAGTTCGGGCGGCTGCCCGACGAGCCCGGGGTCGAGCCCGAGACGATGACGTTGGGCTGCGGACTGAAGGCGGTCGCGGGGAAGGGAGCGCCGGCGCGCTGGTTCTTCACCACCCGGCAGCGCATCGGGCGGGACCTGTGGCTGGTGTCGAGTGGTCGCACGGCCAAGACCAAGGACCGTCTCGCGGAGTCGCTCGATTCGACCGGCAGCCTCGTCGAGCATCCCGGCACGTGGCGGCGCCTGGTCGACGAGACGCTGTTCGGCCTCGGCCCTGAGCGCTACGAGGCGCTGCTGCGGCTGCTCATCCAGCTGCGTCAGCCGCAGCTGTCACGTCGCCCCGACGAGCAGGCTCTGTCCTCGGCGCTGACCGAGGCGCTCGCGCCCCCCGACCAGGACCTCGTCCACGACGTGGCCGAGGCCTTCCGCAGCCTCGAGGCCGATCGCGCGGACCTCGCCGCGCTCGAGGAGGCCCGCGAGGAGGTCACGGGCTTCGCCCGCGTGTACGCGGCCACCGCGGCGATCGCCGCCCGTCGTGCCGCGGGGAACGTCACGAGCGCGAACGCGACGTACGAGGAGCTCAGCCGCAGTCGCGCGGCCGCGGAGCGTGACCTCTCAGCCGCCGAGGAGGCCGAGAGGGCCGCCGCCGACGACGTCGACGCAGCGGATACCGCGCTTGCGGAGGCGCGTGGGGAGCAACAGGCGCTGCGG
>SKQL01000135.1 GCA_007119035.1 Nitriliruptorales bacterium | reverse complement strand
TCGACGCGTGCGCGGGACCTGGCGGCAAGGCGACCCACCTCGCGGCCCGGGGCGCGGAGGTGATCGCCGCGGATCGCTATCCCGTGCGCGCGGGGCTCGTCGACGGCCTCGCGCGGCGCCTCGGCGTGGAGGTGGCGGTCGCTGCGGCCGACGGCACCGCTCCACCGTGGCCCGAGCGGTCCTTCGACGCGGTCCTCCTCGACGTGCCGTGCAGCGGGCTGGGGGTCGTGCGTCGCCGGCCAGAGCTCCGGTGGCGGCGCGACGCCTCCGACCTCACCGGGCTCAAGCGCTTGCAGGCCGCTCTCGTCGACGCGGCCGTCGGGCTCCTGCGCCCGGGCGGGTTGCTGCTCTACAGCGCGTGCACGTGGACGGTGGCGGAGACCACCGCGGTCGTCGGCGCCGCGGCACGGCGCCACGACGACCTGTCGCTCGAGGAGGTTCCCGAGGGCATCCCGGGGCAACGGTCGCCGCGGCAAGGTAGCGTGCAGCTACGATCCGACCTTGATGGGACCGACGGGATGTTCATCGCCTGCTTGCGACGGATTGCGGCTTAACTTCCGCGGCGGTTAGCCGACCAAGGGTCAGCAGACGATGCCATGGCGGGGGAGATGGCTGAGACGGTACTCGTAGCCGACGGCGATCCGGACATCCTCCGCTTCGTCGAGGTCAACCTGCGCCTGCAGGGCTACGAGGTGTCGCTCGCCCAGGACGGTGAGGAGGCGCTGCGGGTCGCGGTCGCCGACCCGCCCGCGCTCGTGATCCTCGACCTCATGCTGCCCCGCGTGGACGGCCTCGAGGTCTGCCGCCGGCTGCGGGCGAGCACGTCCTACCTGCCCATCATCATCCTCGCGGCCAAGGCCAGCACCGTCGACAAGGTGGTGGGCCTTGCCGCGGGCGCGGACGACTACGTCCTCAAGCCGTTCGATCCCGAGGAGCTCGCCGCCCGGGTCCGCTCGACGCTTCGGCGGACCCAGGAGCTGCGCACGCTCTCCCCGCTGACGGGGATGCCCGGCAACCACCGCATCCGCTCGGAGATCGCCCGTTGGCTCGGTCTGGGGGAGCCGCTCGCGCTCATCTATGCCGACCTCAACGACTTCAAGTCGTACAACGACCACTACGGGTTCCTGCGCGGCGACGAGGTGATCCGCATGGCGGGACGGGTGCTCCAGAGCGCGCTCGACCGGTACGCGACCTCCGAGTCGTTCAGCGGGCACATCGGTGGCGACGATTTCATGCTGCTGTGCCATCCCCAGGATGTGGTCGCGGTCTGCGAGGGCGTGATCGAGGAGTTCGACAGCCGTATCCCCTCGCTCTACCACCCGGAGGACGCCGAGCGCGGCTACCTCGAGGTCGTCGACCGCCAGCGGGTGACCCAGCAGTTCCCGCTCGTCTCGATCGCGCTGGGCGTGGCGACCAACGAGCGCCGCACGTTCCGGGACCCGCGGGAGATGGTGGAGACCGCCACGGAGATGAAGTCCTACCTGAAGCACACGGGGAAGGGGTCGGGCTACGCCGTCGACGGCCGCACCGATGCGGACGCGCTCGAGGAGCCAATGCGGGGCTAGCAGTCCCGCCCGCTTTGTCACTTTTTCATCCCATACCGTGCGGAGGTTTGTAGAAAATTGCCGGGTGAGGCGGCAATTTTCTACAAACCTCGCGGGGGATCCGCGCAAACCGGGCGGGCGCTAAGTGGAACGACACGTCGGGTGCCCGCGGGTACCCTTGCCCGACGGAAAGCAGCGCGCGTCTCCGGGGGCGCGCCTCGGCCCATTCCCGAGCCGGTCCCCGGCCGAGGGGAGTGAGATTGTCCGACGAGCGGTGGATGTCTCGCGCCCTCGCGCTCGCCGAGCGCGTCCGGGGCGCGACGTCGCCGAATCCCGCGGTGGGCTGTGTGATCGTCCGAGGCGGCGAGGTCGTGGGTGAGGGCGCGACGTCGCCTCCCGGGGGACCCCACGCCGAGGTCGTCGCGCTGCGCACGGCCGGCGAGCGGGCCCGCGGGGCCACCGCCTACGTCACCCTCGAGCCCTGCGACCACCGGGGACGAACGGGCCCGTGCTCCCTCGCGCTGATCGAGGCCGGCGTCGATCGTGTCGTGGCGGCCACCTCCGACCCCGACCCCCGGGCGGCCGGCGGTGCCAGGCGCCTGCGCTCCGCGGGGGTCGTCGTCGACACGGGGATCGCGGAGGACGAGGCCCGGGCGCAGAACGCGGCGTTCTTCCATTCCCGCGAGACGGGGCTGCCGCTCGTGACGGTGAAGCTCGCGGTGAGCCTCGACGGTCGCATCGCCGCCGCGGACGGGACCTCCCAGTGGCTCACCGGCGAGGACGCGCGCCGCTCCGCGCATCGTCTTCGTGCCGGCTGCGACGCGGTGCTCGTCGGCTCCCAGACGGTGCTCGACGACGACCCTCGCCTGACCGTGCGGACCGGTCCCGCGCCCGCCGCCCAGCCGCTGCGCGTCGTGCTCGACGCGCGCGCGCGCACGAGCCCCGACCACCGGGTGTACGACGACGAGGCCCCGAGCCTCGCGGTCGTCGCATCAGGCGTCGACGCGAGCCAGCTCACCGACGCGGGCGTCGAGGTGTGGCGCCGGGACACCGACAGGGAGGGCGGGGGCGAGCTGCGCGCGCTGCTTGCGGAGCTCGACCGGCGGGAGGTCACGAGCGTGCTCGTGGAGGGCGGCGCGCAGGTCGCGGGCGCGTTCGTCGCCGCGGACCTCGCGGACCGGCTGGTGGTGCACATGGCCCCCGTCCTGCTTGGCTCAGGCGGCGTGCCCGCGTTGTCGTTCTCGGTCTCAACGCTCGCCGATGCGCCCCGATGGCGCCTCGAGCACGTCGAGGCCGTCGGCGGCGATATCGTGCTGTGCTGCGCGGGACGGGATCGGGAGAGGGCATAGGGGATGTTCACCGGCATCATCGAGGAGACGGGCACCGTCGTGCGTGTCTACCGCGCCGACGGCGCCGCCCAGGTCGAGGTCCGCTGCGACCTCGTCACGTCCGACGCGGCGCCGGGCGACTCGATCAGCGTGGACGGCTGCTGCCTCACCGTCACCGAGTTGACCGCCGACGGATTCCTCGCCGACGTGATGGGGGAGACGCTCGCACGAACCACGCTCGGCGACGCACGGCCGGGCGACGCGGTGAACCTCGAGCGGGCGGTGCGCGTCGACGGTCGCCTCGGAGGCCACATCGTCCAAGGGCACGTGGACGGGGTGGTGGAGGTGGCCGCCATCGTGCCGGAGGGGGAATGGACGACGATGGCGTTCGCCCTGCCGCGGTCGCTCGCGCCCTACGTCGCGGAGAAGGGCTCGGTGACCATCGCGGGCGTGTCCCTCACCGTCGCCTCGGTCGAGGAGGGATCGTTCTCCGTGGGATTGATCCCGACCACCCTCGAAGCCACTACCCTCGGAGGGGTCGCCGTCGGGGATGTCGTCAACCTCGAGGTGGACGTGCTCGCGAAGTACGTCCAACGCCTCATGGGCGCAGACAGCGCCTCTGAGGCAGACCGCGCCACCGAGCAGGAGGTCCAGTGATGTTCGCCCGGATAGATGACGCCGTCGCCGCCATCGGCCGGGGCGAGATGGTCGTGGTCGTCGACGACGCGGACCGGGAGAACGAGGGCGACCTCGTCATGGCCGCCGAGGCGGCGACGCCTGAGTCGATCGCGTTCTACGTCCGCCACACCGCGGGGGTCATCTGCGCGCCCCTCGAGGGCGAGCGCATCGACGAGCTCGAGCTCCCCCTCATGGTGCAGGCCAACACCGACGCGCACCGGACCGCGTTCACCGTGACGGTCGACTACCGTCACGACACCACCACCGGCATCAGCGCCGCCGACCGGGCCGCGACGGTGCGGGCGCTCGCGAAGGGCGCGACGGCGGCGGACCTCTCCCGGCCAGGCCACGTGTTCCCGCTGCGCTATCACCCCGGCGGGGTGCTTCGCCGGGCGGGGCACACGGAGGCGGCCGTCGACCTCGCCCGAATGGCCGGCTGGGCGCCCGCCGGCGTGATCTGCGAGCTCGTCAACGACGACGGGTCGATGAAGCGCCTCGGAGACCTCGAGGCGTTCGCCAAGGAGCACGACCTGCTCATCGTCACCATCGCCGACCTGATCGCGTACCGGCGCCGCCACGAGAAGCTCGTGCGGCGCGTGGCGGAAGCGGTCATCCCCACGCCGTTCGGGCCCTTCACCGCGGTGGGCTACGAGTCCGACATGGACGGCAACCAGCACGTGGCGCTGGTCCGCGGGGAGCCGGCGGGAAAGCCCGACGTGCTCGTGCGGATGCACTCGGAGTGCCTCACCGGTGACGTGTTCGCGAGCCTGCGCTGCGACTGCGGCACCCAGCTGCAGGACGCCATGCGCAAGATCGCGGAGGCGGAGGAGGGCGTGGTCGTCTACATCAGGGGCCACGAGGGCCGTGGGATCGGCATCATGCACAAGCTCCAGGCCTACAAGCTCCAGGACGGCGGGTCCGACACCGTGGAGGCCAACATCGAGCTCGGGTTCCCCGCCGACACACGCGACTACGGGACGGGAGCGCAGATCCTCGTCGACCTCGGCCTGTCCACGTTGCGGCTGCTGTCGAACAACCCCGAGAAACGCGCGGGGCTCGAGGGATACGGCCTGCAGATCGTGGAACGGGTCCCGATCGAGACGACCCCGACCGCGGAGAATCTCCGCTACCTCGAGACCAAGCGGGACAAGATGGGACACGCGCTCCTCGAGATCGCGGATGCGGTCGCGAAGGTCGAGGAGTCGGCGGAGGACAAGGAGCGACGGTGAAGACCTACGAGGCCAACCTCGACGCGCGGGGCCTGCGGATCGGGCTCGTGGCCGCACGCTTCAACGAGACCGTCGTCAGGCGGCTCGTGGACGGCGCCATCGACTGCGTGCACCGCCATGGTGGCGCCCCCGACGCGGTCGAGCTCGCGTGGGTGCCCGGGGCCTGGGAGATCCCGCTCGTCGCCAGGCGGATGGCCGAGAGCGGGCGCTACGATGCGCTCGTCGCCATCGGCGCGGTCATCCGCGGCGACACCGCGCACTTCACGTACGTCGCGGACCGGGCGGCCGAGGTCGCGCGCGTCGCCGACGACACCGGTGTGCCGGTGGCCAACGCGGTCCTCACCACCGAGACCTACGAGCAGGCGGTCGACCGTGCGGGCGGCAAGCTGGGCAACAAGGGCTGGGAGGCCGCGCAGGCGGCGATCGAGGTCGCGCGACTCCTCGACGCGGTCAAGTAGCTCCCGCTGGCTGCCGACGCAAACGCGGTGATGGAGACCCTGACGATCGTGCTGGCGGGCGCGTTCGGGCTGTTGTTCGGCTCGTTCGCGAACGTGGTGATCCATCGCATCCCCGATGGGCACTCCATCGTGAAGCCGCCGAGCGCATGTCCCACGTGCGGTCACCGCATCGCGGCGCGCGACAATGTCCCAGTGCTGTCGTGGGTGCTCCTGCGGGGGCGCTGCCGGCACTGCGCGGAGCCGATCAGCGCCCGCTACCCGCTCGTCGAGCTCGCGATGGGTGTGGTCTTCGCGGTCGTCGCATGGCGCATCGGGCCGGATCCCGCCCTGCCCGCGTTCCTGCTGTTCGCCTGGTTGCTGGTGGTCGTGGCGGTCATCGACGCGCGGACCCAGCGGATACCGAACCGCCTCACGTACACCCTGACGCCCGCCCTCGTGGTCCTGCTCGTCGCGGCCGCCCTCCTGTCGGGCGACCCGGTGGTCGCGCTGCGCGTGCTCCTCGGGGGGCTCGCCGCGTTCGCCGCGATGCTCGCCCTCGCGCTCATCGCCCCCCGGGGGATGGGCATGGGCGACGTGAAGCTCTCCGCCTTCATCGGCGCGGGGCTCGGCTACCTCGGCTGGGGTCATGTCCTGCTCGGGATGATGGCCGCGTACCTCCTCGGAGGGCTCACCGCCATCGCCTTGATCGTGCTCGGCATCCGCGGGCGCAAGGAGAAGATGCCGTTCGGCCCCTACCTCGCGGTCGGCGCGCTCGTTTCGTTGCTCGTCGGCACCGAGCTCGTCCAGGCCTACCTGCGGAGCTCGGGGCTCGCGTGAGGAATGCGCGGGCACCGCGTGCCCGGTAGCCTCGCGGGCGGACCATTACGATGAGGGCAGCCACGACACGAGGAGTCGACGACCATATGAGCTCGGATCCAAGCGGCGCGGACGCCCAGCAGCAGGAGCAGATGCGTGAGTACGTCGAACAGTTGCGCGCAGCCCAGCCCGAGGAGATCGTGGCGCAGGCCTTCACGATGCTCGGCACCGGTGCGGAGGTGAAGCTCGGTCGTCCCGACGCCCGGGTGCTCATCGACGCGGTGAGCGGCCTGGTCGAGGCGGTGGCCGGCCAACTCTCCGACGAGCTCGTATCGGGCATGCGCGACGGCGTGAGCCAGCTGCAGCAGGCACACGTCCAAGCGGAGAGCCAGGCGGGCGCCGAGCCCGCTCCCGAGGCGCCGCGCGGCGGCCAGCCTCCCCAGCCGGGTGCGGAGCAGCCATCGCAGCAGGGCCAGGACGAGTCGATGACCGAACGCCTCTGGGTCCCGGGGCGCGACTAGCCGCCTCCCCCGCGCTAGACTGCAACTTCAACTACAGAGCAAGCGGGAGCCGGCGACGGCTCCCCACCCGGCGGGGTCACGACCGACGCTCAAGCCTGGGTCCTCCATCACACGGCACGCGCCGTCTTCGTCATCTGCGCGCGGTCGTGCGGAAGGACTCGGCCGCTGACCTTCGGGCAGCGGCCTTTTCGTTGTCTCCGCCGACGACACAGGAGACACGAGATGCCGAAGCAGAAGAGCCACTCGGGCGCCAAGAAGCGCTTCCGGGTCACGAAGAACGGCAAGGTGCTGCACCGGCGCCAGAACCGCAGCCACCTGCTCGAGAAGAAATCCGCGGAGCGCAAGCGCCGCCTGCACGAGGACGGTCAGCTCCAGGGCGGCGACAAGACCCGCGTCAAGCGCATGCTCCGCGGCCAGTAGGCCCGGCGCACGAACTCCCGAAGGGACCAACGAGATGGCACGTGTGAAGAGGGCCGTACCCGCCCGGAAGCACCGCAAGGACGTACTGGACCGCGCCAAGGGCTTCACCGGCGCGCGCAGCCGGCGCTACCGGGTCGCGAACGAGGCGGTGCTTCACGCGGAGCGCTACGCCTACCGCGACCGCAAGCAGCGCAAGGGCGATTTCCGCAAGCTGTGGATCAGCCGCATCAACGCGGCCGCACGCCAGGACGGCCTGTCGTACAGCAGGTTCATCGACGGCTTGAAGCGCGCGGAGGTCGAGGTTGACCGCAAGATGCTCGCCGACCTCGCGGTACGTGAGCCCGAGGCGTTCAGCGAGCTGGTCGTGGTGGCCAAGCACGCCCTGGACGAGGCTTAGCCCTCTCGCCCGCCCGACCCACCGACGATGACCCCCGACATCACGAGCACCGCGAACGCGTCGGTGAAGGCCGCCCGCAAACTCCAGCAGCGCAAGCACCGGACGGATGCGGGACGCTGCCTCGTCGAGGGGCCCCGGGTGCTCGCGGCCGCGCGCCCCTTCCTGGAGCGGGTCTTCGTCGCGGAGGATGCGGGCGGGGAGGCGCTCGATGAGGCGCGGCTCGCGGAAGCCGCAGGTGCGCAGCACGTGAGTGTCACGCCCGAGGTCCTCGCGACCCTCGCGGACACCGCCACCGCTCGGGGCGTGGTCGGGGTGGCCGCGCTTCCCGAGCCCGCGCTGGACACCGCCCTCGAGGGCGCCCGCCTCGCGGTCCTGTGCGTGGAGGTCGCCGACCCCGGCAATGCGGGCACGATCGTGCGGACCGCCGACGCGGCCGGTGCCGACGTGGTGGTGCTGTCGGCGGCGAGCGTGGACGCACGCAACCCGAAGGCGGTGCGGGCCTCGGCGGGGTCGCTGTTCCACCTGCCGGTGGCGTCGGGGGCGGGCGCGCACGAGACGATCGCGGCCGCACGGGAGCACGGCCTGCGGGTGGTCGCCGCGGACGCGTCGGGGGACGTGCGCCACACCGAGGCCGACCTCGGCGCTCCCACGCTGCTCGTCTTCGGCGGGGAGGCGCGCGGCCTGCCCGACGGCGTGCTCGAGGCTTGCGACGATGTGGTGCGCGTGGAGATGTTCCAGGGACGACGCCGAGGCTTCGAGGGCGCAGCGGAATCGCTGAACCTCGCCGCCACCGCCGCGATCTGCTGCTTCGAGGCGGTGCGTCAACGCGCCCCGGTGCCGGGCAGGACCCCGTGAGCGCGCCGGAGCCCTTCGCGTGGGGGTCCGCGGAGGCCTACGAGGTGCTGCCCGACGCGGTCGTGGTGCTCGATCCCAACCGCCGGGTTCGCCATGTCAACGCCCTCGGTGAGCGCCTTCTGCGCCGGCCCGCCGCCGCGCTGATCGGTGCGGCCGCGGCGAAGGCGTTGCCGCTCGTCGATGAGAGCGGCGACGGCTGGTGGGACACGGAGCGGCCCTTCGACGTCGACGCGAGGCTCCTTCCCCGGATCCCCGAGCGCGACCTCCTGCTCGCCACCGCCGAGGGCGGCCGTCCGGTGACCGTCGTGGGCACACGCCCCGTGCACGAGGGCCGGGTATGGCTCGTGCTCGTGCTGCGCCGCGCGGAGCGACGCCAGCGCCTCGACGCCGCCCGCTCCGACCTGGTGGCCACGGTGAGCCACGAGCTGCGCTCGCCGTTGACGTCGGTCAAGGGCTTCACCAAGACGCTCCTCGTCAAGTGGGAGCGTTTCACCGACCAGCAGAAGCAGCAGATGCTCGTCACGGTCAACGCGGACGCCGACCGGGTGACGCGCCTGCTCGGTGAGCTGCTCGACGTGAGCCGCATCGACGCGGGGCGCCTGCGGCTGAGCCGGCGGGTGGTTGCCATGCAGCCGCTCGCGGAGCGTGTCGCGGAGCGGGTGACAGCCGCCCGCGAGCATCCGCCGGTGAGCGTCGACGTGCCGGCCGAGCTGCCGCGGATGTACGCGGACGAGGACAAGATCGAGCAGGTGCTCACCAACCTCCTCGAGAACGCGGTCACCTACGGCAAGGGCTCGATCTCGGTGAGTGCGGAGAGCGGCCCTGGTGGGATCCACCTGGTCGTCTCCGACGAGGGCGGAGGCATCGACGCGCGCCATCTGCGCCATCTGTTCACGAAGTTCTATCGTGGGTCCCCCGAACGCCGCAGCGGCACCGGCCTCGGCCTCTACATCTCCAAGGGGATAGTCGAAGCTCACAACGGGCGGATCTGGGCGAGGAGCAGCCCCGCGGAGGGGACCCACTTCCACGTCCTGCTCCCGCTGGGGACAGCGCCAGGCACGGAAGCCACCGGAGGGACATGAGCGACTCAAGCAGCGGCAGCGGTAGTCGCCAGGACATGAGCGACTCAAGTAGCGACAGCGGTAGTCGCCAGGACATGAGCGACTCAAGTAGTGAGCAAACTGAGGCGTTGCTCGAGGAGGGCCTGGCCGCGTTGGCCGCCGCCACCGACCTCGCCGGGCTGGACGCGGCCCGCGCACGTCACCTCGGCAAGCGGTCCGAGCTTGCGCTCCTCCAGCGCAGCCTCGGCGAGCTCGAGCCCGAGCAGCGGCGCGAGGTCGGCCAGCGCATCAACGCGGTTCGTACGGAGCTGGCCGAGGCGGAGGCCACCCGCCGTGCGGCTCTCGAGGTCGAGCGCGACCGGGTGGAGCTCGCGCGTGAGGCCCTCGACGTCACGCTGCCGCCGCGGGAACCGCGCAGGGGGAGCCTGCACCCCGTGGCGGAGACGATGGAGGCGATGCTCGACATCCTCGTCGGGCTGGGCTACCAGGTGACCGAGGGCCCTGAGGTCGAGACGGACTGGTTCAACTTCGATGCGCTGAACACCCCGCCCGACCATCCCGCGCGGTCGCTGCAGGACACGATCTACGTCCAGCCGCTCGAGGCGGAGGCTCCGGAAGACGACCCGGAGACCGGCACCGGTGTGCTCCTGCGCTCCCAGACGTCGCCGATGCAGATCCGCACGATGCTCGAGCGCCAGCCACCGCTTTACGTGGCGGTGCCTGGACGTGTGTTCAGGGCCGACACCGCGGATGCGACGCACCTGCCGATGTTCCACCAGATCGAGGGCTTGAGCCTCGACGCGGACCTCTCCTTCGCCGACCTCAAGGGCAGCCTGGAGGTGGCGGCGAAGGCGCTGCTCGGAGATGTCCCGCTGCGCTTCCGCCCGCACTACTTCCCGTTCACCGAGCCCTCGTGCGAGCTCGACGCGTGGTACGGGGGCCGCTGGATGGAACTGCTCGGCGCGGGGATGGTGCACCCTGCCGTCATCGCCGCCGGCGGCCACGATCCCGAGCAGGTGCGTGGCTTCGCGTGGGGCATGGGCGTGGATCGCATGGCGATGCTGCGCCACGGCGTCACCGACCTGCGCCTCTTCGTCGAGAACGACCTCCGTTTCCTCTCGAGCCTCTAGAAGGATCTGCGCGTGCGAGTCCCCCTGTCATGGCTAGCCGAGTACGTCGATGTCCGCGAGCCCGTCACCGATTTCGCCGAGACGCTCACCCGCGGCGGGTTGGAGGTCGAGGCGATCGCTCACCCGTCGGGCGGGACGAGGGGCGTGAGGATCCTCGAGGTCGCCGACGTCGCGCGGATGGAGGGCAGCGACAAGCTCCACCTCCTCCACGCCACCGATGGCTCGGAGAGCTGGGAGATCGTCTGCGGGGCCGCGAACTATGCGCCGGGCGACAAGGTGCCTGCCGCGCTGCCCGGCGCGACCCTGCGGGGCGAGTTCGAGGTCACGCGCAAGAAGCTGTTCGGCGTGGTCTCGAACGGGATGCTCGCGAGCGCCCGGGAGCTGGGCGTGGGCGAGGACCACAGCGGGATCTGGGTCCTCGATCCCGACGCGCCCCTCGGGGCGGACCTCACCGAGTGGCTCGACCTCGACGATCCCGTGCTCGAGATCGACGTGACACCCGACCGGGGGTACGCGCTGTCGATGATCGGCCTCGCCCGTGACGTGGCCGCCCTCACCGGCGCGGAGGTGCGACTGCCCGAGCCGGTGGCGCCCACGGGCGACTCGGGGGTGCCCGTCGCCATCCACGACACCGACCGCTGCCTGCGCTTCGACGGTCGCACCGTCGCGGGCATCGAGGTGGGGCCGTCGCCCGCTTGGATGCAGCAGCGGCTCTCCGCCGCGGGCATCCGCCCCTTGTCCAACGTGGTGGACGCGACCAACTACGTCATGCTCGAGACGGGAAACCCCACCCACGCCTACGACCGTGCGCTGCTCGCCGGCCCGCGCATCGACGTGCGTACCGCGAGACCGGGCGAGCGCCTCACCACGTTGGACGGCGTCGACCGGGCCCTTGACCCCGATGACCTCCTGATCTGCGATGCGGACGGTCCCGTGGGCCTCGCAGGCGTCATGGGTGGGGAGCGGACGGAGATCCATGCGGGCACCACCGAGGTTCTCGTCGAGGTCGCGAACTTCACCGCCCGGACCGTGCTGCGCACCTCCCGACGGCACGGGTTGCACACCCAGGGCTCCCGACGCTGGGAGAAGACCGTTCCTGCCGAGACCGCGCCGCTCGCGGCGACCCGCTGCGTCGAGCTGATCACCACGGCGGCCGGCGGAGAGTTCGTCGGCGGCACGGACACGTACCCCTCGGTCGTCGAGCGCCCGATGATCCGCCTGCGGCCCTCTCGGGCGGCTGCGCACCTCGGGCTCGATCTCGCCCCAGCCGAGCAGGCGACCCTGCTCGAGCGCATCGGCTGCGAGGTCGCGGAGGACGCCACAGAGCTGGTCGTGCACACCCCCGCCTACCGCCCCGACCTCGAGGCCGAGGTCGACCTCTACGAGGAGATCGCGCGGATCCACGGCTACGACCGGGTTCCCGTCAGGGTGCCGTCGACGGGGCAGGTCGGCGCACGCACCCCTGAGCACGACGCTCGCCGTAGGGTCCGGGGCGCGCTGTCGGGGGGCGGCTGGACGGAGGTGATGCCCTTCCCGTTCATCGCCCAGGCGGACCTCGACGCGCTGGGGCTCGAGGCCGGCGATCGTCGCCTCCGCCCCGTCGCCCTGCAGAATCCGCTGTCGAAGGAGGAGGCGGTGCTGCGCACGAGCATGCTGCCCGGCCTCCTCGGCGTGCTCCGTCGCAACGTCAACCGCCAGCTGCCCGACGTCGCGATCTTCGAGATCGGCCACGCGTTCTTGCCCCCGACCTCTGATGATCCCGGCATGTGGGGTGGACCCTACGGGCGCACGCTGCCCGCCGAGCCGCAGATGCTCGGCTTCGCCGCGTGCGGGGCCTTCGAGCCTGAACGCCACGACCGACCCGCCCGTGACGCCGACGTCTACGACCTCCTCGGAGCGGTGGAGCTGCTGCGCCGCGTGCTCGGGCGGGACACGCTCGAGGTCGAGGCCACCGCTGAGGCGCCGTTTCATCCCGGCCGCGCTGCGCGCGTGCGCGTCGACGGGGTGGACATCGGGGTGGTGGGCGAGCTGCATCCCCGGGTCGTCGCCGCGTTCGAGGTGCCGCCGCGGACGCTCGCAGGCGAGCTGCGACTCGACGCGCTCGTCGAGGGTGGGGCG
>SKQL01000046.1 GCA_007119035.1 Nitriliruptorales bacterium | reverse complement strand
GTGGAGCTCGCGAAGTCGAACATCCTCCTCCTCGGTCCGACGGGCTCGGGGAAGACCCTCCTCGCGCAGACCCTCGCGCGGATGCTCAACGTGCCGTTCGCGATCGCTGACGCGACCGCGCTGACCGAGGCGGGCTACGTCGGCGAGGACGTCGAGAACATCCTGCTCAAGCTGATCCAGGCCGCGGACTTCGACACGAAGAAGGCCGAGACGGGGATCATCTACATCGACGAGGTCGACAAGATCGCGCGGAAGTCGGAGAACCCGTCCATCACCCGCGATGTGTCCGGCGAGGGTGTGCAGCAGGCGCTTCTCAAGATCCTCGAGGGGACGGTCGCCGCGGTGCCACCTCAGGGGGGGCGCAAGCATCCTCACCAGGAGTTCATCCAGATCGACACGACCAACGTGCTGTTCATCTGCGGTGGGGCGTTTGCCGGGCTCGAGCAGGTGATCGAGCAGCGCATCGGCCGCAAGGGGGTGGGCTTCGGCGCCGACGTGCGCACCGCCCGTGAGCGTGAGCAGTCGGAGATGTTCCACGATGTCCTCCCTGAGGATCTGATCCGATTCGGGTTGATCCCCGAGTTCATCGGCCGCCTGCCGGTCGTGTCCTCCGTGGACCACCTCGATCGGTCGGCCCTGATCGAGATCCTCACCGAGCCGCGCAACGCGCTCGTCAAGCAGTACCGCAAGTTCTTCGAGTACGACAACGTCGACCTCTCCTTCACCGACGACGCGCTCGAGGCGGTCGCGGACCAGGCCATCCTCCGTGGGACGGGAGCTCGGGGGCTTCGTGCCATCCTCGAGGAGGTGCTGCTCAACACCATGTACGAGCTTCCCTCCCTCGATGACGTCGGCGAGTGCGTGATCGACGGCGAAGTGGTGCGGGACAAGGTCAACCCCACGCTCGTGCCTCGCTCCGAGGACATCGAGCGCGAGGAGCGCAGCGCCTGAGCCGACCGGCGCCTCGCGACGCGTACCGCTGCGGCGACCGCCTCTAGACTGGCTCCGATGAGCGAGATCAACCTGCCGAAGACGTATGACCCCGCCGAGCTCGAGACGCGCGTCTACAGCTGGTGGGACGACCGGGGCTACTTCCACGCGGAGCCTGACGAGCACGGCGAGACGGGCCGTGAGCCGTTCGCGATCGCCATGCCGCCGCCCAATGTGACCGGGTCGCTCCACATGGGGCACGCCCTCACGAGCACCATCGAGGACGCCCTCGTTCGCCATGCCCGCATGATCGGCAAGAACGCGGTGTGGTTGCCCGGCATGGACCACGCGGGCATCGCCACGCAGAACGTCGTCGAGAAGGAGCTCGCCAAGGAGGGCTGCAGCCGCCACGACCTCGGTCGCGAGGCATTCATCGCCCGCGTGTGGGAGTGGAAGGAGGAGTACGGCGGGAAGATCCTCCTCCAGCAGCGCCGGCTGGGGGCGTCCGCGGACTGGCAGCGGGAGGCGTTCACCTTCGACGAGCAACGAAGTCGAGCGGTGCGAAAGGTCTTCTGCGATCTCTACGACGATGGGCTCATCTACAAGGGCGAGCGCATCATCAACTGGTGCCCCCGCTGCCTCACCGCCCTGTCCGAGATCGAGGTGGAGCACACGGAGGACCCGGGGGAGCTTGCGGAGCTGCGGTATCCGGCGGCGGACGGCTCGGACGGCGTGATCGTGGCCACCACGCGGGTGGAGACGATGCTCGGCGACACCGCGGTGGCGGTGCATCCCGCAGACGATCGCTACCGCCAGCTCATCGGAGGCAGTGTCGTGCTGCCCCTCCTGGACCGGGAGATCCCCGTGGTCGCGGACGCTCACGTCGACCCCGAGTTCGGGACGGGGGCGGTGAAGGTCACGCCCGCCCACGACCCGAACGACTTCGAGATAGGGCAGCGTCACGAGCTCGACTCGATCGACATCATGACCGACGAGGCGACGCTGAACACGGCAGCCGGCCCCTATGAGGGCCTCGACCGCTACACCGCCCGGGAACGGATCAAGCAGGACCTCGACGCGCTCGGCCTGCTCGTGTCCGTGACGGAACGGGAACATCCGGTGGGGCACTGCTCCCGCTGCGACACCGTCGTGGAGCCCCGACTGTCAGAACAGTGGTTCGTGCGCATCCGCCCCCTCGCCGACCGCGCCGCCGAGGCGGTGCGCGATGGCCGCACCCGATTCGTCCCGGAGCGCAACGCGAAGGGCTTCCTCGACTGGCTCGACAACCTCTACGACTGGTGCATCTCCCGTCAGCTGTGGTGGGGTCACCGCATCCCCGCCTGGTACGACGCGGATGGCAAGGTCGCCGTCCTGCGGGAGGACCCTTCGGGGGAGGAGGTCGCGGCCCGGGGCCTCACCCAGGACGAGGACGTGCTCGACACGTGGTTCTCGTCTGCGTTGTGGCCGTTCACCACGCTCGGCTGGCCCGACCACACGCCCGATCTCGAGACGTGGTATCCCAACTCGGTTCTCGAGACCGGCTACGACATCAACACGTTCTGGGTCAGCCGGATGTTGATGATGGGCCTCTACTGCATGGACGACGTCCCGTTTCGGGTCGTGTTCAACCACGGGATGGTCCGCGACCGCCACGGCAAGAAGATGTCGAAGTCGTTCGGCAACGTGATCGATCCGGTCGAGTTCATCGAGGAGTACGGCGCGGACGCGTTGCGGTTCGCGCTCGTTCGCAGCGCGAGCCCCGGGCAGGACGTGCCCCTCGCCGAGGAGTGGGTCGAGGGGGCCCGGCGGTTCTGCAACAAGCTGTGGAACGCGGCCCGGTTCGTGCTGACCGACCTGGGCGATGTCTCGCCCGACGAGGGGTTGCCCGAGACCATGGAGCTCGAGGACCGCTGGATCCTCTCGCGCCTGGAGAGCGCCCGAGCTTCCGTGGACGCGGCCTTGGCCGACTATGATCTCGCAGCCGTGAGCCGGGCCCTCTACCACTTCGTGTGGGACGAGTACTGCGACTGGTACCTCGAGCTCGCGAAGCTCCGCGACGACCGGGGGGCGCGTCGAGTCCTCGCGGTGGTGCTCGACGAGGCGTTGCGCATGCTCCACCCGATCACGCCCTTCGTCACCGAGGAGCTCTGGCAGGCGCTGCACGGCCGACCGGGCGACAAGGCATCCGACGATGGGCAAAGCGCCCGGGCGTTGATCGTGGAGCCGTGGCCCGCGCCCGCGCCCGGTCGTCGTGACGCGGATGCGGAGGCGCAGTTCGAGGCGGTGCGGGAGGCTGTCACCGAGCTCCGGCGCTTCCGTGCGGACCACGGCCTCAGCCCTGCGCGGCGTTTGAGCGTAGTCGCGGTGCTCGGAGCGGAGCGGGCGGCAGTTCTCGAGGGCGGCCTCGACGGCATACGTCGCCTCGCCGGGGTGGACTCCTGGCGCTTCGATGACGCGGGCTCGAGTGGGCCGGCGGGGAAGGTCGCCGTGACGGGGGGCGAGCTGCACGTCCCCTTGGAGGGCCTGATCGATCTCGACGGGGAGCGGGAGCGGATATCCCGCGAGCTCGAGAAGGCGGAGGCCGAGCTCCGTCGCGCTCGCACGAAGCTCGCCAACGACTCCTTCGTCTCGAAGGCTCCCGAGCCTGTCGTGCGCGCGGAACGGGAGAAGGCCGACGAGTGGGCACGGACCATCGAGCGCCTCACCGCCCAGCGCGTCGCACTCGATTGAGCAGCCTCGAGGAGGATCCACGGGCGTACGAGTCCGCGGTCGCACGGCTGACCGCCCGCGGGTTCGAGGCTGCGTTGCCGGGTGTCGAGCGCGCGACGACGTTGCTCGAGCTCCTGGGACGTCCCGACCAGGCCTACCCCGCGATCTCTGTCATGGGCAGCCACGGCAAGAGCAGCACCACGAGGATGGTGGCGAGCCTGCTCTCCGCTCTGGGACTCAAGGCGGGAAGCTACACCGCACCCCATCTCCAGGACGTCCGGGAGCGGATCCGCATCGCAGACGAGGCCATCTCCCGGGAGGTCCTCCTCGAGCGCCTCGATGAGCTCGAGCTGTTCCTCGAGGAGGTCGACGAGCGCTATCCCGAGCCGGTTACGTTCTCGGAGACCGTCAGCACCATCGCGTTCGCCCACTTCGCGGACGCGCCCGTCGACGTCGGTGTGCTCGAGGGCGGCAGCGAGGGACAGGCGCCCATGAGCCTCGGGCGCGCCGACGTCACCGTCCTCACGCCCATCCTCGGGCGTGGCCGGGACGACGAGGACCTCGACGCTGTGACACGCGCGCTCACCGAGCCCGTCCCCGAGGCCGGCCTCGTGGTGACCGCGGCGCAACCGCCCGCCGTCGACAGCGTGGTCCGCGAGGTGTGCAGAGCCCGGGGGGCGCGGTTGCTGACCGCCGGGGTGGACATGATCGTGAGCGAGCGCCGGCTCGCGGTGGGCGGCCAGCACGTCGACCTCGAGGCGGTGACGGGAGCTTTCGACGACCTCTACATCCCGCTGCACGGACGCCACCAGGCCGACAATGCCCTGCTCGCGCTCGCGGCCGTGGAAGGGTTCCTCGGCTTCCAGGGCGGCCTCGACGCGGAGATCATCCGGGAGGGGCTCGCAGCCGTCCAGGTGCCGGGGCGACTCGAGGTCGTGCGCCGAACCGATGCCTCGACGGTGGTGCTCGACGGCGCCACCGACGTCCACGCTGCGGAGGCGCTCGCGGCCGCGCTCCGCGAGGAGTTCGCCTTCCGGCATCGGGTGCTAGTCGTGGGCCCACTGCGGGAGGATCGGCTGGAGAGCGTGCTCACGCCGCTGGCCGATCTCGCGGATCACGTGGTGGCGGTGGCAGAGGGGGTCGCCGCGAGCTCGCATGCGGCCAGGCTGTCGGAGTCGCTGGGGGAGTCCCGGGCGAGCGTCGAGGTCGCAGACGACGTCCCGTCCGCCTTGGAGTTGGCGAGCGGTCTGGCGGCTGAGGAGGACGGGGTGGTGCTGTTCGGCCCCCTCGAGACCATAGGGGCCGCCCGCGCCGCGCTCGGGCTCGGATCTGGCTAGCGACCGCCCCGCTCCCGTATGCTCCGCCTGCCCTGATTCCTCTCGAGCCGGAAGGCCTCCCGAACCATGAGCGAACGCACACTGATCCTCGTCAAGCCCGATGGCGTCCGTCGCGGGCTCGTCGGCGAGGTCATCGGCCGCATCGAGCGCAAGGGACTGAGGATCACGCGGCTCGACCTCCGCCTCATCCCGAGGGAGACGGCGGAGCAGCACTACGGTGAGCACGTCGACAAGCCCTTCTACGCGAGCCTGGTCGAGTTCATCACCTCGGGTCCTGTCGTGGCCATGGTCGTCGAGGGCCGGGACGCGGTCGCGGCGACGCGCGCGCTGATGGGCGCGACCAACCCGATCGAGGCCACACCCGGCAGCATCCGCGGCGACTACGCGACGGAGATCGGCGAGAACATCGTCCACGGCTCCGATTCGGCTGCCAACGGCGAGCGGGAGATCAAGCTCTTCTTCCCTGAGGCCTAGAGCTCCATCCACAGGCGCGGTCGCTGAATCGGGGAGCAGGGACCGGGGGTCATCGATAGTGCGGCGACGAGCCCACCACACGAGGAGCCCGACTGTTGAGCACCGCCGCGCCTGCGCCGACCGCGCCCTCCTGCCCCGACTGCGGGGACGCCTCATCACGATGGTTCCGTCCCGGTCCACCCGAGGACCGGCCGCAGGTCGGCTCGCCCGAGGATGCCGCGGAGGTGGTCAGGCCATGCCTGCGCGGCCTCGACCGCGAGCACTGCCTGATCGTGCCGCTCGACACGAAGCACCGCCTCATCGGCCTGCGCACCGTCTCCGTGGGCACCGCGGACCACACGTTCATGGCGCCGAGGGAGGTCTACCGCGACGCGCTGCTCGTGGGAGCCTCAGCGATCTTCGTCGCGCACAACCACCCCAGCGGGGACGCGACGCCGAGCGCGGACGATCGCCAGATCACACGGCGACTCGCGCAGGCGGGCGCGACGGTGGGCGTGGAGCTTCTCGACCATCTGGTCGTCGGTGACCCCGGATGGGTCAGCCTGGCCCGCCTCGGCGTGCTGTAGCCATCGGCCGTTCGACGGTGGATGGGCCTTCGAGCCGGGCGAGCCGAACGGTGAACGCGGCGCCCCCCTCGGGACCCTCACCGGCGGTGATGGTGCCACCGTGGGCCTGCGCGAGCATCCGGACGATGTAGAGCCCGAGCCCGAGCCCTCCCGAGGAGCTACTGCGGCCGCCGCGTTGGAACTTCTCGAAGACCCTCTCCCTGCGCTCCGGAGCTATCCCCGGCCCGTCGTCCACGACGGTCACCTCTACCCCGTCCTCGTGGGCCGCCGCCCCGACGGAGATGGTGGTGTCGGGAGGGGTGTGCTTCACCGCGTTGTCGAGGAGGTTCATGACGATCTGCATGAGGAGGTCGGTGTCGACGTAGGAGACGATCGGCTCCTCCGGGACGACCACGCGGATGTGCTGGGCACAGCCTCTCGATAGCAGTGCCTGCACCGCGTTGCTGACCACGGACCGCACATCCGCCGATTGCGGGGTGAGCGTCAGGATCCCGTTCTGGCCCCGTGCCGTCTGGAGGAGCTCGTTGACCAGCCATTCGAGCTGCCATCCCTGCTCGCGGGCGGTGAACGCGAGTTGGCGAACCTTCTCCGCGTCCAGCCGATCCGCGTTGGATGCGATCGTCGACGTCACCCCGATGATGCCCGTGAGGGGGGTGCGCAGCTCGTGGCTCACCATGGTGAGGAAGTCGTCCTTCATCGCGTCCATCTCGGTGAGCTCGGCGACGGCCTGCTCCGCGTCCGCGTATGACCGGGCCGTTGAGATGACCCCCGCCGCGATCTCCCCGAAGAAGGCGACCGAGCGTTGGTCGAGCTCGTCGAAAGGCCGTGTGCGTTGCCCCGCCGAGAGACTGAGGACGCCTACGACCTCGTTTCGTGCCCGGAGGGCGACCACGATCGAAGCCGCACGTGGACCGGTGTGGTCTACGAGGTCACCCGCACTGTCGACCAGCAGGGCCCCGTCAGTCTGCGCCGCGATGCCCGCCCAACTCTCCTCGAGGAAGGAGCGCTTCCCGGGGACAGCCCCGGAGGGTCCGGTGGCGGAGACGACCTCGACCATGCGGGGATCGTCCTCGCAGACGAGCTGGATGGAGCCCCCCGCCGCGTCCAGCAGCTCGCACGCGGATGACAGGATCTGCTCGAGGACCGTGGGCAGCTCGAGCGTCGAGTTGAGGGCACGACTCGCGTCGAACAGCGCCTCGAGTGCCTCGACCCTGCTGGCCATCGCGGTGGCCCGAGCACCCTCCTCCGCCAGTTGGGTGAGGAGTGGGCGGCGGGTGCGCTCCCGGGCGATCATGTAAGCGCCTGCCACCGCAGCCAGCCCGAGGACTGCGAGCGCCACGGCTCCGATGTCCGGTAGGCGCGCAGGAGGTGGGGCAATGGCGAGCGTGGGCACGAGCAGCAGCCCCACGACCAGCAGCAGAACTCCGCTCATACGGAGCAACGTCGGATGCTCGGGGAGGGTTCTGTAGGTGTTATGTGGACGACGTTGTTCGCTTCGGTCGGGCGGGTGTACGCTCGGTCGTCCAGTGGGCCTCACGTTATGCCGGTAGCCTGATCCTGTCAGGTATCGTCAGGTACTCGCCTGTCTGCGATCCGAGCCGCTCGAGGATGTCGCCGTGTCCCACCAGTCCCTCTCCAATCTCCACTTCTTCGGCCGCGATCTCGCGGTCGACCTCGGCACGGCGAACACGCTCGTCTATGCGCGCGGCCGTGGCATCGTGTTGAACGAGCCGTCGGTCGTCGCCATCAACACCAAAGATGGCGCGATCCTCGCAGTGGGAGCAGAAGCCAAGCGGATGATCGGCCGCACCCCCGGGCACATCGTCGCGATCCGCCCCCTCAAGGACGGCGTGATCGCGGATTTCGACGTGACGGAGAAGATGCTGCGGTACTTCATCCAGAAGGTGACGCGTCGGCGTTACGCGACGATGCTCAACAAGCCCCGGGTCGTGGTGTGCGTTCCCTCCGGCATCACCGGGGTGGAGCAGCGCGCGGTCGAGGAGGCCTCCATCCAGGCGGGAGCCCGCGCCGCCTACATCATCGAGGAGCCCATGGCCGCCGCGATCGGTGCGGGGCTGCCCGTCCACGAGCCAGCGGGGAACATGGTCGTCGACATCGGCGGCGGCACGACCGAGGTCGCGGTCATTTCCCTGGGGGGCATCGTCACGAGCGCGTCGATCCGCATCGGGGGTGACGAGCTCGATGACTCCACCATCAACTACGTCAAGAAGGAGTACTCCCTGATGCTCGGCGAGCGGACCGCCGAGGAGATCAAGATGGCGATCGGCAGCGCGTTCCCGATGCCGGAGGAGAGCCATGCGGAGATCCGGGGCCGTGACCTCGTATCCGGGCTGCCCAAGACGATCATCATCTCCGCCGAGGAGGTGCGCCGCGCGATCGAGGAACCGGTCAACTCCATCGTCGATGCGGTCAAGAACACGCTCGACCGGTGCCCCCCCGAGCTTGCCGCGGACATCATGGACAAGGGGATCGTGCTCACCGGCGGTGGCGCGATGCTCCAAGGCCTCGACGAGCGGCTGAAGCACGAGACGGGGATGCCGATCCATGCGGCCGACAACCCACTGCACTCTGTTGCCATCGGCTCGGGCAAGTGCCTCGAGGAGTTCGAGGCGCTGCGTCGCGTGCTCATCTCCAGCTCACGCACGTAGGCCCGCTTTGGGAGGACTGCAAAGGCGGCGGCTGCGCGCAAGGTGCATGCTGATCAAGACGAGCCACGATGGGTGAGCGACGCCGCATCCGGATCCTTCTCGCGGTGCTGACGATGATCGCGCTCGTCCTCATCACCATCGATTACCGACAGGGTGACGACGGGGTGCTCGCGTCCGTGCGGCAGGGGGCCCTCGTCGTGTTCGGTCCCGTGCAGGAGGGCTTCTCGCGCGTGGTGCAGCCCATCGGCAACGTCGTCGCGTCGGTCGGCGACCTAACCAGCTTGCGGGCCGACAACGCGGTGCTACGTGATGAGATGGAGGCCCTGCGCGAGGACCTGGCCTCCCTCGAGGACCTGAGGCGCGAGAACAGTGAGCTGCGGGACCTGCTCGCCATGCGCGAGGAGCACGACCTCGAGACCACCGCCGCGCGGGTCATAGGACAGCCTCCCGGTGAGCGCAGCAACACCGTGCTCATCGACGCTGGCGCCGACGAGGGGATCGAGAGCGGCATGGTCGTGATCAGCTCCCGCGGCCTGGTCGGAAAGATCGTCGAGCTGACGGGCAGCCACGCGCGGGTGGAGCTGCTGACCAGCCCTACCGCGCACTACGCGGTCCGGGTCGCGGAGACCGGTGACACGGGGCTGCTTCGGGGCCGCGGGGCGGACCCCTTCCAGCTCGAGTTGCTCGACCCCGAGGCGGACGCACCCGACGGGACCGAGGTGGTGACGCGGACCTTCCAAGCGTCCACGGTCCCCGATGGCCTCCCCATAGGCGAGGTCGTCCCGCAGTCGGGCGACGATGCGGTCGGCCCCCGCTTCCAACTGGTGAGGCCCTACGTCGATTTCCGGCGGCTGTCGATCGTGCAGGTGGTGCTCGACGCGCCCGAGCCCCCGGAGGACCTCGACCCCGAGGAGCTAGTCGACCCACCGGAGGGCGAGCGTCCGCCACCCCCCGGGGACACCGACGACGAGGAGGAGGGCCAAGGCGACAACGACGAGGACGGGGGTGAGGGTAGCGCCGACGATGCCGCCCCCGAGGAGGAAGGCGAGGTGGCCGGCGGATGATCATGCGACTCTTGACGCATTTCCTGGTTCTCATCACCGCCCTCCTGCTGCAGGCGGTGGTCGCCCCATCGATGGCTGTCGCGGGGGCCGTACCCAACCTCGTTATGCTGACCGTGCTCATGATCGCCCTGTTCGCGGGCCCGGGCATGGGGGTGCGGTATGGGTTCGCGGCCGGTCTCAGCCTCGACATCCTCAGCGGTGGGGAGGCCATCCTCGGTGTGTCAGCCCTGCTGTTGCTCCTCGCCGGCTACGGCGCGGGGCTGGCAGGTCCCTACATCGCCGCCTCGCAGATCTCGGGGCAGATGATCGTCGGGGGCGCAGGCGTGCTCGCCCTGCTCCTGGCAGAGGGGCTGTTCTCATTCATGCTCGGCCGCGAGCCGGTGTCGGTGCTCTCCCTGTTGCAGGATGCCGCACTCAGCGGACTCTATGCGGCCTTGCTCGCGCCGATCCTGGGAATGCTGGTGGGTAGGCTGCAGCGCGGCTTACCCGAACCTGGCTGAGAGGGCGGTCGCCCCCTCCCGAGTTTCACCTGCGTTGCTACCCTTGGCACTCGTGCAGCGTTCCACACCTCCCGCCGACGAGGCGGAGAGCACCCGCGTCCGGTTGACCTTCCTGGCCCTTCTGGTGGTCACCTTGTTCGTGCTGCTCTTCGCCCGCCTGTGGTTCCTCCAGGTTATGGCAGGCTCCGAGTTCGCCGGCCTCGCGGAGGGCAACGCGGTGCGCACGGTCAGCCTCGAAGCGCCTCGCGGGCGCATCCTCGACCGCAACGGCGAGGCGATCGTGGAGAACCGCTACGCGTTCGTGGTCGGCGTCCAACCGAGCGAGCTGCCCGAGGAGGAGGACGAGGCACAGGCCGTGCTCGCCGACCTCGCGGATCTCCTGGGCGAGAGTGTCGAGGACCTCGAGCACAGCATCTCCAGCTCGCGCTCGAGCCCTCTGCGCCCCCGGCCGGTAGCGGTCGACGTGCCCGAGGACACCGTCCTCTACATCTGGGAGAACCAGTCGACCCGTTACCCGGGTGTGTACGCGGAGTTGCTGCCGCAGCGGGAGTACCCACACGGCGACGTCGCCGCCCACACTGTCGGCTACCTCGGGGAGATCAGCGCCGAGGAGCTCGAGTCCGAACGGTATGAGCACTACCAGCCCGGCGACGTCATCGGCTGGGCCGGCGTCGAGCGGACGTACGAGGACACGCTGCGGGGCGAGGAGGGTTTGCGCCGTCTCGAGGTCAACCCACGCGGCGACGTGCTCCGCCAACTCGACGAGGTGCTGCCGACACCGGGTGCGGACCTGCGCCTCACGCTCGACCTGGACGTGCAACAGGCGACGGAGGAGGCCCTGCGGGAAGGGATCGAGGAAGCCCGGCGCACTCCCGACGAGCGAGGGATCGCCCCGACGCTCGAGGCGCCGGGGGGAGGCGTCGTGGTCATCGATGCGGACACGGGTGAGGTCCACGCCCTCGCGTCCTACCCCACGTTCCAACCGGAGGAGTTCGTAGGCGGGGTCAGCCAGGACTACTACTCGGGTCTCCTCGACAGCGAGAACGACTTCCCGCTGATCAACCGCGCCATCCAGTCGAGCTACCCGCCCGGGTCCGTCTACAAGATCGTCACCGCCTACGCCGCCCTCGAGGAGGGGTTCATCTCCCCGGACGCCACGCTGCCCTGCCCCGCGCGCTGGGAGTGGAACGAGCAGGTGTTCACGAACTGGAGTAACTTCGACTCCGGCGAGATCACCATGGCGCAATCATTGGTCGAGTCGTGCAACACCGTCTACTACGAGCTCGCCCGGCGGATCTGGAACGCGGAGGAGTCCGGCGACGGCGACGAGGAGATCCTCACCGCGGCGGGGGAGAAATGGGGATTCGGCGCGACGCAGGGCATAGACCTGCCGAGTGAGCGGGCGGGCGTGGTGCCGGGGCGTACCTGGAAACGCCAGTTCTGGGAGAGCGCTCGCGACGGCTACTGCGCGCAGGCGGCCGCGGCCGCGGACGGGAGCTACGAGCAACGCCTGTACGAGGAGCTGTGCAGCGAGCAGGGCGCCCGGTGGCGCGGCGGTGACGCGGTGAACATGTCGACGGGGCAGGGCGATGTGCAGACGACGCCGCTGCAGGTCGCCAACTCCTTCGCCGCAGTGGCCAACGGAGGGACGCTCCACACCCCCCGGGTGGGTCTCGAGGCAGAGCGCCGCGACGGGACGGTCGACGAGATCGACGGCCCGCTGCTCGGCGAGCTCGACATGAGCGACTCCACCCTGTCGGTCCTGCGCAACGGCTTGGAGGGGGTCACGAGCCGGGGGACCGCGGAGAGCGTGTTCAGCGACTTCCCGACGACCATCGCGGGCAAGACGGGGACCGCGGAGTTCGGCAAGTCCCGGCAGCCTTTCGCGTGGTTCGGTGGCTACAACGTCGCCGAGCACGATGACAGGCGGTTCGCGGTGGTGGCTCTCGTCGAGGAGGGTGGCGGCGGCAGCCAGACCGCGGCGCCCATCGTGCGGCGCGTGTTCGAGGAGCTACTCGGCTACGAGGCCACCGAGATCGAGGCGGGGGAGTCGACCGAATGAGGGCGGGGACATGAGCGCGCTCTACGACGACCCCATGAGTGGGCGTCGTCAACGGGAGGCGGTGCAACGCAAGTGGATGGGCGCGTACGCACCGGCGAGACACGTCGATCCCGTCCTGGTGCTCGTGGCGGCGGCCTTGAGCCTGCTCGGGTTGGTGTTCATCTACTCGGCGACCGAGCCATGGCTGACACGCAGCGACCTCCCCCCCATGTACTTCGTCAATC
>SKQL01000061.1 GCA_007119035.1 Nitriliruptorales bacterium | reverse complement strand
CGACGAGTCGGACGATCCAGACGCCGTCGTGGCGCGTGACGGACTCGACCGCTGCCGCGTCGACGTGGCGGCTCCTGTCACCGGACACCTCGGAGACGCCCATCCGCAGTGCGACGAGCGCGGCTGCCTCGACGCCGTGCGGCAGCTGCTCGCCGAGCGCAGACGACATGGCCTCTTCCGGCACGGGCTGATCGGGGATGCTCGCGTCCTGGACGGGCGGCTCAGCAGGCGCCTCCGTAGGGGCCAGGGGATCGGTGGGGGCGTCTGCAGCCACCTCGGCCCCCCGCTCCGCCCCACGGTCGGGCAGTGCCATCCCCACCGCGAGCGCGACCCATGGGGCCGCCGCCGCGGCGAGGAGCCAGCGCAGGCGCCCGCGTGGCCGGGTCTCGACCTCCGCCTCGTCGTCGGGCGGACCCTCGAGGGGTTTCGCGTCGCCGGCATCGAGCCAGTCCGCGAGCGGATGACGCGTCATCATGCCTCCTCGTTCATCGAGAAGTAATGATAGTACATGAGATTGCATCAAGCATACTGACATGGTGGGACTGTGTGATCTGTGGGACGCGTAGACTCTGCGGTAGGTCTCCGAGAGGGGTGGTGGCATGGCAGGGGGTTCGGGCTCACGGGGCACCGTGCGGCAGGAGCTGACCGACGAGGAGCGTCGGGAGGTCTTCGTCCGCGACGCCGTCCCGTACCTCGATCAGCTCTACTCAGCTGCCCTGCGGTACACCCGCAACCCCGCGGACGCGGAGGATCTCGTACAGGACACGTTCGCCAAGGCATACGACAAGTTCCACCAGTACCGACCCGGCACGAACCTGCGCGCGTGGCTGTACCGGGTGCTGACCACCACCTACATCAACACCTACCGCAAGGCCCAACGGCGGGTGGACGAGGTCCCCGCGGAGCCGGAGGGCGAGTTCAGCCTGTATGACCGCATCTCGTCGGGCACGCACAAGCCCGCGGAGACCGAGGTCCTCGAGCGTCTCACCGACGAGGAGGTGAAGCAGGCGCTCGCGGAGCTCCCCGAGCAGTTCCGCATCGCGGTGTACCTCGCGGATGTTGAGGGGTTCACTTATGCGGAGGTCGCTGAGATCATGGAGACACCCGTCGGCACGGTGATGAGTCGCCTGCATCGGGGAAGAGCGGCGCTGCATCGTGCGTTGTACCAGCTAGCCCTCCGCCGAGGGCTCGTCACAGCCGACGAAGAAGGGCAAGAAGGAGGGGCTGAGACGTAGATGGATGACGACTGTCGCGAGATCCTCGCGTCCATGCGCACCTACCTCGACGGTGAGTGCCCAGACGACCTCGAGGAGGTCGTGGTGCGCCACCTCGGAGACTGCCCCCCGTGCATGGATCGGGCGGAGTTCGAGCGTGAGCTCCGGGCGATCGTCAAGAGCAAGTGCAAGGACGCCGCGCCCCCGGGGCTGCTCGACAGGGTGATCGGCACGATCCAGCCCTAGGGCGGCCCCGACGCCTCCCGCATCACATACGCCGCGGAGTGACGGCCGATCGGCCCGAACATCGCCCGGTTGACGAGTACCGCTATCCCGAGAGCGAGCGCGATGTCGCCCACCGATACGACGACGCGCAGGCCCGGCACGGGGATCACGTCGGCGAGCCATGGGAGCACGTCGGATTCTTCGAGAATGCGGTGCTTGCCGGGCTCGATCGCCTCCTCGCCCTCCAGGAAGGCGATCGCTTCGGCCGAGACGGGCATGGCGCCGTTGGGCACGATCACCGCGGCATTGAGGGCGAATCCGATCAGGGCGAGCCACATCCCCGGCAACCTGTGGTTCGCGAGCACGAAGCCTGCGACCGCGACGAGGCTCACCATGAGCAGGCCCCGCCCGAGGGCCGGGCTGGCGTCCTCCCATAGCCGCAGGGCGACGATCCCGACCTGTGCGGTCACCGCGACCACGAGCGTCCAGACCCCACGCAGTCGGATGTCGGAGAGGTTTCGCAGGCGCCCGCCGCGCGCGTAGCCGATGGCGATCGCGGTGCCGACCGTGACGAGCGCGAGCAGCAAGCCTCAGTCCTCCTCGCCGAGGACGTCGACGTCCTCCGCGATGTCGGTGGCCTCCACCGCCCAGGCGAGGTCGTTGGGGGGGTCCGCCACGGCCATGCGGAGCACCCAACCCGCCTCGGGCTCGGGCCGCCGCCACCGCACCCACTCGAGCTCCGCGATGGCCTCGCCGAGGGAGTCGGCGAACTCTTCGTCGCCCTCTTCGGGCCACTCGATCCCCGTGAGGGCCGCGGCGGCCCACCATGCGGAGAAGCGCCCGGCCGCCCCACCGGGTCGCTGCCCCTGTGCCCCGCCGCTCGCGCCCGCCCACTGCAGCAGCGCGAGCGAGTCGGCGGGCGAGAGCGGGGTCCGCACCACGTCTCGGGCCAGTGCCGCGATCGCCGACTCGACAGGCCCCTCGACCGCGGCCACCCGAACCTCACCCGATGACTGCGTGGCCCACGTCGACACCGTCTCCGCGAGCGCGCGGGCGCCGCCCGGCTCCCCGTGCCCGGCGATACCCACCGCCTCGGGTGAGGGCAGTCGCTCCGGTGTGCCGGAGAGCTCGCCGCCCGCGGGCGGCGCGGGGAAACGGGCGCTGCGGTCCCGGTAGCGGGGAAGCGCGTAACGGGGCTCCCAGGCCGCGAGCGCGAGAGGTAGCTCGGCGGGGAGGTGGGAGGCCTCCCCCCGCAGGTCCTCGCCACGGATCGCCCGCTCGGTGGCTACCGCCGCCGCGGTGATGGGATGCTCGAGGTGCTTGGCGAGCTCCGCCCACGTGTGGGTGCTCGCGGCTACCTCGGTGAGCGGGCCGAGAGCGAAACGGCCCGCCCCGGGCACGAGCGTGCGCGCGGCGTAGGCTGCCGGGCCCTCCAGGGCCAACCGGTAGTCGATGTGCGTCGCCACGCCCCACAGTTGCTTGCCGAGCTCGAGCGCGTCGCGGCAACGGCGTGCGAGATCCTCGAGCACGTCCCACTGCCGGCTCGCGCACAAGCCATCAACCGCCGCGAGAAGGGCAGCGTCGTCCGCTCCGTCGACCATCGCCTGTAGATCCTGCATGAGGACCTGAGCGTAGCGGGGCGAGGCCACGGTCTCGCACGGTCCGGCACGGGTATATGGTTGGTTGGAATCGGATGCATCCCCCGTGCACCGTCCGCGCACAACCGACTGTTGGCAGGGATGGGACGAGATGAGCGATCCCGCGCCGAGACGGCGCCGCGACGACGACATCGAGGACCCCGCGGTCCGCGCTTTGCGCGGCAAGCTGTCGGGGATCCTGTCGCGCCTGCCCGAGATCGAGCGCAAGGTCCTCGAGCACCGGATGGGCCTCGTCGATGGCACGCCCGCCAAGCCAGGCGAGGTCGCGGAGCGGCTGGGGCTCACCATCCCCGAGGTGAAGCGCATCGAGGGCCGCGCGTTCTCGCGCATCCGCGAGGTCGGCCCCATCAAGGGCCTGGAGCGCTTCCTCGGGCGCTGAGCACCGAGCACCGATTAGGGTAGGGCTGTCCGGACCCGGTCCGGGGGCAGGGGTGGGTAGCGATGTCGGTCCCCGAGGATCTGCTGCGTGACCGGGCTCAGTTGACTGAGCCCGTGGTCATGCACCTCCAGCGGCTGCTCGGCGACTGGCAGATACTCGCCGACCTCTCGTTCGCCGACCTGCTGCTGTGGGTGCCTATGGCCCGAACACCGGTGCCCGAGTTCCTCTGCGTCGGCCAGATGCGCCCCTACACCGCGCAGACCATCTACACCGACGACCTCGTCGGCGAGGTCCTGCGGGTGACCGACCGGCCGATGCTCGGGCGGGCGCTGGCGGAGGACCGGGTGATCCGGGATGCCGACCCCGACTGGTCGATGGGCGTGCCGGTCCGCGAGGAAGCCATCCCCGTCCGCTTCGTGGACGAGGTCGTCGGGGTCGTGACCCGGGAGGCGAACGTGTCGACCGCCCGCTCGCCCTCGCAGCTCGAGCTGAGCTACCTCCAGACCGCCGGGGACCTCGCGCAGATGCTCGCCGACGGGACCTTCCCCCACCCTGGGGGCGACAGCGAGGAGCGCGAGCACTCACCGCGCGTGGGAGACGGGGTAATGCGACTGGGGCCGACCGGGGAGGTGGAGTACGCGTCGCCGAACGCGATCTCCGCCTACCGCAGGCTCGGCGGCCTCGAGCGGGTCGTGAAGCAGGACATCGCCGCCTTCGATCCCCAACCCGAGGACCTCCTCGCCGGGCTGGGCGAAGGACGTGCGGTGTACGACGAGGTGGAGCAGGACCGGGCGGTCGTGCTGCGGCGGCTCCTGCCGCTGATGCGGGACGGAGCGGTCGTGGGGGGGCTCCTGCTCGTCAGGGAGGTCACCGAGCTGCGGCGTCACGAGCGCGCGTTGCGCGTCAAGGACGCGACGATCCGCGAGATCCACCACCGTGTGAAGAACAACCTGCAGACCGTGGCGTCGCTGCTCCGTCTCCAGACTCGGCGGCTCCGGTCCCAGGAGGCGCGCGCAGCCTTGACGGAGAGTGTGCGGCGCATCTCGTCGATCGCGCTCGTCCACGAGACGCTGAGCGAGGCTCCCCATCAGCAGGTGGCCTTCGCGGAGATCGCCGAGCGCATCCTGCGGATGCTCTACGAGGGCCTGGCCGACCCGGAGGTCCCGATCGACTTCGATGTGGGCGGAGACCCCGGCGACCTACCCGCCGAGGTCGCCACGCCGCTCGCGCTCGTGCTGACCGAGCTGATCCAGAACTGCGTCGAGCACGCGTTCCCCCCCGACGATGACCGCACGGGCCCGGGCACCGTCCGGATCGACTTCGAGCGTGGGCCCCACACCATGCGTGTGGTCGTCAGCGACGACGGCCAGGGCCTGCCGGACGGGGCGAGCCTCGACGACGTGGCGCGCCTGGGCTTGCAGATCGCGCGCACGCTCGTCGAGAGCGAGCTCGGCGGCACGTTCGAGGCGCTGGACGCGGACAGGGGCACTGCGGTCGAGCTCGTACTGCCTCTTCCCTAGCCCGCCCCGCCGGGGAGGTCAGCTCGCGAGACGACGCCGCCGTTGGCGACTGCGGCGAAGGGCACGACGCTCGTCCTCGCTCATCCCACCCCATACGCCTGCGTCCTGGTTGGAGGCGAGGGCCCATTCGAGGCACTGATCTATCACGTCGCAGCCGCGGCACACAGCCTTCGCCTTCTCGACCTGGCCGATCGCCGGGCCTGTGGTGCCGACGGGGAAGAAGAGCTCCGGGTCCTCACCGATGCATGCGGCGTTCTGACGCCAGTCCATGGGATGCGCTCGCTTTCTATCGTGTGTTGCCGTCCGCCTCGCGGACGGGCCCTGTGTGGCTGCCCGCTGGGCACACCCGTACGTCCTGTCTCCGCGAGTCACCGTGGAGGCGCGGCCTGCTCACCTTTGTGATTCTGGTCACAATCAACCTCGTTGATGACCCCACGGCTTGTTCGCGGTTTCACAAGCAGCCTATCCGGACCTCTCGCGGAGGTAAAGGGGCCGCGTGAAAAATCTTCTACGCTTAGGTTCTCGGCCTGCCGCCCCATCGGGTTGAGGCTCGTACGATGGGCCCCGATGAGTCCGTTCGACAGCCCTCCGGAGGTCGTGGGACATCGGGGGGCTCCCGATGTCGCACCCGAGAACACCCCGGTGTCGTTCGCTGCGGCGGCCGATGCGGGGGCCACCTGGGTGGAGCTCGACGCCCGTCGTGCCGCCGACGACGTGCTCGTGGTGCACCACGACGCGCGGACGCCTGACGGGGTCGAGATCTTTCGGCGCAGCGCAGACGAGCTCGCCCACCTCGGCGTGTGGTCGCTCGAGGCAGCCCTCGACGCCCTTCCCGACGGTATAGGGGTCGACGTGGAGGTGAAGAACCACCCGGGGGAGCCCGACCACGACGAGGAGCAGCGGGTGGCGAGCGCAGTCGTGGGCCTGCTCGCCGGCCGGGTGGCCCAACGGCCGTGGATGACGAGCTCGTTCAACCCGCTCGCGGTGGAGCGGCTCGCGAGCGGGCTGCCGCACGTCCCGGCGGGGCTGCTGCACACCTCGGGTGCCCGGATGGCCGGCATGGTGCCGATCGCGCTCGAGCTTGGGGCCCGCGTGCTCTGCCCGCAGGTCGGCAGCCCGGACCTCGACGCTGCGGGGATCGCCACCGCCCACGCCGAGGGGCTACCCGTGCTGGTGTGGACAGTGGACGACCTCGGGGAGGCGACGCGCCTCGCGGGCGCGGGCGTCGACGCCCTGTGCACCAACACGCCCGCCGCGCTGGTGGCGCACCTGCGGGCGCTACGCGACGACGGTGAGCCCGCGCGGCACTGACCGGAGCTCCACCACGGTCTCCTCACCCACATAGTCGCCGTCGAGTTGCAGAGGCAGGGGCGTGGGGTTGGTGAACTCCACGCTCGCGAGCGAGCCCCACAGGCGGGTCGCGCTGAGCCCCGCCACATCCCCTCCGCGAAGCGCTGCGTGGGCGAGGCGCAGCAGGGACGGAAGGGACAGCTTCGTGAGCGCGGTCACCGCGAGGTCGTCCTCGAGGTGGGCGGTAGGGCACAGTTGCGCGGGCCACGGCCCCAGGAACGTGTAGGGCGATGAGTTGCAGCACACCGCGGCCTTGCAGCCTCCGAGGGCCTCCTCGCCGGGGACGGAGACGGTGATGTCCGCGCGCCTGCGGTCGTAGCCGCCCGCGTATGCGGTGACACCGCTCCACAGGAACGAGGCCTGACGCACGGTCTTCTTGAGCCGGTGACGGCGCTCGACGGCGGCCACCACCGCCGCGTCGTAGCCGTAGCCCGCGGAGAAGCAGAAGTACCGCCCATTCGCCGTCCCGAGGTTGACCCGTCGCATCCGGTGCTCACCGAGATGGTTGAGCAACCTCGAGGTGGCCTCGATGGCGTCGTTGGGGAGGCCGAGTGTGCGGGCCCACACGTTCGTGGAGCCCCCCGGCACGATCGCGAGCGCGGTCTCCGTGCACGCGAGCCCCTGGATGACTTCGTTGACGGTGCCGTCGCCTCCGAGCGCCACCACGACGTCCATCCCCTCGTCGGCGGCTCCCGCGGCGAGGTAGCTCGCGTGGTCGCGCCGCTTGGTCGGTGCCACCTCGAGCTTCAGCTCCGCTGATAGTGCCCGTGCGATGACGTCGGTGACCGCGGGGTTCGTCGTCGTCGCGTTCGGGTTGTAGACCAACAGGGCGCGCATGGACGCCTCCTCGGACGCTCGGGTCGACCCGCTCGGGTCCACGCTATCAGGGCCGCTGCGCGCGGAGGCGTGCGCGTGCGGTCAGGCGCTGCCCTCCTCGTCCATCCCCTCGCGCAGGAACTCGAGGATGCGGGTGAGCAGGCGGGAGACGTGCATCTGGCTGATGCCCACGTGGTCCGCGATCTTTGACTGCGTCATGCCGCGGAAGAACCGCAGGTAGAGAATCTCGCGCTCCCGCTCGGGCAGCTCCTCGATCAGCGGGGCGAGCGAGGCGAAGTACTCGAGGTTGTCGAGGGCGACGTCGTTCTCGCCCATGCGCTCGAGGCGTTGCGGCGTCTCCTCCTCGTCGTTGCCCGCGGGGGCATCGAGCGAGGTCGTGGAGTAGGCCTGGCCGGATTCGAGGGCCTCGAGGACCTCCTCCTCGCTGACCCCGACCTGGTTGGCGATCTCGGGGACGGTGGGGGAGCGACCGAGCTCCTGGGTGAGCTGGGCCACCACCTTGTTCAGGCGCAGGCTGAGCTCCTGCAGGCGCCGGGGGACGCGGACAGCCCATCCCTTGTCGCGGAAGTAGCGCTTGAGCTCGCCCACGATCGTCGGGGTGGCGTAGGTGGAGAACTCGACGCCGCGGTCGAGGTCGAATCGGTCGATGGCCTTCAGTAGCCCGACGCTTCCGACCTGCACGAGATCGTCGAGTGGCTCACCGCGGTCCTTGAAGCGCTTGGCGAGGTACTCGACGAGCGGCAGGTGGAGTCGGGCGAGCTGCTCGCGGATCTCGGGGTCCTCGGTCTCCCGGAGCTGCGCGAACAGCATCTTCGTGTCCTGGCGGGTGTATTGGGTGTTCATTGGAGCGCGCCCGTCGAGCGGGTCTTCGTGAGGATGATGCGGGCCTTGCCGTCCTCGAGGTGGGTCTCCACCTTGTGTGCGAGCGCGGACAGGATCATCCACGAGAACGACGTCTCGTCGACCGGCTCCGGGCCACTGTCCGTCGGGGTGGACAAGTTGGCCTCGAGGTGGTGCTCGGTGACGCTGACCTCGAGCGTTATGGGATCGTCCCCACCTCGCCGGAGCAGCAACACCGCCGCCTCCTCCACACCCATGCGGAGGTCGTCGACCTCCTCGAGCGTGAACGCCTCACGGGCGGCGATGCCCGCGACGGTGGTTCGGAAGAGGGGCACATAGCCGTTGTCGGGGGGGATGCGGACCTTCACCGTGCGCGGACTCACTACGAGGATGCTCCTTAGAGGTTGCGGTCATTGCGCTGGCGGTTCCCCCCTGCCCGGGACCGCTCACTCAAAGCCTAGCCACGGCCGTCACGGAATCCCCGCACGGTTGCGCCCGACGGCCATAGGGCATCATGATTCCCATGGCGATCAACCTTGACTCCTACTACCGCGGTTTGGCTGCGGAGCGCCTGCAGGCATTGGGCGACGACCTGCTACGGATGTCCCAGGAGGCCGCGGAGGCGGAAGCCGATACCGCCGCGTGGCGGTTGGCGAGCCTCTCCACCGAACTGCTCGACCTCGGCATCGAGGTGAAGGAGGGGCGGTAGGGCGCGCCCTCGGACGGTGGGGCGCGGCCCTCACGATGGGGCCGCTGCCTGTCTCACCGCTCCGTATGCTGGCGGGATGGACGATGTCCTGACCCTCTTCTCCGCGCCGACCCAGGCGTGGTTTCGTGCCTCGTTCCCCGAGCCCACCCGCGCCCAACGCGGCGCGTGGGCCGCCGTGATCGAGGGCGACAGCGCCCTCGTCAGCGCCCCCACGGGCTCGGGCAAGACGCTCGCGGCGTTCCTCGCCGCGCTCGACCGGCTCCTGACCGAGCCGGAGCCGAGCACGGTCGGCACGAGGGTGCTGTACGTATCGCCCCTCAAGGCGCTCGCCTACGACGTCGACCGCAACCTGCGCGCGCCGCTCGCGGGTATCACCCACGCCGCGCAGCGCGTCGGTGAGAAGGTCGCGGCTGTCGATGTCGGGATCCGCACGGGCGACACGCCCCCCGACGAGCGCCGTCGTCTCGCACGCCAGCCACCTGACATCCTCATCACCACGCCGGAGTCCCTCTACCTCATGCTGACCTCCGCGGTCCGCGAGACCCTCGCGGCGGTCGACACCGTCATCGTCGACGAGGTGCACGCGGTGGCGGGCACGAAGCGTGGCGCCCACCTCGCCCTCTCCCTCGAGCGCCTCGAGGCGGTGAGCAACCAGCGCGTGCAGCGTGTGGGGCTGTCGGCGACCCAACGACCGCTCGAGGAGGTCGCGGCCTACCTCGCGGGCGGAGTCGCGGGGGACGACGGGAGCTGGCAGCGCCGCCCGGTGCAGATCGTCGACGCGGGTCGCGACCCCCACCTCGACGTGGAGATCGTCGTGCCCGTCGAGGACATGAGCCGTCTCGGTGAGGTCGTCGAGGAGCCTATGTCGGGCCCCGCCGCGGGTGCGGGGGAGCGGCGGCGCTCGATCTGGCCCGCGGTGCACCCCCGCATCCTCGACCTCGTGGAGGCCCATCGCTCCACGATCGTGTTCGCGAACTCCCGCCGGCTCGCCGAGCGCATCTGCGCGGCGCTGGGCGAGCTCGCCGCCGAGCGCGCGGAGGCCGCGGGCATCGAGGTCAAGGGCCCCGTGGCCCGTGCGCACCACGGCTCGGTCGCCCGCGAGCAGCGGACGGAGATCGAGGAGCAACTGAAGTCGGGCACGCTCGCGTGCGTCGTCGCGACCTCGTCGCTGGAGCTCGGCATCGACATGGGCGCCGTGGATCTCGTCATCCAGGTCGAGTCCCCCGGATCGGTCGCGAGCGGCCTCCAGCGCATCGGTCGTGCGGGGCACCAGGTCGGCGCGCCGAGCGTTGGCAAGCTCTTCCCCAAGTTCCGCGGCGACCTGCTCGAGGCCGCGGTCGTGGTCGACCGGATGCGGGAGGGCGCGATCGAAGCGACCCGCTACCTGCGCAACCCTCTCGACGTCCTCGCCCAGCACGTCGTCGCGATGGTCGCGATGAAGACGTGGACGGTGGCCGACCTCCATCGGGTGGTGCGGGGTGCGGCGGGCTTCGCGGAGCTCAGCCGCTCGCAGCTCGAGGGCGTCCTCGACATGCTGTCCGGGCGCTATCCCTCCGACGAGTTCGCGGAGCTCCGCCCGCGCATCGTGTGGGATCGGGTCGCCGACGAGGTGCGGGGCCGTCCCGGCGCGCAGCGGCTGGCGGTGACCAACGCGGGCACCATCCCCGACCGCGGGCTGTACGGGGTCTTCACCGCGGGTGATGCGGGGGGCGCAGCCGCGGGGACGAGGGCCGGCGGGCGTCGGGTCGGTGAGCTCGACGAGGAGATGGTCTACGAGACCCGCCCGGGCGAGACGTTCACGCTGGGATCGACGACGTGGCGCATCGACGACATCACCCGCGACCAGGTCCTCGTCGTCCCCGCGCCCGGTGAGCCGGGCAAGCTGCCGTTCTGGCACGGCGACGCCCCCGGACGGCCGGTGGAGGTCGGCCAGGCGGTGGGCGCGTTCCTACGGGAGGTCGGCGAGGCCTCCCCCGAGCGGGCGGCCGCGGTCCTCGGTGACCGCTACGGGCTCGACGACAAGGCGGCGCTCAACCTCGCGGAGTACCTCGCGGAGCAGCGCGAGGCAACCGGCGCGCTGCCGACCGACCGCCAGATCGTGATCGAGCGCTTCCGCGACGAGATCGGCGATTGGCGGGTCTGCGTGCTGTCCCCGTTCGGCGCGCGGGTGCACGCGCCGTGGGCGCTCGCGATCAAGGCTCGCGCCCGCGAGCGCCTCGGGCTCGACGTGCAGACCATGCACGCCGACGACGGCATCGTCGTGAGGCTCCCCGACGTGGAGGGGGAGGAGACGGCGGCCCTGGCGGAGGCGATCCTCCTCGACGCCGACGACGCGGAGGACCTCGTCGTGGGGGAGCTCGCGGACAGCGCGCTGTTCGCGAGCCGCTTCCGGGAGTGCGCCGCCCGTGCGCTGCTGCTGCCACGCCGGACCGGGGGCAGTGCGGGGATCCGGCGCACGCCGCTGTGGCAGCAGCGTCAGCGCTCGTCCGACCTGCTGGCGGTCGCGTCCAAGTACGGCCAGTTCCCGATCCTCCTCGAGACGTACCGGGAGTGCCTCGGCGACGTCTTCGACGTTCCCGGTCTCGTCGAGTTGCTGCGTGCCATCACCGCGCGCTCGGTGAGGGCGACACAGGTCACGACGGAGCAGGCGAGCCCGTTCGCCTCCTCGCTGCTGTTCGACTACGTCGCCTCCTATCTCTACGAAGGCGACGCGCCGCTCGCGGAGCGGCGGGCGCAGGCGCTTTCGCTCGACCGGGAGCTGCTCGCCGAGCTCCTGGGATCCGACGAGCTCCGGGAGCTCATCGACCCTGACGCGCTCGACACCGTCGAGGCGGAGGCCCAGCGCCTTGTGGAGACGCGTCACGCGCGGAGCCTCGACGGGGTCGCCGACCTGCTGCGCGAGGTCGGGGACCTGCGCACCGACGAGGTGGCTGCGCGCACCGACGGGGACGCGCACGGATGGCTGTCCGAGCTCGAGGCCCAGCGTCGGGTCTACCGCCTGCGCATCGCGGGTGAGCAACGGTGGGCGGCCGCCGAGGACGCCGCACGGTTCCGCGATGGCCTCGGCTCCCCTCCCGTCGTGGGGCTGCCCGATGCGTTCCTCGAGCCGGTCGAGCGGCCACTGACCGACCTCGTGGCGCGGTTCGCCCGGACCCACGGGCCCTTCGTGGTCGCTGACGTCAGCGGCCGCTTGCGGCTGCCGCCCGACGCGGTGGCGATGGCCCTCTCCGCGTTGGAGCACGAGGGTCGGGTGGTGCAGGGCGCCTTCCGACCGGGTGCGTCGGGAACGCGGGAGTGGATCGACGCGGACGTGCTGCGGCGTGTTCGCCGGCGCTCGCTCGCCGCGCTGCGCCGCGAGGTCGAGCCGGTGGAGCCCGCCGCGCTCGCTCGCTTCCTGCCCGCATGGCAGGGCGTGGGATCGGCGATGCGCGGTGTGGACCGGACGTTCGAGGTCGTCGAGCAGCTCCAGGGCGCCCCGATCCCCGCCAGCGTGCTCGAGCGGGACGTCCTCGCGACGCGGGTACGCGACTACACGCCCGCGTGGCTCGACGAGCTGACCGCGGCGGGAGAGGTCGTGTGGATGGGGCGCGGTGCGCTCGGCACCGGTGACGGGCTCGTGTCGCTCTACCTACGCGAGCAGGCGCCCCTGCTCGCGCCGCGGCCGACCGCCGACGCGGACTCGAGCGTGCAGGCCGCGCTGCTCGACCAGCTGACCCAGCGAGGGGCGGCCTTCTGGGCGGACCTGTACCGGGCCGCGGGCGGCGGCGAGCAGCAACCGGTCGTCGACGCGCTGTGGGACCTCGTGTGGGCGGGGCTCGTGACGAACGACTCGCTCGCGCCGCTGCGCGCGCTCACCGGCACGTCCCGCCCGGCACGTCGCGGCGGT
>SKQL01000130.1 GCA_007119035.1 Nitriliruptorales bacterium | reverse complement strand
TGGGGTCCAACCGGTGGCCGAGCCCCTCGACGCGCGGCACGGATCGCATCAGTCCCTGCGTGTAGGGGTGGGCGGGGCGGGTGAGCACCTCGCCCACGCCGCCCGTCTCGACGATCTTGCCCGCGTACATCACCGCGACCCGGTCAGCGACGGTCGCCACGACCGCGAGGTCATGCGTGATGAGCACCATCCCCATCCCCGTCTGCGCCTGTAGGTCCGCGAGAAGGTCCATGATCTCCGCCTGCACCGTCACGTCGAGCGCGGTCGTGGGCTCGTCGGCGATGAGGACGTCGGGATCGAGGGCGAGGGCCATCGCGATCATGACCCGTTGACGCATGCCGCCGGAGAACTGGTGAGGGTAGTCGCGGACACGCTGGTGGGGGGAGGGGATCCCCACGAGGCCAAGCAGCTCGATCGCCTGCCGCGTGGCCGCACGCCGCCCATCGCCGCGGTGCACACGGAACATCTCCGCGATCTGCCAGCCGACGGGAAGCACGGGGTTGAGAGCGGTGAGCGCGTCCTGGAACACCATCGCGATGCCCTCACCGCGCACGAAACGACGCTGCGACTCGGGGAGGGCCAGGAGGTCGGCGCCACGGAAGCGCAGCGCGCCCCCGGTGACGCGGCCAGGCGGCGAGTCGATCAGGCCCATGATGGCGTGGGCGCTCACGCTCTTCCCCGAGCCGGACTCACCGAGGATCGCGAGCGTCTCTCCCGCATGCAGGGTCCAGCTGACCCCGTTGACCGCGTGGACGGCGCCGTACGGTGTGTCGAACTCCACCCCGAGGTCGTCGACCTCGAGCACCACGGAACCCGTGGGCGTGGGCTCCCGCCACCGACTCTCCGTCGCGGGTGGCTGCCTCATCGAAGCCTCGGGTCGAGCGCATCGCGGAGCGCGTCGCCCAGGAGGACGAAGCTGAACACCGTCAACGACACGAACAGCCCCGGGAACACGAACAGGTGCGGGACGTCGAGCAGGACCCGTGCGGGCGGCCCGGCGAGGAGCAGCCCCCACGAGATCGCGGGCAACTGCAGACCCGCGCCGAGGAAGGAGAGGGTCGCCTCCGCGGCGATGACGACCCCCACGAACACCGTCGCGTAGGACAGGACGGGGGCGATGGCGTTCGGCAGCACGTGACGCACGATGATACGGCCGTCTCTCGCGCCCAGTGCCCTTGCCGCGTGGATGTAGTCGGCTTCGCGGGTCGCTAGCACGGTCGAGCGCATCAACCTCATCATCGGCGGCCAACTGAGGAGCACGAGGACCAGCGAGACCTCCCAGACGCCTCGGCGGGGGACGGCTGCGAGGAGGACGATCGCACCCAGCACGAGGGGTATGCCGAACCAGATGTCGGCGAGACGCGAGATGAGGGTGTCGATCACGCCGCCGTAGTAGCCGGCGACGGATCCCAGGGCGACCGCGAGGGCGAAGGCCCCCGCGGTCACGAGGACCCCGACCGCCATCGAGGCGCGGGTCCCGAAGACCACGCGGGTGTAGTAGTCGCACCCCTGCCGGTCGAAGCCGAACCAGTGGCCCATGGACGGCAGCTCAGAGGAGCGTGCGAGGTCGCAGTCGCGGGGATGCAGGTCGGTGAACAGGGTCGGCCACACCGCGATGAGCGTCAGCAGGCCGATGACCACGACCGGCCCCACGAAGAGGGGATTGCGCCGCAGTTGCCTCCACGCGTCGCTCCAGAGGCTCGCGCCCGCGGCATCGCGGCTGGCCGGGCCGGCGGGTGGAGCGACAGCGCCGTGGACCGGGCCGTGGGCGTCACCCATAGCGGATCCGTGGGTCGAGGACCGCGTAGAGGACGTCCACGAGGAGGTTGGCCAGGATGAAGATGATCACGAGCACCGTCACGATCCCGACCACGACGGGCCCGTCCTGCTGACGGATCCCCTGGAACACGACCCCCCCGATGCCGCCGAGGTTGAAGATCCCCTCCGTGACGATCGCGCCGCTCATTAGCGCGCCGATGTCGAACGCCAGGAAGGTGACGACCGGGATGAGGGAGTTGCGCAGCGCATGCCTCCCGATGACGCGACTTCGCGAGAGCCCCTTGGCGGTGGCGGTCCGGATGTAGTCGGCGCCCATGGTCTCGACGAGGCTGGTCCGCATGATGCGCGCCACGTACGCGAGGCTGAGCGAGCCGAGCACGAAGCCGGGCAGGAGGTAGCTGATCCATCCCTGGCCCGTGCCCGCGATCGGCAGCCAACCGAGTCGGAGACCGAACAGGAGTTGGGCCGCGAGGGCGGTGAGGAAGATGGGGATCGACACCACCGCGATGGTTGAGACCTTGACGAGGGTGTCGAGGAAGGATCCGCGCCGGATGCCTGCGACGATGCCCGCGCTGACGCCGATCGTCACCTCGACCAGGAAGGCGACGAGGGCGAGCCGCGCGGTGATGGGGAACGCGTCGGCCATTACCTCCGACACGTCACGCCCACGCCTGACCGCAAGGCTCTCGCCCAGGTCACCTGTGACCACGCCAGCCACGTACTTGCCGTACTGCACCGGCAGCGGATCCTCGAGGTTGTAGCGCTCCACGATCGCCGCGTGCTGCTCGGGAGGAAGCGTTCGCTCCCCACCGAGCGCACGCACCGGGTCGCCCGGCAGGGCGAAGTTCGCCGCGAAGACGATGAAGGTGGCGCCGAGCAGGACGGGAACCATCTGCAGCAGTCGACGGATCAGGAAACGACCCACGACACCTCCACCGCCGGAGTTGGCCCCGTGCTAGTCGACGATGACCTCGGGGATGCGGACGAAGCCGCGCGAGTCCGCGACGACGTTGCCGATCGTGTCGTTCCACGCGACCCCGTCGACCGAGTACCAGAGGGGCGCGATCGGCATGTCCTCGAGCAGGACATCCTCCGCCTGCTGATAGACCTCGTCCGCCTCGTCGACCGGCATCGTGTTGGCCTCCGCGATGAGCGCGTCGAACTCCTCGCTCGAGTACGCCCCGCTGTTGGACTCCGCACCGGTCGTGTAGAGGGGGTCCATCGCATACTGCGGGCTCGGGTACAGCGTCCCCCAGCCGAGCCGGAAGGGGCCTTCCGCCTCGTGGCCGTCCAGCAGCGGCAGGTACTCGGGCCAGTCGAGGCTCTGGAACTCGATCGCCTCGATGCCCAGGTTCTGGCTGAGCTGCAGTCCGATCGCCTCCATCCACTCATCGAGGCCCGCCCCGCTGTTGAAGTACAGCTGCAGCGGCTCCTCGACGCCATCGGTCTCCGCGTAGAGCTCGGCGGCGCGGTCGGGGTCGTACCCGCAGTACTCGCACGCGTCGTCGCGGTGCGCGGCCATGCTCGGCGGCATGATCGAGGTCGCGGGCGTCTGCGTGCCACCCAGGATCTGCTCGATGATCGTCTCGCGGTCGATGGCCATGGAGAAGGATCGACGAAGGTTCACGTCCTGCCATTCCTCCTGGTAGAGAGGGAAGCCGAGGTAGTTGTAGCCGGTCGTCGGGTTGTCGAGGTAGCGGTCGCCGAACTCGTCCCCGGCGGCGGCACGGTGCTCCGGGGGCACGCCGTCGAGCAGGTCGATCTCACCTGCCTGCAGGTCGAGGAACGCGGTGCTCACCTCCGAGTAGATGCGCAGGTTGACCGCGTCGGCGTTGCCCGCCTCCCCCTCATAGTCGTCGTAGCGCACCAGGCGGATCTCGCTGCCCCGCTCCCACTCGCCGTCCATCATGTACGGGCCGTTGCCGATGGGCGCGTCCTCGAATGCCACCGGGTCGTCGTAGAACTCCTCGGGGAGCGGCTGGAAGCCGGTGTAGCCGATCAACAGCTCGAACGGGCCGAAGGGCTCCGCGAGCGTCACGCGGATCGTCTCGTCATCGACCGCCTCGACACCCGACATCTCCTCGGCCTCCCCGCCCGCAACCTCGGGGTATCCTTCGAAGCCGGCCATGGCGAGGAAGAACGCATTGCCCATCTCGTTCGAGGGGTCGGCCATCCAGTTCCACGCGTCCACGAACGACGAGGCGGTGACCGGCTCGCCGTTGTGGAAGGTCCAACCCTCCTTGAGGGTGATGGTCCACACCCGCTGATCGTCGGACTCGATCGATTCCGCCATGCCCGCGCCATCGACGATCTCGCCGGTCTCCGCGTCGTACTCGACGAGGCCCGTGAAGATCGTGTCGAGCACCTGGAATCCGCAGACCTCGGACGATGCCTGGGACAGCAGCCGCTCGGGCTCGCACAGGAACATCGAGAACTCACCGCCCTCGGAGGAGTCAGCTGCCGCGCTCTCATCGTCGGCGCCATCGCAGGCAGCCACGAGAAGGGGCAGCGCAGCAAGCAGAACCAGCCAGCGCCGTGGCCGGCTTCCGAACGACTGCATGATTGTTTCCTCCTGAAGACTCCGCTTGAGGGCCCACACGGGCCATCCCCGCGTCCACGACCGGCCCGATCACACCGCGAGGCAGGTAGGACGTTAGCAGACAGAAAGGAAAAAGACGTGTTACCCGCCCATGACCGCGGACTTACGCGGGAAGCTCCGACTCGCGTGCGAGCGCGGCGGCCATGAACTCCGCGTGACTGTCCCGGCTGGGCTCGCCGTCCTCGACGATGCGCCGCCGCCATGACCCGTCCGCGTTGAGGTGCCACGCGTTCTGGTTGTCCGCGAGCAGGACGTCGAGCATCCAGCGAACCTGGTCACGCAGCGCAGGGTCCTCGATCGGGACGAGCGCCTCCACCCGCCGATCGAGGTTGCGGGGCATCCAGTCCGCCGACCCTATCCAGCAGTCCTCGGGGCCGAACTGGATGATGCGGGAATGCTCGAGGAAGCGCCCGACGATGCTGACCACGCGGATCCGGTCGCTCACCCCCGGCACGCCCGGACGCAGGCCGCAGATGCCCCGGATGACCGCCTCCACGCGGACCCCCGCCTGTGATGCGAGGTACAGGTCGTCGATGAGCGTCCGGTCGATGAGGGCGTTCAGCTTGAGCCTGATCAATCCTTGACGTTGCCCGCGCCGGGTCGCGTCGATCTCCCCCGCGATGAGCCGACGGATGCGCTCGCGCAGCGACACGGGCGCGACGAGCAGCTTGCGGTAGGTGTCGTGGCGCGCATACCCGGTGAGGAAGTTGAACAGGTCGGTCAGGTCGGCCCCGAGGCCCGCGTCGGAGGACAGCAGGCCGAGGTCGGTGTAGGTGCGCGCGGTCCTCGGGTTGTAGTTGCCCGTGCCGATGTGCACGTAGCGGCGGATGCCGTCCTTCTCGCGCCGCACGATCAACGATGTCTTCGTGTGGGTCTTGAGGCCCACGAGCCCGTACACGACGTGCACCCCCGCGCGTTCGAGCGCTCGCGCCCACAGGATGTTGGCCTCCTCGTCGAACCGGGCCTTGAGCTCGACCATGACCACGACCTGCTTGCCCGACTCCGCGGCACGGATGAGGGCCCTCACGATCGGTGAGTCGCCCGAGGTGCGGTAGAGCGTCTGCTTGATGGCGAGCACGCTCGGGTCGGTCGCAGCCTCGGTGATGAACGACTCGACGGTGTGCGCGAAGCTGTCGTACGGATGGTGCAGCAGGATGTCGCCGCCGCGGGACAGGCTCTCGAAGACGCTCGGCGGCTGCCCCCGCTCGTCGGGCGGCAGCCGTGGGTGGGGGACGGGCACCCACGGCTCCCAGAGGAGGTCGGGACGCTCACTCTCCGCGATCTGCGAGAAGTCACCGCATCCCAGCATCCCGCTGACGGGGTACGTGTCCTCATCGCTCACCTCGAGCTCGTCCCGCAGGAGGGCGAGCAGCCAGCCGGGCATGCGGTCATCGACCTCGAGGCGCACGACGGACCCGAATCGACGACGCCGCAACTCCTTCTCGATGGTCAGGAGTAGGTCCTCCGCCTCATCCTCCTCGATGTCGAGGTCCGCGTTGCGGGTCACCCGGAATAGATAGGCCTCGAGGACGTCCATGCCCGGGAAGAGGCGGCCGAGCCTGGCGATCACGAGCTCCTCGAGCGCGATCATCGCCTCTGTGCCCTCGACGGGCACGAACCGGGGCAGCACGCCGGGGATCTTCACCCGGGCGAACCGGCGGTCCCCGGTCTTCCGGTCGCGGACGGTGACGGCCAGGGACAGCGACAGGTTCGATATGTAGGGGAACGGATGGCCCGGGTCGACCGCGAGGGGTGTCAGAACAGGGAACACCTCGTCCTCGAAGTAGCGGTCGAGGGCGAGGCGCTCGCTCTCGGAGAGCTCATCCATCCGGGCGACGGTGATGCCCTCTCTAGCGAGCAGTGGCAGCAGCTGCCCGTGGAGGGTCTCCTCCGCGGTCACGAGCATCGGGCGGAGGCGCTCGGAGATCGCTGACAGCTGCTGCGACGGGGTGCGACCGTCAGGGCTCGGTCGTGTGACGCCGGCGGCCACCTGCTGCTTCAGGCCGGCCACGCGCACCATGAAGAACTCGTCGAGGTTCGTGTGGAAGATCGACAGGAACCGAACACGCTCGAGCAGGGGAATGGATGCGTCGGTCGCGAGCGTCAGGACACGACGGTTGAACTCGATCCAGGAGAGCTCCCGATTCAGGTACAGCGCCAGATCGGTCGCCCCGTCCCCAGCGCTCTCGGAGGGCAGGAGGCTACCGTCACTCGCACGGCGCAGCCCGGCGCGCTCGGTGATGCTCTCGAGGTCGTTCAAGGGTGAAGGGCTCCGATCGCTACGGCACGGCGACTCCGCCAATGTTATCGGCGATGTCCGACGAAACGGCCTCCTTCGACTTGTAGAGTCCCGCACGCGCCCCGCCGGCGGGTGCCGGTCAGGCCCTGCCGCTCGAGATTGGAGCCCACATGACGCTGGCCGTCAGCCTGCCGATCACAGGGATGCCCCTACGGGAGACCGTCTCGCTCGTGCAGGACGCCACCGACTGGGGGTACACCTCCGCGTGGTCGAGCGAGGTCGCGGGCCCCGACTTCGCCTCCCTGCTCGGAGCGGTGGCCACGGGCGCGGACATTGACCTCGGCGTGGCGGTCGCTCCCGCGCAGACGCGCAGCCCCTGGCTGCTCGCCGCCACCGCATCGACCCTGTCGCACCTCTCCGGCGGGCGCTTCTCCCTCGGCGTCGGCACCTCCAGCGAAATGATCGTCGAGCAGTGGTCGGGGCTTGACTTCGATCGTCCCCTGGCACGGCTCCGCGAGACCGTCGAGGTCCTGCGGCAGCTGATGACCGGCGAGCGGGTCAGCTACAACGGCGACTTCGTTCGGTGCAACGGCTACAAGCTGTTCGCCGCCCCGCCCGCCCCGGTGCCCCTGCTCCTCGCCGCCCTCAATCCGAAGAGCCTCCGGCAGGCGGGTGAGCTCGGCGACGGCGTGTGCCTCAACCAACTCGCGCCCGAGCACATGCCGATGGTGCTCGACGAGATTCGCAAGGGGGCGGAGCCCGCGGGTCACGACCTCGAGGGCTTCGAGGTGATGGCTCGCCTGTTCAGTTGGGTGACCGACGACCCGGCCGCCGCGAGGACCTCGCTACGGCGGACTTTCGCGCCCTACACCGCGGTCAGCGGCTACAACCGGTTCTTCTCGTGGCTCGGCTTCGAGGAGGAGATGGCGGCGGTGCGCACCGCGGCGGCGGAGGGCGACCGGGAGGCCATGCGGGCCGCGCTCTCCGACGCCTTCCTCGACACCGTGTGCGCCGTCGGTGACGCGGACACCGTGGCGGCGCGGATCGCCGCCCACCGCGAGGCGGGCGTCACGGTGGCAGCGATCGCTTGTCCCGCCCCCGACGCGGAGGAGGCGCGGCGCACGTTGCGGGCCGTGGGCGAGCGGCTCGCCTAGGCGGGGGTGGCGGCGGAGGCGAGCAGCCCGCGCTCGAGCACGGTCGGCGCGTGCATGGAGCGATAGCCGACCTCGTCGAAGCGCACGACGAGGACATCACCGTTGACGCGCTGGATCACGCCCTCCCCCCACGATGGGTGGCGCACCGCGTCGCCCTTGGAGAACGGCCCGGAGCGCGCGTCGGACATCCGCGCCTCCTGCGCGTCGAGGTCCCAGTCGTCGGGCCCACGGGTGCTCGCCGCCCGTAGGCACGCATCGCAGCGCAGGCACAGGTCGGCGGGGTACTCGTCGCCGAGGTAGTCGAGCAGGAAGCGCCTTCGGCACCCTCCGTACTCCGCGTACGCGGCCATCATCTGCAGGCGGGAGCTGTCGACCCGCACCTGCGTGGCGTGGTGGGCGGCGAGGTCCTCCATCGCCGCGGAGGCGGCCCCCTGCCAGTGGACCTCCCGGTCCGAGCGCTCCACGTAGCCGAACCGCTCGAGATCCTCGAGCAGTGACGCGACGCCCGATCGCGCCACCCGCGCGGTGGCCGCGAGCTCCGCGACGACCTCGGTATGCGGACGTGGCCCCACGACTCGACTCGCCAGATGCACCATGCGGGCCACGCTCGCCTCCGAGGGGCGACTTCGGCGGTGGAGGTGCTCGTGGACGGCGCGGTCCTCCGGTCGGAAGAGGAGGATGCAGTCGGTGGGCAGCCCGTCCCTGCCCGCGCGGCCGACCTCCTGCCAGTACGCCTCGAGGGAGTCCGGCATCGTGCGATGCACGATCGTGCGGATGTCGGGATGGTCGATGCCCATTCCGAACGCGCTGGTGGCGCACAGCACCTCGAGGTCGCCGTAGAGGAACGCCTTCTGAACCTCGTGGCGCAACTCCCGCTCCATCCCGCCGTGATACGCGCCGGCGGCGAGCTGACGGTCACCGGACCCGACCTCCAGCTCGAACAGCGCCCTTGCGGTGTCCTCGGCCTCCCGGCGGGTCGTGCAGTACACGATCGCGGGGGTCTCCGCCGATTCGAGCACCGCCGCGAGCTGGCGGTCCCTGCGCTCCGCATCGGTGACGTGCACGACGCCGAAATGCAGGTTGGGACGGTCGAACCCGCGGGCCACCACGGTGGGCGAGACGAGCTTCAACTCTCCGGTGATGTCACGACGCACCGCCTCGGGAGCCGTCGCTGTGAGGGCGAGCACGGGCGGCCGGCCCATCTCCTCGATCACATCGGCAAGCTCCCGGTAGGCTGGCCGGAAGTCGAAACCCCACTCGGAGATGCAGTGCGCCTCGTCGACGGCGAACAGGCTCACCGTGGCCCGGGACAGCGCCGCGCGCGTGTCGTCGCGGGCGAGTTGCTCGGGGGTCGCGAAGCAGAAGTCGATCTCGCCCCGCGCCAACCGCTCGAGGAGCTCCTCCCTCGCTTGGCCGCGGACCGAGCCGGTGAGTGCGGCGACCGCCTCCGCATCGCCTTCGAGCCTTCGCACCTGGTCCTGCATCAGGGCGATCAACGGGGTCGCGACGACCGTCGTGCCCCCGAGCTCCGCTCCCGACAGCTGGTAGACGAGTGTCTTGCCACCACCGGTGGGCAGGACCGCGAGCACGTCGCGCCCCTCGATCACCGCTTCGATGGCCTCACGCTGACCCGGCCGGAAGCCGGGCATCTCCGGGAAGCGCTCCCTGAGCGCAGCGTCCAATCGCGTCAAGCCACAGGCCTTTCCTCGTCATGGGGCGTGGTCGGCGAGTCGGCCCCGCACGTGCCGCCGGCGAGGCCACTACCTGATACCCACCCCAGCGGCATGTATCCGTCGTAGGCGCCGCGCGTGCCGAGCGATTTCCGTACCGGCGCCGCAAGCTCCGCGGGGCGCGGTGCCCAGCGGTAATGTCGAATCATGAGCGTTGGGAGCGCACCCGCCCCGTCGACCACCCGCACGAGGGTGAGCGGCGTGCTCGCCGTCGCCACCGGGTTGTCCCTCGCGGAACTGCTCGGAGCGCTTCTCGGCGTCCTGCCATCGCTCGTGGAGCTCGTCGGAGGGGTGGTCGTCGAGGCATCGCCGCCGCAGGTGACCGACCTCGCCATCGCCGCGTTGGGGCCCGCCAACGTGATCGTGCTCCAGGCTGGGATCGTGCTCGTCGCACTGGGCATCGGAACGGCCGTGGGCGCGGTCGGGGCGAGGCGCTTCTCGCTGGCCGCGTCGGCGATCGCGGCCTTCGCCCTCCTCGGCGCGGGGTCTGCACTCCGCGACGCGTCGTACGGGCTCGCCCCCGCGCTCATCCCGGCCGCGGTCGGGGCGGTGACCGCCATCCTCGTGCTGCGCTGGTTGCTCCACCGGTCGGGCAGCGCCGTGGGAGTCAGGGCGGTCGAGGGCCGCCGGGCATTCCTGCGAGGTGCGCTCGGCGTGGCCACGCTCGCCCTCACGGGCGGGGTGGCGGGACGCGTGCTGTCCGCGCGGGCAGGTAGCGCCGGAGAGGCAGTGACCGCACGCGCGCGCATAGAGGTACCGCTCGTGCCGGACCGGCTCCCGCCTCCCGCCGGGGAGGCGAGTCTCGACATCGACGGGCTATCGCCGTTGCACACCCCGAACGGGGACTTCTACATCGTCGACACCGCGATCCGGTCGCCGCAGGTGGACCCGGGGGGCTGGGCGCTGCGGATCGACGGGCTCGTCGACCGCCCCCTGCGGTTCGATCACGACGAGTTGCTCGACATGTCGACCGACGAGGCCGACATCCTCCTCACATGCGTCTCGAACGAGGTCGGAGGCGATCTCGCGGGCACCGCGAGGTGGCAGGGCGTCCGACTCGACACCCTCCTCGATCGGGCGGGTGTCAAGCCCTCGGGCACGCAGGTCATCGGTCGGTCGGTCGATGGCTTCACCGCGGGCTTCCCGACGACGGCGGCACTCGACGGACGCGATGCGCTGGTCGCGGTGGCGATGAACGGGGAGGTGCTGCCGATCGCCCACGGCTTCCCCGCCCGCCTGGTCGTCGCAGGACTGTACGGCTACGTGTCCGCGACCAAGTGGCTGAGCGAGATAGAGCTCGCCACCGACGAGGTCGACGGCTACTGGGTGCCGCGCGGATGGGCCAAGGAGGCCCCCGTCAAGGTGGCGTCCCGGATCGACGTCCCGTCGGACGGCCAGGACGTCGAAGAGGGCCTTGTGGCGGTTGCGGGGGTGGCCTGGGCACCACTGGCGGGCGTGGGGGCGGTGCAGGTTCGTGTCGACGACGGCCCGTGGGAGGACGCCACGCTTGCCGAGGAGCTGAGCGCCGTGTCCTGGCGGCAGTGGCACTTCGAGTGGCGGGCTGCCGTCGGTGCCCACAGCCTCAGCGTCCGTGCCATCGACCGTGACGGTACCGCCCAAGTGGGGGAGGAGTCACCGCCGCGCCCCGCCGGCGCCACGGGATACCACCGGATCGCGGCACGGGTCGTCTGAAGGGGTGGAGGGCGAACTGCCCTCCGGCGCCGCGTCCGGTAAGGTCATGGCGCCGCACGCCCGACCACAGGAGTTTCGATGGATTTCGCGCCGTCACCCCGCGCCGCCGCCCTTCAGGAGGCCGTCGCCGAGTTCGTCGAGTCCGAGATCTATCCCGCTGAGGCGGTCTATCACCGGGAGGTCGTTGAGTCGGGTGACCCCTTCTTCCACCCGCCGGTGATGGAGGAGCTCAAGGCGAAGGCCCGCTCCGCCGGCCTTTGGAACCTGTTTCTCCCGGACTCGGAGCACGGCGCGGGTCTGTCCAACCTCGAGTACGCACCCCTGGCGGAGTGGATGGGCCGCAGCCTCATCGGCCCCGAGGCATTCAACTGCAACGCGCCGGACACGGGGAACATGGAGGTGCTCGTCCAGTACGGCAATGCCGAGCAGCAGGCGCAGTGGCTGGGTGGGCTGCTCTCGGGTGAGATCCGATCCTGCTTCGCGATGACCGAGCCCGACGTGGCGAGCTCCGATGCCACCAATATCCAGGCGTCGATCACCCGCGACGGTGACGAGTACGTCCTCGATGGACGCAAGTGGTGGACGACGGGGGCCGCGCGGGAGCGCTGCAAGATCGCGATCTTCATGGGCAAGACCGACCCGGATGCGGAGACGCACCGCCAGCAGTCGATGATCCTCGTCCCGCTCGAGACTCCCGGGATTGAGCAGGTGCGGACCCTCTCGGTGTTCGGCTATGACGAGGGTGAGGGCCACGCAGAGCTTCGGTTCGACGGGGCCCGGGTCCCCGTGACCAACCTGCTGCAGGAGGAAGGCGACGGTTTCGCCATCGCGCAGGGCAGGCTGGGCCCCGGTCGCATCCACCACTGCATGCGCCTCATCGGGCAGGCGGAGCGCGCGCTCGAGTTGATGTGCCGCCGCGTGTCCGCTCGCACCGCCTTCGGTCGCCCTCTCGCCGAGCAGGGGATCGTGCGCGAATGGATCGCCCGCTCCCGCTGCGAGATCGAGCAGGCCCGCCTGCTCACCCTCAAGGCCGCGTGGATGATGGACGAGGTTGGCAACAAGGAGGCGCGGGCCGAGATCTCGATGATCAAGATCGTGGCCCCCAATGTCGCGCTCCATGTCATCGACCGGGCCATCCAGGCCTTCGGTGGGGCGGGGGTGTCGCAGGACACACCGCTCGCCCAGCACTACGCGCACGCGCGGACCCTGCGTCTTGCGGACGGCCCTGACGAGGTTCACATGCTGAGCCTCGCCCGCCAGGAGCTCCGCAGGCAACTCGCCTCCGAGCCGACTGATCCCGCAGCTGCCGCCCTTACGTAGCGTGAAGCCCCTGCACTAACGGACATCTAGGGGCAAGTTACGCATTAGTCCTTTTTACGTACCTTGCTGTCGTCGCTCGCCATAGTCGTCCCCAAGGCGGGGCGACAGGGCACGACGCCCGGGGGGGCCACCACCCGCAAGACCGCCGTCGCCGGCTCTTTCCGCGCGCCCGATAACGCGTGGACCAGGCAGGCCATGGAACCGGGTGAGCCCCTCATGCCCAGC
>SKQL01000100.1 GCA_007119035.1 Nitriliruptorales bacterium | reverse complement strand
TCCTGGGACGCCATGGCGGACGCGTTCGCGACGACGAACGGGCCGCTGGCGGGGCGGCTCCTGGCGGCGTTGCGCGCTGCCGAGGCCGAGGGCGGTGACCTGCGCGGGCGGCGCTCCGCTGCGATCCTCGTCGTCGAGGCGACCCGCAGCGGACGTCCCTGGCGGGACCACGTGGTCGACCTCCGCGTCGACGACCATCCCGACCCCGTCGACGAGCTGGCTCGGATGGTGGCCTACAACGACCGCTACCACCGGTTCGTGGAGGCCTTCGAGCTCGCCCTCGACGGCCAGGCCGACGCCGCCCTCGCGATCGTGGGAGACGAGACGACCGACCCCACACGCGAGCCGGACCTAACCCTCTGGCGCGCGGTCGTGCTGGCGCAGGCAGGCCGGGACGACGACGCCGCGGCGCTGCTCCACGAGCTCGGGGAGATCGCGCCGGGCTTCGTCGAAGCAGCCCGCCGGTTCGGGCGGGCGGGCATCGTCGATGCCGACCTCCTCGGCGAGCTGCTTCCCGAGGCGCCCGGTCCCCGTCACTAGGCTCGCCAGTGGGCGAGCGTGGCGGAACTGGCAGACGCGCTGGGTTTAGGTCCCAGTGGCCCGAGAGGGCTGTGGGGGTTCGAGTCCCCCCGCTCGCACCGTCTGACCTGCGCAAACGCGAGCAAGCGGAGAACGAAGGCTGGGGCAGCGGCTCCTCGTGGACACGGTTTGGACACGAGCCACGTCGAAGCGACGCTGACGTGAGGCCGACATCGGTCGTGGCGATCGCGTGGAAGCCTCGGGGGCGTGACGACGGGGCCGTTCGATCAACCCATGAGGGCGATCGTTGCCGTCATGTGGAAGTAAAGTATTCTTTGACCTATGCATGACACGACGCAGGCCCCGGATCACGACAGGCTCTTCGAGCTTGCCTCGGAGCAGGGCGGCTACTTCACCGCCGGCCAGGCGCGGCAGTGCGGGTTCAGCCATGCGCTGCTCGCCCACCATGCTCGCGAGGGGGGGCGTTTCACCCGGGTCCGTCGGGGCCTGTACCGGCTCCGCCAGTTCCCACCGGCACCGCGTGAGGAGGTTCTCGCCGCCTGGCTCGCGCTGGATCGCGAGGAAGCGGTCGTCTCTCACGACAGCGCCCTCGACCTCCTCGGCCTCTCGGATGTCGTCCCGGAGGTCGTCCACGTCACGGTGCCGCGCTCGAAGCGCTATCGGCCGGCAGCGCCCGGCGTCAGGGTCCACACCACCACCCGCGAGATGGTCCCGTCCGACGTGGTGGTGCGGGAGGGGATACGCGTGACCGCGCCCGTGCGCGCCATCCTGGATGCGGCCGAGGCGGGAACGGCGCCCGAGCAGGTGATCGCCGCCGCGGTGCAGGCGATCGAGCAAGGCCTGGCCACCAGGCAGCAGCTGTTGGCCGCGGCTGGGGAGCGCAGCAGCCGGGTGGAGCAGCTCGTGAGGCGCGCCCTCGACCACGGGCCGGCTACGTGAAGTACGAGACAGCGGCCGCGTTCCGGCAAGCCCTCGAGCAGCGGCTGCTCGCCCGCTCACGAACCACCGGCGAGTCCCTGGTGCGGCTGAGGAAGACCGTCGTGTTCGACCGCCTGCTCGCACGCCTGGTCGTGGCCGCCCCAGGACGCTGGGTCCTCAAGGGCGCGCTCGCCCTCGACTTCCGCCTCGGCGACCGGGGCCGAACCACCAAGGACATCGACCTGGTTCGACGCGACGACGAGGAGTCGGCCACCGCCGATCTCATCGCCGCCCAGCACGTCGACCTCGGGGACTTCTTCACGTTGTCTGCGCAGAAGGCGCCGACACCCGACGATGCGGGCGGTGACGGTCTCCGCTACCGGATCCGAGCCGAGCTCGCGGCACGCCTCTTCGAGGAGGTCCTGGTCGACGTGGGCTTCTCGGATCCACTCGGCTGGCAGCCCGACCGGCTGAGCGGACCGGATCTCCTCGCCTTCGCCGGGCTCGCGCCGGTTCAGGTGCCTGCCCTGGCCCTGGAGCAGCAGGTGGCCGAGAAGGTCCACGCCTACACACGCACCTACGGGCGAGGCGAGCCGAGCAGCAGGGTGAAGGATCTGGTCGACCTCGTCCTCGTCGCCAGTTTCCTCGCCCTCGAGGCCAGCCGACTACGCCGTGCGCTCGTCGTGACCTTCCAGGACCGCGGCCTGCAGCAGCTGCCCTCGACCTTCCCGCCCCCACCCTCGGACTGGGCCGTGGCGTTCCGAAGGCATGCCGCCGAGGTCGGCATCGATCCCGACCTCCAGACCGCCCATGCATCGGTGGCCGCACTCCTCGATCCAGTGCTCGGCGGACTTGCCACCGGGCGATGGGACCCTGGGACGCAGCAGTGGCGCGAGGACGGCGCCTGAGCGTCACGTCCGGATGTCGGGATGCTCAGGCGTCGAGGATCGCGGTGGCGAGGGTTTCGGCGACGTGTGCATCCCGGCCGGGCAGGACGTGGCTGTAGGTGTCGAGCGTGACACCGATGCTGGCGTGGCCGAGTAGCGCTGACGACCAACCGGGGCGTCGGCGTCTCACAGGAAGGAGACCAGCGCTGCCCGTCGCCTTTGTGCAGGTGGCGAACCGGTGGGCCTTGAGCCCTCCTCAGGCCACCAGGCCATGGGGCCCGCGGTGACCGGGCGCGTGCATTGTCTCCACCTGGGGGTGTCCTCACCCAAGGCCAGCTCCGTTCAATCCAGCCAACTTACTAAGGCGTGCGTTAGTAAGTAGACAATGTCAGGCGGTGATGTAGGCCAGGTTGGGGTCACCGAAGAAGCCGCGCACGATGTGGGGGAGCTTCTGGAGGCGCCGCAGCGCGGAGGTGGCCTTGGACCGCAAGTCGTCCTGGCTGGTGACCCCGGCGCGGCCGGAGCGGCTAGGCCTTGATGTTCTTCCACACCCACTCGTCGGGGTTGAGGTGGGGTGAGTAGCCGGGCAGGGTGAAGATGGTCAGTCGCCCGGCGGTGGACTCCACGAACTTCTTGACCTTCTTGGCGCGGTGGGTGGGATGCCCGTCGACGATGAGGAAGATGGGGTCGGGGCTGTCGTGCAGCAGCCGTTTGCAGAAGTGGATGAAGCTGTCGGCGGTGAACCGGCCCTGGTAGGTCGCGAACCGCAGCGCCCCCTGCGCGTTCACCGCGGAGACGAGGTTGACGGAGAACCGCGCCCCGGTGCTCTTCACCACCGGGGTCTGGCCGACCGGCGCCCCGCTCGTGCCGGCGTGGTAGTCACTGCGTACGCCGGCCTCGTCGGCGAACCAGATCGTCGCGCCCACCCGCTTGGCCTCGGCCCGGATCGCGGGGAACTCCTCGTTCTTCCACCGGGCGACCGCGTCCGGGTTCTGCTGGGTCGCCTGCCAGATCGGCCGCTGCGGGGACAGCCCGAGCTTGTGCAGCAACCGCCCCACGCTCACCGCCGACAGGCGCACACCGAACTCGCGGCGGATCACCTCCCGCACCATCTCGCGGGTCCACAGCGCGAACTCGAAGGACAGCTGCCGCGGGTCCTTGCCCACGATCAGGGTGTACAGCCGCTCAAGCTGCTTGCCGGTCAGCTTGGGG
>SKQL01000126.1 GCA_007119035.1 Nitriliruptorales bacterium | reverse complement strand
CCGCGGAGGGAGGGGCCCGGAAGAAGAAGGGCTTGCGAGGATCCTCCCAGGGCTGGCCGCGGTCGGAGATGCAGCACTCGAGGTTGAGAGCGAACGCATCACAGGACGTGGTCAGTGCGGCCAGCTCCCGTGACCACAATGCGTCCGGGGGGACGCTTGCGAGGCGCTCGGCCACCTTCCGCCCCAACATGGTGTCGCCCGCGAGCGCCAGCGTGACCAATGCGCTATCCCGCGTTCGCGAGGAGCCCGAGCGCCCCTCGCAGCACGAGCGCGGGGTCCCCGGCGCACCAGGCACCGACTATCATCCTGCCCATGGGTCTGTCCTCCGCTGGCCAGTCCCCTCGGTGCCCCCTACGTGCCCGGTGAGGGGAGGCCGCATGCGCCCTAAGCCTGTCCACCCGGAAGGTCGAGCACGGTGAGAGCTGACCGGACCGCGCCATGAAAGCCGCGCGTCTGCTCGTGGTCGTCGCCCATCCCGACGACGAGACGTTCGGGTGCGGCTCGCTCCTCCTCGAGGCCTTGGCACACGGCGTGGACAGCACGGTCGTTTGCGCCACGCGGGGGGAGGCCGGTGAGCCAGCCCCGGGGAGCGGGGTCACGCGAGAGGAGCTTGGGGGGGTCCGTGAACGGGAACTCCGACAGGCCGCGGACCTGATGGGGGTGGGACATGTGGAGCTCCTCGGATTCCGCGACTCGGGAATGGATGGTGAACCGTCCACCGACGCGCTCGTGAGCACACCCGTCGAGGCAGTCGCACGGGAGGTTGGTGGACTCATTCAACGCGTCCGCCCGCATGTGGTGGTTACCCTTGACGCCTCCGACGGCCACCGTGACCACGCCCATATCCGCGACGCGACGCTGAGAGCGGTGGAGGGCTCGTCGTGGGCGGTAGCGCGAGTCTACCTGCAGTGCCTGCCCCGCTCCCTGCTGCGCCGGTGGGCTGAGCACATGCACGTGCTGCAACCCGACAGCCCGTACCTGGACGTTGACGGCGCGGGGCTCGGCACCCCCGATGCGCTGGTGACCGACATCGTCGACGCGACGTCGCACCTCGAGAAGCGGCGTGCGGCTATCGCAATCCATGCATCCCAGACGTCACCGTACGGGCAGCTACCCCCGGATCTCGAGGAGGCCTTCCTCGCCACGAACTACCTGCGCCGCGTGATCCCGCCCGACGCGAACGATGGAGGCACGCCGGGTATCTTCGCGGGTCTGGAGCTGGGCGGGGTTCACGATTGTGGTTCCTCGAGCTCGTAACGAAGCTCCGCCCCGCCGAATCCCTTGGCCTCGTGCAATGCGGTCATCACGATGGCGAGCGCTTCGTTCGACCCTCGAGCGGAGACCCGGACGCGGGTTCGCAGGCAGCGGCGCCCGTCGCCGTCCTCCCAGGCCTGGACATCACCGACGGAGCCCAGGGAGCGCAACGCGCCTCCGAGCTCTTCCCGGGAGCTCGGGATCACCTCATTCATGCGCGCCACGACGACGACCGTGTGGGCCGCCTCCGCCGAGACCTGCTCGGTCTCTGACGCGGGAGCGGGCTGTCCCGCCCGTGCGGTGGCCTCGCCCACGTCCTCCGACGGAGGGCCCACATCGATGGCCACGAGCAGCGTCGACTCGGGCGCCCGCCACGCGACGTGCGTGGTGGCGGTGCGCAGACCCGACGCGGTCGGGGCCACGGGGACGATGAGGAGGTCCGCCGCGTCGGCAGCCGCGCCGATCGCGATCGGGTAGCGCCGCGGGTCGTGGTGCAATCGGTCCGAAAGCGCGGCGACCATCTCCGGCAACTCCCGCTCGCCCGGCCCCGTGCGGAGAACCCGCAGGTTGTGCCCCCGCGGGGAGCCCAATCGCCCAGCCAACTCCGCCGCGAGGGCCACTCCCCCCAGTCCCGAGGAGACGAGGTGCTCATCGGAGACCGGGAGGAGGACGCGCTCAGGCGTCTTCGCCCCCAACCTCACGACGGCCATCGGGGTACGCGAGCGACCCACGATCGAGTCGATGAGCTCGCCGAAGACGTTCCGATTGGTGCTCCGCCCCCGCCAACCCATCAGGACGAGGCTCGCGCCCTGTTCGTCGGCGGCTTGCAGCACCCCGCCCGCGACCTGCTCGTGAACGAGAGCGAGACCCCGCCCGACCACGCCGAAGCCCGCCGCGACCGATTCCGCCTCGGTGACCAGCGACTGCGCTTCGGACCGCACGTCCTCCGGTGCGGTCGGAGAGACGACGCTGACGGGGACGACGACACCCTCGTCGGCCACCGCGATGCTGGCGGCCAGCTTGATCAGTCCCTCGACCGACGCCGGGTTGGTCAGGGGCACTAGGACGAGCGACCCTAGTCCCATCCTCGACCTCCTCGTTGCTCACTCGGTTATGCGGTGACCTCCGGACGTTCCCACGAGCTCGTGACGGCGCAAGCCTAGCGCAGGAGGCTCGGGTACCGGATGGGTTATTCGCGCCAACCCGGCCGCGCGTGCCTGATGACACGACGGATCCCTCCGCTGTCATCGGCGACGTAGAGGTCACCGACGAAGGGCTCGACGCCCGACGCGAGCGCCCCCGGCCAGGGTCCGCCGAGCGCGACCGTCGCACGGGCGGCGAGCGCATCTCCGATGAGCCCCTCAACGGGATCGAGCCCTGTCGGCAGCGCGAGCGCGAGCAGTGGTGCCGCGCGCCGCCGAAGGGCGAGCAGCAACTCCTTGGCAGCGCCCCGGAGTGGACCGCGCAGGCCGGGCCCGACGAGAGCGTCGATGTAGAGGTCCGCGCGGGGGACGTCGCCAGCGAAGGCGTCAACGCGCAGTCCCGCGAGCCCTTCCCGCACCTCGGGGGCGAGCTCCTCGCCGGGACGATCGAGCACGACCTGGACCCGGCGACCCGAGGCTTCGAGATGGTGCGCCACCGCGAGCCCGAGGCGTCCTTTCGCCCCACCTCCCACGAGCACGACCACCAGGCCCCGGGCGAGTTGGTCACCGACCCGGCCCACCGCTCCCGCGGCTGCGTCCATGCGTGCGGGGGTGAGCGGGCGGTCCCACGGCGCTGGTGCCGTTCCCGCCCGGATGGAAGGGACGCGGGGGACGACGGGCGGCTGCGGACCACGGGCGCGGCTCTCGAGCCACGGCTGGACCTCCTGCTCGGGAGGCAGGTCGGTCGGGGCTCGCCCGTGGTGCCAGCCTGGCACGAGCCTTTCGAGCAATGCCGCTGTCATGACCGCCGTGGCGCCCCAGAGGAGGTGACCCCCGTCGAGTCGCCAGGCCCATGAACCGCCACCGGCGGAGAGGCGCACGCACCGCCACCGCGCGGGATCGGTGAGCTCCGAGAGTCGGACGCAGATGATCTCCGCGACCTCGCCCTCCGCGGCCATCAGGTCATGGGGGTCGTCCCATCTCCCGACCACCGTCTGGAGCCAGAACCGCGACGGCGGCACATAGAACGACGGGAGGGCGCCAAGCAAGGTGACGGTGGTGGGGTCGAGCGCGACCTCCTCCTTTGCCTCGCGCAACGCAGCCTCGGGGACCGTCTCGCCATCGTCCAGCCTGCCCCCCGGAAAGGAGATCTGGCCGGGATGGGTGCGCATGTCCTCCCGGCGCTTCGTGTAGACGATCTCGATGTCGCCCTCACGGACATCGGCGACCAGCGCGAGCGTGGCCCCTACGCGGGCGTCACCCGCGATCTCGGGCACGTCCGCGGTGCCGAGGTCACGGGCGAGCCTATCCCACCCACGAGTGGCCATCGGGTGATCAGAGGCCACCTGCACCCGGGATCACCGCGATCGACAGGACCATGGCGGTCGCGACGAGTACAACGATCGCGATCACGACGCGGCGCTGCTTGTGGGGGCTCATCATGTGAGGTCACGCTCCTCGAGGGCGCGGCGGAGGCTGGTCATCTTGTCCGCCGCCGTCTGGGTCGGTTGATCGGTTCGCATGTCGAACTTCGCGGTGAACGACACCCGAGGCGCCCTTTCGAGGACGGCCTCTCCCGCGGCACGCAAGGCGACCATGCACTCGTCCCAGGTGCCTTCCACCACCGTACCCGACGGGCCCGTCTCGCACCGTGCCCCGGTGGCCCGAGCGGCTTCGACCGCACGGGCCACCTCGCGGGACACGCTCCCCGAAGCGGTGCCTATCGGGGTCACGGAGAACCACACGTGCATACTGCCTCCCTGTCAACGGGGCCGGGCGGGGCAGGGACCGCATAAAGATGGTCGGTTGCGGGAACCATCCTCTCATGCCGCGCGACACGCCCGTACGCGATGTGATGACCTCCGACATGGTAACGCTGCGCCCCGAGATGCCCCTCGAGGACGCGGTCGGCGTCCTCGCCGACAGGGGCGTCAGCGGCGCTCCCGTGACCGACAGGGAGGGCCGGTTGATCGGGGTGCTCGACGACACCGACCTGCTGACCTCCACGGCGAGGCTCCACGCACCTACCACCATCGAGTTGCTCGGGGCCTACATCCCGCTGCCGGGCGAAGCCAAGCGCTACACCGAGGATCTGCGCCACCAACTCGCCCGGACGGTCGGCGAGATCATGGAGGCCGACTATCCGACCATCGACATCGACGCGACAGTGGAGGATGCCGCCACCGCGCTCGTCGAGTCCCAGTTGTCCCGGGTGATCGTCACCGACCACGACGGGGAGCTCGCGGGCATCGTCACACGGGGGGACCTCGTAGCTGCGATGCGTGCGCCCGTAGATCAGCCCTGACGCTGCTAGCCCGCAGCCAACGCCTGCCGGCACACAGCGTCGAGCAGGTCGCCCTCGCTGACGATCACCTCAGTCAACTCGAAGCGATCGAGCACGCGTGCCAGTATGAGCGCCCCCGCGAGCAGGACGTCCTCCCGCCCCTCCTGGACGGTGCCCCGGGCAGCGATCTCCGCCGCAGCGCTCTCCCGCAGCCAGGCCACGAGGGCGTGAACCCCCGCGATGGGCACGGCGGTCCCGTGCACCCGGGCGGCGTCATAGCGCTCGAGCCCCAGTTGGAGGGCGGCAAGGGTGGTCGCGGTGCCCGCGACCGCGACGATGCTCGCGGGCGCGTGCGGCGCGATGATCGGCTCGGCCGCGTTCAGCTCCGCATCGATCAACCCGAGCGCGGCGGCGACCGCTTCGAGCGCGGGCGGGTCCCCGGGGAGCGCACGCTCGGTGAGGCGGACGCACCCGAGCTGGCGACTCGTGGACGCAGCGGGGGTGTCCGTGCCGACGATCAGCTCGGTGGAGCCGCCGCCGATGTCGAGCACGAGCGCGGGTCGGGGTGGGTCCACCGCACGGACGGCACCCTCGAAGGCGAGCGCCGCCTCCGCTGAGCCTTGCAGGATCTCGGGCTCGGCTCCCACTCGCTCCGTGACCGCGCGGACGAAACGATCGCGGTTGGCCGCATCGCGCACCGCGCTGGTGGCCACGATCCGCACGGACGTCGCGCCGTGCTCCCGCCAAACGTCGGCGAACTGCTCGATGGTGTCGACCGTCCGGCCGATCGCGGAGGGGTCGAGCTGTCCCGTCTCATCCACCGCCTGCCCGAGACGGGTGACGACCTGGCGCCTCGTGAGCACCTCGAGCCCGTTGTCCGTCCGCCGGGCGACCTGCATCCGCGTCGAGTTGCTCCCGCAATCGACTGCGGCCGCCACCTCGGGGCGCGTCACTCGTGCCACCCGGTGCCCTCGGTGCTCACGCACGGGGCCGGACAGGGCATCGGCTCGACCTGCTCGGAGACCCATGCCCCGATCGGGTTGTCACGGGTCGCGAGGTGGTGGCCGTAGAGGGCGTGCAGGCACTTGACCCGTCCCGGCATTCCCCCCGCGCTCGGTGCGCCCGGCACAGGATCGCCGAGGCTGTCGCGGAACCCCACGTAGCGCTCGTGGGCGGCGGCGTACTCCGCCGCCAGCTGCTGGTCCTCGGCCAGGCGCTCGTTGAGCCCGACCATGGAGCTCTCCGCCTCGAGGCGGCCGCAGTGCCTGCTCGCCAAGGGGCACGCGAGCCAGAACGTGGTAGGAAACGGCGTGCCGCCCTCGAGCCTCGGATCGACGCGCACCACAGCCGGCAACCCCCATCCGCACCGCACCGCCGCCGCGGGGCGCCCTCGGGGTGGACGCCCCAGCATGCCTCCGAGGAGGTCGAGGTCCTCGTCGGCGAGCGGGGGGCGGCCCCGTTGCGCCTCGTACGAGGCGTCGGGGGCAGGTCGGAGCGCGTCATCCATACCCACAGGGTGCCCGGCCGCCCGCGCGTGCGCCAACCAGTGCGCCCCGCCCGGGCGGGGCCGGGCTACGGGCCACCGGCGATGATCATCGGCAGATGTGGGATCCCGTCCTCGTCGTATCCCGGGCCGGCCACCTCGAACCCGAAGCCCTCGTACCATCCCGCGAGGTGAGCCTGCGCGCTCAAGCTCACCGGCCGGCCACACCGGTCGATCGCGTAGCGCAGGAGCTGGCCGGCGAGCCCACGGCCCCGCGCCCGTGGGGCGGTCACGACCCGGCTGATGCGCTGCCCGACCGGCTTCTCGAGGATGCGCAGACAGGCCACGGGACCTGCGCCTTCGTCCACCCAGCAATGCAGGGTGCCGGCCTCGAGGTCACGTCCGTCGAGCTCGGGATAGGCGGATGCCTGCTCGACGACGAAGACGTCGACCCGGAGCCGTAGCAGCGCATACAGAGTCGGGACGTCCACCTCCGTGGCGGTGGCGGTGTGGATCGCCATTCAGTCGTCGTCGACGGTGAGACGGTCGCTCAGCCAGCGACCCAGTCTGAGATACCAGGCGTCCTCGGACTCGCTGTCCTCGCCGTCCGCATCGTCCCCGGCGTCCTCCTCGTCCTCGGGGATAGCGACCACGAACGGAATCTCGCCGGGACGAACGAGGCCGAGCTCTGAACGGGCGTGCAGCTCGATCTCCTCGGGGTCCTGCAAGCGGCGCTTGCGATCCTCGAGGCCATCGACGTCCTCACGGAGCTCGTCACGCTGGCCCTCGAGGTCGTCGACCCGGTCGGTCGCCGCGGTGAAGATCTGCAGGGGCCCGAGAGCCATGGCCACGATGAGCCCGAGCAAGCCGATGAGAGCCAGGAAGTACGGCCGGTCGCCCGTGAACAGCGCCGCCCACACCCCGCGCTTCCTACGCGGGGCTCGACCTCGGCTCCGCGCCATCTATCCCCCGACGCTCCCGGCAGCGCCCACGGCACGCGGGAACGCGGCTGCGCCGGCGTAACGCGCGGCATCGCCGAGCTGCTCCTCGATGCGCAGCAGCTGGTTGTACTTCGCGACACGGTCCGAGCGGGCAGGTGCCCCGCTCTTGATCTGCCCCGCGTTGGTCGCGACCGCGAGATCCGCGATCGTGGTGTCCTCGGTCTCACCCGACCGGTGGCTGACCATGCACGTCCAGCCCGCGCGGTGGGCGAGGTCGATCACCTCGAGGGTCTCGGTGAGCGTGCCGATCTGGTTGACCTTGACGAGCAGGCTGTTCGCGCTGCCTTCGTCGATGCCGCGACGCACCCGACGCGTGTTCGTGACGAAAAGGTCGTCGCCGACCAGCTGGACGCGGTGGCCGAGCCGCTCGGTGAGCGTGCGCCAGCCGTCCCAATCCTCCTCGTCGAGACCGTCCTCGATGCTCACGATGGGAAACCGGTCGGAGAGGTCGGCGAAGAGGTCGACCATCTCGGCGCTCGACATCGTGCGTCCCTCGCCCACGAGGCGATACGAGCCGTCCTCGAAGAACTCGCTCGACGCGGTGTCCATCGCCAACGCGACCTCGCCGCCCGGCTCGTAGCCGGCCTGCTCGATCGCCTCGATGATGAGCGCGAGCGCCGCGGAGTTCGATTCCAGGTCGGGCGCGAAGCCGCCCTCGTCGCCCAGGCCCGTGGACAGCCCCCTGCCGCTGAGGACCTCCTTCAGCGCGTGGTAGACCTCCGCGCCCATCCGGAGGGCCTCCACGAACGTCGGCGCACCCACGGGGGCGATCATGAACTCCTGGAAGTCCACGTTCGACTCCGCATGGCTTCCGCCGTTGATGATGTTCATCATCGGCACCGGCAGGACGTGGGCGTTGGGCCCACCCAGGTAGGCGAACAACGGGAGCTCTCGGGAATTCGCTGCGGCCCGGGCCACCGCCATCGAGACCCCGAGCAGGGCATTGGCGCCGAGGTTGGACTTGTCGTCGGTGCCATCGAGCGCGCGAAGTGCCTGGTCGATGGTGCGCTGATCGGTGGCGTCGAGGCCTATGAGCTCGGGCGAGATGACCCGGAACACATTGTCCACCGCCCGCGTGACGCCCTTGCCGCCGTAGCGCTGGCCGTTGTCACGCAGCTCGACCGCCTCGAACTCGCCGGTGGAGGCGCCACTGGGCACGATCGCGCGACCGGCGGAGCCGTCGACCAGCATGCAGTCCACCTCGACGGTGGGGTTGCCGCGCGAATCGAGCAACTCGCGCGCATAGAAGGTTTCGATCTCCACGGTGGTGTTCTCCCCTCGATGGTCACACTGTAGTCACGCTGCGCGAGCAATCGGTGGATCTAGTACAGGAACATGGGTTTGCCGCCCACGTGGCGCACCTTCGGCTGGTACGCGTCCGAGTCGTAGAGCGCGTCGACGTCGACGCGCTTCGCGCCTTCCCTCGTGACCGAGATCGGAACGTTGATGTAGGTGCCGTTTCGCAGGGAGACCATCCGGCCCCGCGATCCCTCGACCGCGAGATCGGCGGCCATCACCGCATAGTTCGTCGCCACCATCAAGTCGAGCGAGTCAGGAGCCCCGGAGCGCATGAGGTAGCCGAGCTCCTGGGCGATGATCCCTTCCCCGGTGATCTCCTTGAGCGCGAGCCCCAGCTCCTTCCCGACCCCGCCGAGCTTGCGGTGCCCGTACGCATCGGCCTCGCCTGACAACAAGACCTCCCCATGGACCGACTTCGCGCCTTCGGAGATCGTCACCATCGCGTAGTTGCTGGGGTTGGCCGCCTTATCGCCCAGCAGGAGGGCCGCGAGCTTCTCCGGGTCGAAGGGGACCTCGCTGATGACGGCCCGGTCGACACCTGCGAGATACGCGGAGATCAGCGACGTCTCACCCGAGTAACGACCGAACAGCTCGATGACCGCGATGCGCTCGTGGCTTCCGGTCGAGGTGCGGAGATTGTGGATGAACTGGACGCTGCGCGTTACCGCGGTCGAGAAGCCGATGCAGTAGTCCGTGCCATGCACGTCGTTGTCCATGGTCTTCGGGATCGCGACGACGGGCACCCCCTCCTCGTGGAGCCGCAGGGCGTAGGACAGCGTGTCGTCGCCCCCGATCGGCACCATCGCGTCGATCCCCAGCCGGTCGAGCGTCTCGAGCACGTGGGGCGTGAAGTCGTGGGGCCCGTCCCCGTGGGCGCGGTGGGCGAGGAAGGAGGGAACATCCCCCGCCGATACCCGCCCCGGGTTCCTCCGTGAGGTGTGAAGGATCGTCCCGCCGGTGCGGTCGATGGTGCGGACCGCCTTGCGGTCGAGCGGCATCGTGCACGCCGCCACCGATTCCGCGTTGTCGGGCTCGCATTCGAGCAGCCCAGCCCACCCACGCCGTATCCCGACGACGTCGTGGCCGTCGTCGATGACCCTGTGAACCACCGACTTGATGCACGGATTGAGCCCGGGGACATCGCCGCCCCCGGTGAGTACGCCGATGCGCATGGGAATGACCCTTCTGCTAGTCGGTCTGAGTATCGCACAGCGCCGATCTTTGACACGACGATGCCGAGGGTCATCAGCTTCCTTGTGCCGACCACAGGTCCCGCCACTCCTCGCGGGAGAGCTCCTCGAGGGGCTTGCCCGCGTGCGCCGTCGCCTCCTGGAACCGGTCACGGAAGCGTGCGGCGCTCCCACGCAACGCCGACTCCGGGTCCACGCCCGCGTGGCGTGCGAGGCTCACCACGCTCGCGAGGAGATCGCCGACCGCCTCCCCGCGCGTCTCGACGCGCGCTGACAACACCTCCTGGAGCTCCATGCTGACGTGCCCCGCAGCCTCGGCCACGCCAGCCACGTCGAGGCCGCGCTTGGCAGCACGCCGTTGGTACTTGTCGGTGAGCTGGAGCGCGGGCTGTGCGGTGGGGACCCCATCGAAGGGCCCGGTGCGCTCGGGCTTCTCCTCGACTTTCAGGTCCTCCCAGTTGCGCATCACCTCGCCCGAGTCGGCCACCTCGGTGTCGCCGAACACGTGTGGATGGCGCCGCACGAGCTTGTCCGCGATCCCACCCGCGACCGCGTCGATGTCGAAGGTCCCCGCGTCCTCTGCCACCTGGGCGTGGAACATCACCTGGAGCAGGACGTCGCCGAGCTCCTCGCGGAGGTCGTCGGGCTCGCCGGTCGCGATCGCCTCGAGCAGCTCGTAGACCTCCTCGATCGCGTACCGACCGAGGCTCTCATGGGTCTGCTCGCGGTCCCAGGGACAGCCGTCGGGCGCCCGCAGCCGCGCTTGCACACGCACGAGCTCGAGCAGGCGCGTGCCCTTCGGCGCGACGCCGAAGTAGACGACCTCGACCTCGACCTGCGCATTGGCGGCCTCCATCCCGAGAGTGCGGGTGAACGCCTCCGCGTCGTCGGGGCCGAACAGGTACGTCACCTCCCCCACCTCGCGTACCCGCCCGACGACCCACTCTGCACGCGCCTTGTCGGCAGGCGCGAGGCCGCTCAGCAGGTCCGCCCGCAGGAGCGTCGCGCCCTCGTCGGGGGTGGGGACGACCTCGTGGCGGAGCTCGGCCATCTCGAGATGGGGGACGAACGGGTGCTCGCTCGAGGCGGTCAGGACGAGGTCGCTCGTCATCAGCGCGGACCAGCTGTGCAGCGGCAGCAGCCCGGGCAGGGCGTCGCTGGTGTCGACGAGCAGCAGACGTGCCATGACGTGGAGGAGCCTAGCGGTCGAGGGGGCTCTGGCGGTCCAACACCGACGTGGGGCTCACCGCCGTGCCGAGGGGCTCCCACTCGCCGAAACGGGGGTTGACCCGGACGTCCGCCTCCGCCGCGCGCTCGGTGATCCACTGATCGAACAGCTGCCCCCCGCCCTGCGCGGCGAGGCTCGAGCGCAACTCCTCGTCGACCTCCTCGAACTCGGGGGCGTCGTCGCGTGAGACCACGTCGGTGACCTCGATGACGTGGAAGCCGAAGTCGGTCTCGACGGGACCCACGACCTCGCCGGCATCCGCGGCGAATGCCGCCTCCTCGAACGGGGCGACGGTCTGACCCGGCTCGAGCTGGCCGAGCTCGCCCGCGTTGTCCTGCGCGGAGGGGTCCATCGAGCGCTCGGTCGCGAGCTCGTTGAAGTCCGCGCCCCCCTCGATCTCGTCGATGACGTCCTCCGCCTCCTGCGCGGTCTCGAGCAGGACGTGGCGGACCTCGGGGCGGTCGCCGTACTGCTGCTCGTAGGCCGCGCGGACATCCGCGTCGTCGATCTCGACGTCCGAGCTCAAGCTCTCGTTGATGAGCGTCTGGAGGCCCTGGGCCCGCAGCTGCACGTCGAGGTCGGAGAGCTCGAGGCCTTGGAGGGCGAGCTGGTCCTCCAGCGCCTCCATCCCACCGAAGTCCACCGCCAGCGACTCCCGTGCACGCTGGAGGTCAGAGCCCTGGAAGGTGACCCCCATCTCCTCGCCGCCCTGCTCGAGGAGCTCGAGGCGGATGAGGAACTCGACGATCTGGGCCTGAATGGCGCGGACCTGCTCCGCGTCGGGCTCCGGGCCGCTCGGATCGCTCGTCGCGAACTGGTACTGCTCCTTGACCGCGTCGACGGGGACGTGCCGGTCGTTGACCGTGGCCGCCGTCGACGGATCTCCCGTCGCGGTGACGGACGTGCAACCACCCACGGCGGCGAGCAGCAGGACTGCGAGGAGAATACGGGGAAGAGTGGGCACAGCAACAACCTCAAGGACTCGGGAGCAACACGCGCGACACCGCGCATTGTAGGTCGCTAGCCGTCCGCTTGCGTGGCGAGGACCCCCTTGAGCGTCCCCGCGGTCCATCCGATGAGGTCCTCGCCCTTGGGCAGGGGAAGCTCGAGCGCCTCGGCCTGCGCGTTGTACAGCGCCTTGGGATGGCGGCGGCTCAGCCGGACCTCCTGCGCGTCGGTGAGGTTGACCGGGGTCACGCGGATCGTGCCCCGGGGCGTGGTGGTGACCTCGGTGATCCCCCACCGACGCACGGCGGCGCGGAGGGCGGCCACCGACAGCAGGCGCTCCGCGGGCTTCGGTGGGGGGCCGTAGCGGTCCGTCAGCTCCGCACTGACGTCCTTTACCGCCCGTGCGCTGCGGATGGCCGCGATCTTGCGGTAGGCCTCGAGGCGCAGCGTCTCGTCGCTGATGTAGTCGTGGGGCAGGTGCGCGTCGACGGGCAGGTCGACGGTGATCTCCGGCTCGGGCGCGGCGCCGGCGGCGAGGACGCCGCCCTCACCGCCGGTGAGGTCGGAGACCGCCTCGGCCATCAGTTGGGAGTACGCCTCGAAGCCAACGCTCGCCACGTGCCCCGACTGGTCCGCGCCGACCACGTTGCCCGCCCCCCGGATCTCGAGGTCGCGCAGGGCGATCGCGAGGCCGGAGCCGAGGCCCGTGTGGGTCGACACCGTCTCGAGGCGCTTGTAGGCCTCCTCGGTCATCACCCGGTCGGCGGGGTGGAACAGGTACGCGTACCCGCGCTCGCGGGAGCGGCCGACCCGCCCCCGGAGCTGATAGAGCTGGGCGAGGCCGAGCATGTCCGCACGCTCGATGACGAGCGTGTTCGCGTTCGGCACGTCGAGGCCGGATTCGATGATCGTCGTGGACACGAGCACGTCGAAGTCGCGCTGCCAGAAGCGCACCATGATGCGCTCGAGGGTGGCCTCGTCCATCTGCCCGTGGGCGACCTCCACACGCGCGCCGGGGGCAAGCCCCCGGACGTGCTCCGCGGCGGCGTCGATGGTCGCCACCTGGTTGTG
>SKQL01000045.1 GCA_007119035.1 Nitriliruptorales bacterium | reverse complement strand
GCAGGGACCATCGCCCCGTGTCGTGGTCGGGAAGTCGGTCACCCTGGAGATTGACTAGTCGCATCATGAAGAGGGAAGAGGGAAGGTCGCCATGGCCGGAACCGCCACTCCCGCCGTCCGCTTGGTGGAGCTCACCAAGCGCTACGGGAACCTGACCGCCCTGGACCGATTCAGCCTGGACATCGCCGAGGGTGAGATCGTGGGACTGCTGGGCCCCAACGGGGCGGGCAAGACCACGGCCCTGCGTACCCTGCTGGGGCTGCTCAAGCCTTCCGGGGGCACCGCGGAGATCTTCGGGATCGACGCCTGGCGCCACCCGGTGGAGGCGCACCGCAAGCTGGCGTTCATCCCGGGCGAGTTCGCGGTGTGGCCGCAGCTGACCGGCGGACAGATCCTCGACTTGCTCGGCACCGTCTCTGGCGGCTACGACGAGGCGTATCGCGATGAGCTGGTCGAGCGGTTCAACTTCGACCCGTCCAAGAAGGGCCGCAGCTACTCCAAGGGCAATCGTCAGAAGATCGCGGTGATCGCCGCGCTCATGACGCGAGCGCCGCTGCTGGTGATGGACGAGCCCTCCAGCGGGCTGGACCCGCTTATGACGGCCACCTTCCAGGACTGCCTGCGGCAGGCCAAGGCCCGCGGGCAGACCATCTTCTTGTCCTCGCACATCTTGAGCGAGGTCGAAGCGGTCAGCGACCGGGTCGCGGTGCTGCGCGAGGGTGTGTGCGTCGAGCTCGGCTCGCTGGCCGAGCTGCGGCATTTGCACGCCAACACTGTCGAGGCCACCTACGTCGGCGCTCCGCCCGTGCTGGACGACGTGGCCGGCGTGGAGGACGCCTACGTCGCCGACGGTGTGATCCGCCTGCACGTGTCGGGATCGCCCGATCCGCTGCTCAAGGCGCTGGCCAAGGCAGAGGTGACCGCCATCCAGATGCGCGAGCCCTCCCTGGAGGAGCTGTTCCACGCCTACTACGACGAGTCCGCTGAAGCGGCTTAGCGAGGGGAGGCACCCACGATGCCTACGGCAATGCCCCCTCCCCCCACGACGCAGAGTCCGTCCGCGCCGGCTGCAATCGAGGCACGCTCGCCTACCCGCGTGTGGTGGCGCGCCTACCGCCACCACCTGCGCGTGCTCCGCAACTCCTCGATCGCCTGGGTCACGGGGTTGACCGGCATCAGCGCCGGCGTGGTGGTCACCTTCGAGGACCGCATCGGCACCGAGGCCGAGCGGCAGGCCCTGGCCGCGATGGAAGGCATCCCCGCCTTTGAGGCGCTGACCGGCCGCTTCGTGCAAGTCGGGACCGCCGAGGGGTTCGTCCTCTCACGCTGGGGAATGTTCGGCATCCTCGTCGCAGTCTGGGCGATGCTCGCCGCGGTCAAGCTACTGCGCGGCGCCGAGGAGACCGGCCACGCCGAGCAGCTTCGCGCCGGGGCGCTCACCCCGCGAGGTCTGCTCGCTGCTGCCCTCGCCGCGCTGTTCACCGTCTATGCGATCCTCGCGGTCGCCATCGGCTCCACCCACACCGCCGTAGGCATGGACCCGGCGACAGCGTGGGCACTCGGCGGCGCGGCCGCACTGCTGGCCGCAACGTTCGCCGCGGCAGGGGCGCTGACCTCCCAGCTCGCGGCAACCCGTCGACACGCCGTCGGTCTCGTCGGCATGTTCCTCGGCGTGACCCTCCTCGTGCGGATGCTAGCTGCCGCCACCGCCACACCCGAGTGGGTGTGGTGGGCCACCCCGTTCGGCTGGATGGGGTTCCTCCACGAGGTCGACGCCGCCCGCCCGGCGGTGTTCGCCGCCTTCGCGGTGCTCGTTACCGTCATCGTCGCCGGCGCGTTCCTATTCGCACGCCGGGATCTGCGCGCCGGGCTCGTCGGCAGCGCCGAGACGAGCGACGCGCGCGCCCGACCTCTGCGCAGCCAGGCGGGCCTCGCGATACGCCTGACGACAGGGCCGGCGATGACGTGGGGTGTGATCACCGCCGTGTTCGTGGCGGCCCTTGGGCTCCTGGCCCGCGATTTCGTCGAAGCGATGGAAGTGATGGCCACGATGGTCGAGGTCGTCAGAGAACTCTTCGGCTTGGTCCTCGACACGCCCGAGGGCTTGCTCGCGGCGAGCTTCTTCTTCGTGGCGGTGCTGCTCGCCGTCGCCCGCGCAGGGCAGGCCGCCGCGATGCGCGAGGAGGAGGCCACCTGGCGGATCGAGCACCTGCTGGCCCGCCCCGTGAGCCGCACCCGCTGGCTCGCCACCCGCGCGCTCACCTCGGCTGCGGCGCTGCTCGCGATCGCGGTCGCGGGTGGACTCGTCGGCTGGGCGGCAACGGCGATCAGCGGCGCCCCCATCGCCGTCGGGGACGCCGTCCTCGCCGGGCTCAACGTCGTGCCGGTCGCCTGGCTCGCCCTCGGCGTGGGCGTCGCAATGCTCGGCCTCGCACCACGATTGACCGCTCCGCTGACCTACGGGCTCGTGCTCGCCGCCTTCCTGCTCGACTTCGTCGGGCCGTTCCTCGACCTGCCCCAGTGGGTGCTCGACCTCAGCCCCTTCCGGCACCTGACCGCGGTACCGGCAGTCGAGATGAACGTCGGAGCAGCACTCGTCATGGGCACCATCGGCTTGGCAGCCAGCATTGTCGGCCTCCTCGCATTCCGGCGGCGCGACCTCAAGGAGGCCTAGGCCTCATGCCCCGGTCACGCCGAGCAGGACTGCCGTGACAGGCAGGCCACACGGTGTCACCCGCGGCCGCGCATAGCGGTCGGGACGCGTGGCCTGCTACTGTGTGCCCATGCTGTCGGGACACGTCTCGGGCACAACAGGAACACAACCGACAGCAATCAGAGGCAGTTCGAGGCCCTCCGCGGCAACTCTGCGGGGATCCTCGAACTTGACAAAAGCGCTGCCCAGAGTCCGAAGTCGCTGGTCAGGGCCATAGTGGGCCCGCGTAGCTCAGGGGATAGAGCGTCTGCCTCCGGAGCAGAAGGTCGTAGGTTCGAATCCTACCGCGGGTACGAAACCCCGAGCGACATGGACGCGAGCGAGGTTCGGACATTGCTCGAGCCGATCGTCCTTCATGCATCCCTCAGACTCAAGGCGGTCCCTGACTCCTCGCACGTCCAGTCCGGCGAGTGGCGAGTGGGAGGACGGCGACACCACCGGCCACAAGGAGCCTGGGGTTCTCTCCGGTCGATCGACGACCGGTGCCGGCACCCTGGTTAGCACTTGGGTTTCGTCCAGTACCACGTCGAACACCAAACGCCTTCTTCGTCTTCTCCCTTGGCGCGGGCGAGACTTCCCCGACGCCGCCTTGTCATGGCGACAGGACGCTAGGAGAGGGCGTGTTCGCCACAGCAGGCGCCCTGACCCTGGGTGCCGCGGATCCTCACGGTCCAGGTCCATAAACGGTGCATATCGGCCATCCAGTGGGAAACGTTCTCGCTCGTGAAGGGTGTTCCCGACGACAAGGAGGTGAGCGGCATGGCTCTTCCCGCCCGCAGGGGAAACCGTGGGACCGCAGTAAGGGGCTGGGACCCGATCAGCGACCTCGAACGCACCGCGGAGCAGATGTCCGAGCTGCTCGGGCGCGGCTTCGGAGGATGGCCCGACGTCTCGAGCGTGACCGATGAGGGCTTCCTCCCCCTGGCCGACATCGAGGAGACCGACGACTCGTACCTCTGTGAGCTGGAGCTTCCGGGCGTCTCCAAGGACGACATCGACATCGAGCTCCACGACCGTCGACTGTCGGTCTCGGGCGAGCGCCAGGAACGTGAGCGCTCGGGAGTGCTGCGTCGACGGATGCGCACCACGGGGCGCTTCTACTTCGAAACCACCCTTCCCGGTGATATCGAACCGGACAACGTGGAAGCTTCGATGGACAACGGGGTCCTCACCATCACCGTGCCGAAGGCCCAGGACGAGCAGACACGCAGCCGTCGCGTGGAGATCAACTAGGCGACACGCCGGCCTCGATCGTGGCCCGGCGACGAGCCCAGCCCACCCTCAGGGTGATCGCGGATGGGTCACGATCGAGAGCGCATCTCATTGCTTCTATGATGCCCGCGAGCAAGAGCAAGAGACTTTCGTCCGACGGGTTCTGACAAGGAGGCAGCGGATGCTTCAGGCGTTCGTCTTCAACGAGACAGCGATCATAGTCCGGCACTGGTTCGAGGTCGGGCCTGACGACGACGAGCACGGCGCGAGGCTCGAGATCCGCGAGCGGGCGCAACACCCGCACCGGGGGTCCGAGTCCGCCGCGCAACGGATCGACCTCGACGGGGTCCTGTGGCGGGCGGATCTGTTCGACCTCGTGGGCGACGAGCCGGGCAACTTCAAGCGCGCCCACTTCCACCCCGAGTTCGAGGGGATCGAGCCCGTCGGGCGATCGTGGGACGACGATTTGTCGTCGGACCCGTTCGGGTGGGCGGAGGCACAGCTCAGCGACTACGAGGGGCTCGTGGCGAAGTGCGGAGGCGAGCTGGCCGATGGCCCGGGGGAGGCGTCCGATGTGCGCCGCAACCTCCCCGAGATCATGGCCGCCGCCCGACGTGCCGCCGGCGTCGAGTGCCGCTCCTCGAGCGACTGCCTCGATGCCACCAGGGACACCACCGAGATCATCGACATGATGGTCTCGATGTTCCGCGGCGACTCGCCGAACGCCCGGGACCCGCGGCTGACCGCGAGCGCCTGACCCGCCTCAGAGGAAGTCGAGGTCAGCGCCCAGGTGCGCCTGCATGACCCGATCCGCGACACCGTGCTCGCGATGCCCACGACGAGCCGATCTAGGTCCTCCCATGGTGGGCGCACCTGAGGCGATCGTCGCGGGATTGCGGTTGGCCCCGTAGGCGACCACGGGACCACGGTCGGTCAGCAGCGGCAGCCCTCTGCGGGCGAGCAGCGCGTCGAGATCGTCCAACCCCCCGTCCCGGCCCCCGACCTCCAGGGCGGAGCCGGGGCCCGCGCGGCCGCGCCGGCTACGCCACCGGCTCCGCCGGGGTCAGAATGGCGTCCTCGTCCTCGCTCGCGAAGATGTGAAGACCGAGGCGGTCCGAGATCTCCGAGCACACCTGGACGCCGCGCACGCTGTTGCCGTACACGTCGAGCCCCGGTGAGTAGACCGCGACGCCCATCTTGCCGGGGATCACCATCATGATCCCCCCACTGACGCCGCTCTTGGCCGGGAGCCCGATATCGAAGGCCCAATGGCCCGCGTAGTCGTACATCCCACAGGTGTGCATGATGCTCAGCACGTCGCGCACGTGCTTGCGGGGAAGCGCGGCTCGAACCGTCAGGGGATTCACGCCCCCATGGGCGAGCGTCCCGGCCATCACCGCGAGGTCCCTGCACGTGACCGACACCGAGCATTGGCGCAGGTACAGCCCGAGAATCTCCTCGACATCGCCGTGCAGCATCCCGAGGCTTCGCATCAGGTACGCCGTTCCGCGGTTGCGGTCCGCACCCGCCACCTCCGCCTCGTACGTGGCGAGGTCGGCCTCGAGGCCATCGTGGCCCGCGCAGGTCCGCATCGTCGCGAGTATCCGTGCGAGCTGACCCTCCGCGTCGCTGCCGCGCACGAGCGCGGTCGTCGCCAGCGCTCCCGCATTGACCATGGGATTGAAGGGCCGCATGTTGCGCTCGTCGAAGCGCAACGAGTTGAAGGCATCGCCGCTCGGCTCGACGCCCACGTGCTCGAGCACGCCCTCCCGGCCATGGTCGGCCAGGGCCAAACCGTAGGCGAAGACCTTCGACAGGGAGTGCAGGGGGAACCCGACCGTGCTGTCCCCCGCCTCGAAGACCTGCCCGTCGACGGTGGCGACGCAGATGGCGAAAAGGTCGCGCTCCGAGCCGGCTTCCTCCGGGGGGTAGTAGCCGCGCCAGGAGCTGTAGTAGCGATCGACGCTGCCGGGCTCCTCCCTCGCACTGTGTTCCTGGAGCTCGTCGAGGCGCCGCTCGATCCGCTGTCGGGTCTCGCTCGATGGCATGTCTGCAGGCCCCTCGGTCAGCTGGAGGACGTCCCCACGGGCTCGAACGCCTTCGTGGAGGAGTCAAATACCGCCACCTCCTGGGTGGCGAGGTCGAGCATCCACGCATGGAGATCGAGCATCCCTGCGCTGCGGCGCCAAGCGACGAGTGGGTCCGCCGCGAGACGGTCCAGGGAGAGCAGCACGTTGCGTTCCGCGGTGACACGGTTGCGCTCCGCAGGGGTGAGGGGCTCACGTTGCTCGGCCGGCAACGCAGCCGGTCGTGCGTGCTCCACCCAGCCCGTGAGCTCGGCATACTCCTCCGGCACGCCGCCGTACAACGCGGCCATCGCGCCGCAACCCGAATGTCCGCATACGACGACGTCGCCGACCCCGAGCACGCCCACGGCGAACTCCACCGCCGCGGCCGTGGGATCGGGATCCGCCCCCCGACCCAACGGGTGCACGATGTTGCCCACCGTACGGACGATGAACAGCTCCCCCGGGTCCGCGCCCGTCAGCAGGCTCGGCACGATTCGGCTGTCGCTGCACGCAACCAGCAACACGTCGGGTTGCTGCCCGTCCTCCGCGAGTCGCCTGAAACGCTCGGCGTGCGACGCGAGATGAGTCGCGCGGACGTGCTCGAGCCGACTCAGCAGGTCACGCGGCATGCTCCCACCTCCATGCGCAGAACGTACCTCATGCGGGCTCGAGCGAGGCAACGGCAACCCCGACTCGACGTGGAGCCCTCGGTGGCGCTGGACGGTGGGGAAACCGCATCCTTGCCCATGCATCAGCCCGGGAGCAAATGGACAGGTACACCGGGCGTCATGACATCAACAGCCGCCCGACGAGGAGCACGACACGAATGAGCGTCACCCAGGCCCGCGCGCAACTCCAGAACCTGTTGCGGGAGCAGGTCGATCGAACCCGGTACCCGAGCCCGCCGATGCTCGACCGCCTCGAGCGGCAACTCCGAAGCCGAGCAGACGCGGAGGCCTACCTCGCGCTGCTGCTCACCAAGGTCGACAGCGAGTACCCGAGCCCGCCGATGCTCGGGCGGATCGAACGAGTCGTCGACGCGATCGACGCGATGCACGCCCGCGAGCAACGGGAGGGATAGTCCCTACGGCACACCGATGTCGACCTCCGCGTCCTGGGCGGGGAAGTCCGCGAGCTCCCCTCGGGGCTGCTCGTCCCACGCGAAGGTGAGCGGGGTCTGCAGGTAGGCGACGATCAGCTCCGCGACGTTGCGGATGCCGTCGAGATGGGTGCGCTCCCAGCCGTGGCTCGCGTCCACTCCGAAGCCGATCAGCGCCGCGCGGGTCTCCGCTCCCGCACCGAGCGCCGCGGAGATATCGGACTTGTAGTAGTTGAACACGTCACGTTGAGCGGGGATCCCGAACTCGCGGCACACGCGCAGGATCTTCCGCGTCAGGTGGTAATCGAACGGGCCGGTCTGGTCCTTCATCGCCACGTTCACACCCGTCTCGCGGGAGTGCTGCCCCGGAGCGACCACCGCGTTGTCCACAGAGACCATCTCGGCGACATCCGCGTCGAGCCCATAGCTCGCCCCCTGCCCCACCTCCTCCGCGATCGTCACGAGCAGGTGGGCGGTGACGGGGAGCTCGAGCTGATGGTCGATCGCGGCCTTGAACGCGCCCAGCGCCGCGGCGAGGCCTGCCTTGTCATCGAGGTGCCGTGAGTTGACGAAGCCCGCCTTCGTGATGACGGGGCTCGCCTCGAGCGCCACGAAGTCGCCCGGCCTTATGCCCAGCGCCTCCGTCTCCTCCGCGGAGTCGAGGAACTCGTCGAGGCGCACCTCGAGGTGGTCCCACGCGATCGGTTGCGTGTCCACGTCGTCGCCGTATGTGTGGCCGCTGGCCTTGAGCGGAAGAATGGTGCCCGTGAAGCTCGTCTCCCCGTCGTCGGTGTAGACACGGACTCGGGCGCCCTCGGCGAACCGCGAGCTGAAGGTGCCAACGGAGACCACCTGGAGGCGGCCGTTCGCGCGTATCCCCTTCACCATGCAGCCGATCGTGTCGCTGTGCACGACGATCGCGCGGTCGGGGCGCTCCTGGATGCCCGGCACCTCCGCGACGAGCGACCCCAGGCGGGTGAGGTAGAACCCGATGCCGATCGCCTCGAGCTCCTGACCGATCAGGTGCATGATCTCGTCGGTACGCCCTGTGGGGCTCGGGGTGCGAAGCATGCGCATCAGCACGTCGCGCACGTAATCCATGTCGATCGGCAGCAGCTTCGGGCTCATCGGACCTCCTCGTAGAGCCGCGGGGAACAGGCGGCACCGCGGCTGACCTAACCGCGTACCTTAACGCCTGCCGGTGGGCCGCGCGCCCCGGGAGGCCGCCGCCTAGTCGCGTGCCCGGGTCTGGGGGAACAGCAGGTCCACGAAGCGCTGGGCGGTGGGCTGAGGCTCGTGGTTGGCGAGCCCCGGCCGCTCGTTGGCCTCGATGATCACGTGGTCGGGGCCCTCGACGTCGGGGACGAGGAAGTCGAGCCCGACCACGGGGATGTCGAGCGCGAGGCTCGCATGCACCGCAGCCTGGCGCAGGTCCGGGTGGATCACGTCGGTCACGTCGTGGATCGTGCCACCCGTGTGCAGGTTCGCGGTCCGCCGCACCTGGAGGGTCTCGCCCTCCGGGAGCACGTCGTCGAGGGCGTAGCCCGCGTCCGCGACCGTCTGCGCGGTCTGGTCGTCCAGCGGGATGCGCGCCTCCCCGCCCGTCACCGATGCCCGCCTGCGACTCTGCTTCTCCACGAGCTCGGTGATGGTATGGCGCCCCGTGCCGAGCACCTCCGCGGGCTTGCGCACCGCCGCGGCGACCACCTCGTGGTTGATCACGATGATCCGCAGGTCCTGTCCCTCGACGCACTCCTCGAGCATCACGTCGGGCGAGAACATCCTCGCGTGCTCGACCGCCTGCGCCAGCTGCTCGGGGGTTCGCACCCCGACGGTGATGCCCTGGCCCTGCTCACCGCGCGCGGGCTTCACGACGACCTCGCCGACCTCGTCGAGGAAGGCCTCGTCGTCGGCACGGTCACCCGCCTTCTGCCCCTTCGGCACGCACAGCCCGGCCTGGAGAAGCACGCGTCGGGTCACCCGCTTGTCGTCGCAGCGACTCATCGCCACCGCGGTCGTCATCTCCGAGAGCGCCTCGCGGGTGATGATCTCGCGTCCGCCGTAGGAGAGCGCGAGGTAGCCCGCCTCGGCATCCACGACCCGCACATTGATGCCGCGCCGGCGTGCCTCCTCGGCGATGATCTGGGCGTAGGGGTTCAACTCCTCCTCGGGGGGCGAGGGGGTGAACAGAGGCTCGTTGATCGGGTTCTTGCGCTTCACGCAGAAGACGGGTATCCGCTCGAAGCCGAGCTTCTCGTAGAGCCGGATCGCCGCGTCGTTGTCGTGCATGACGGACAGGTCCATGTAGGCCCGCCCCCGTGCCTGGTAGCGCTCCGCGAGCGTGCGGACGAGCGCCTCGCCGATCGCGGGCTTGCGCGCCTGGGGATCGACGGCGAGGCACCAGAGGCTCGAGCCCGACTCCGGGTCACCGAACGCATGGGTGTGGTCGACACCGGTCACCGTGCCGATGACCTCCGCGGTGTCCGCGTCCTCCGCGACGAGGTAGGTGAACGTCGTCGTCCGCTGGTTCGCCCACAGGATGTCGGGGTCCGCGGGGACCATCCCGTTGCGGCGATAGATCCGGTCGGTGGCCTCCGCGTCGGCCTTGGTGCGCATCTTCCGTACGAGGACGCCCCTGATGGTCTCCCGGACGGGACGGTACCGGTGGAACCACAGCCGGAAGGTGAACGACGGGTCGATGAACAGCTCGTCGGGGGCGCGCGCGATCATCACGTGAGGATCCCGCAGGTACAACGCGATATCGCGGCGGTCGGGCTCCTCCGCGCGCAACGCCCGCTCGAGCTCCGCATGATCGTCGAACGTCTGCCCGAACAGGAGCCGTCCCCACCCGCACTCGAGGGCCACACCATGCTCGATGTCGGCGGCCAGGTGCTCCTGCGGGGCTCCCCAGCTGCGGGTCGAGAGCGCGTTGTCGCGACCGACGCGGTGGTCGTAACCCTTAGCCATGTGCGCTCGGACCCTCTGTCGAAATCGGGGCCACGGTCATACGAGCCTACCCCCTGAGCCCGGGGCGCTGCCTACAGATGGGTCTGCAGCCAGATCTCGAGCAACGCGAGCTGCCAGAGCTTGTTCCCGCGCAGGGGCGTCAGATGCTCCGGGTCGGTTCCCCCACCGGGACGCTCGTGGCCCCGGATCAGCTCGTCGACGTACTCCGGACGGAACAGGCCCCGCTCCCGGGCCGTTCGCGAGCGGAGCGCGTCCCGCACGAGGTCGAGGTAGGGGCCCTCGATGTGCTTGAGGGCGGGCACGGGGAAGTAGCCCTTGGGCCGGTCGATGACCTCGCTCGGGATGACCCTGCGCGCGGCGTCCTTGAGGACACCCTTGCCGCCCTGCGCCATCTTGAGCTCCGGCGGGCATTGGGCGGCGAGCTCGACGAGCTCGTGATCGAGGAACGGGACACGCGCCTCGAGCCCCCACGCCATGGTCATGTTGTCGACGCGCTTCACGGGGTCGTCGATGAGCATGATGAGCGTGTCGAGACGCAGCGCCCGGTCCGCGGGGGTATCCGCCCCCGCCTGCGAGAAGTGGCGCTCGCTGAAGAGGCGGCTCGCGTCGTGGTCGGTGAGGTACTCCGGGCGCACGACCCGCGCCATCTCCTCGTGGGTGCGATCGAAGAAGGCCCGGGCGTAGGTGTCGAGGCCGACCCCTGCCGCGGTCGTCATCGGCGGGTACCAGTGGTAGCCGGCGAAGACTTCGTCGGCGCCCTGCCCCGACTGCACGACCTTGATGGTCTTCGCGACCTCCTGGGACAGTAGGTAGAAGCCGACCGCGTCGTGGCTGACCATCGGCTCGGACATCGCCCCGATCGCGTCGGTCAGGGCCGGCAGCATCCGCTCGGTCGAGACCCGGAACTGGTAGTGGTTGGTATTGAACTCGCGGGCGATCACATCGGAGTACTTGAACTCGTCGCCCTCCTCGCCACCGACCGACTCGAAGCCGACCGAGAACGTCGAGATGTCCTTCTGCCCCTCCTCCGCGAGCAGGCCCACGATGAGCGAGGAGTCGAGCCCACCGGAGAGCAACGCGCCGACGGGGACGTCTGACACGAGGCGGCGTCGCACCGCGACGCGCAAGCTCTCGAGGATCGCGTCCTCCCAGTCACGCGCCGACCATTCCGCCTTGTCGGGGTCGCGCTCGTAGCTGGGGGTCCAATAACGGGTCCGACGCTCGGACCCGTCGGCCTCGCGCACGAGCACCGTCGCGGGCTCGAGCTTGCGCACGCCCGCCAGCATGGTGTGCGGCGCGGGCACCACCGCATGGAAGGTGAGGTAGTGGTGCAACGCCACGGGATCGATGGACGTGTCGATGTCACCCGCGGCGAGCATCGCCGGCAGGGTGGAGGCGAACCGGAGCCGACCGGGTGTGCTGTCGAAGTAGAGCGGCTTGATGCCGAGGCGGTCGCGGCCGAGGACCGCCCGCCCCGTGCCGCGCTCGACGATGCAGAACGCGAACATCCCGTGGAGGCGCTCGACGAAGGACTCGCCCCACGCGTGGTAGGCCTTCATCATCACTTCGGTGTCGCTCGTCGAGAAGAACCGGTAGCCCGCGAGCCCCAACTCCTCCCGAAGCTCGGGATAGTTGTAGATGATCCCGTTGAAGACGATCGACAAGCCGAGGTCCGCATCGACCATCGGCTGGGCGGCCCTCTCCGACAGGTCGATGATCGAGAGCCGACGGTGGGCCAGAGCGAAGGCGCTGTGGGCGTGGACGCCGGACCCGTCGGGGCCGCGGGAGCCCATCGTCTCCACCATCCTGGTCACCGTGGCGACATCGGCGAACTCCCCGTCACACCTGATCTCACCGCTGAAGCCGCACATGGATGTAGGCCTACACTCTCCTCGAGCAGTAGCGGGCAATCAGAACCAGCGTAGCGCCCCACCCGACTTCAGTGAGTTGATAGCCCCGAACGATGGGTATAGCAATGGGGACTGCGACGGCGGAGAGGCCCTCGCAAGCGGGTCCCCCGGCGGGGTACCCGAACGCACGAGGAAAGAGGCAGCACATGGCTGTTGGCACTGTGAAATGGTTCTCGGACGACAAGGGCTACGGGTTCATCGAACGCGAGGACGGCGACGACGTGTTCGTCCACTACTCCGCGATCCAGTCGGAGGGACGCTTCAAGTCGCTACCAGAAGGGGCTCGCGTCGAGTTCGACGTCACCCAAGGTCAGAAGGGCGAGCAGGCGGAGAACGTCACCGTCGTGTCCTGATCACCGCGAGTCCCCATCGAGACTCGCCTGGCAGAACCCGCACCAGTAGACGACCCGAGCATGCGCGCCCTGGCGGGCGACCCGGATGGGCTCGCGACAGCGCGGGCAAGGCCGCCCGGCCCTGCCGTAGACGGCAAGCGACGCCCCGGCCCCTGTGATCGTCGTGCGCCGAACGGTGCCGGTGTTGGCCTTGAGGAGGCGCTCTGCGGTCGCGAGCAACTCCTCGCGCTGCTCACCGGTCATGTCGCCCACGCGCGTCCAGGGATTGATCCTCGCGAGGAAGAGGGACTCGCAGCGGTAGACGTTGCCGACACCCGCGAGCACCCGCTGGTCGAGGATCGCCTCGCCAACGTCGATGTCCGGCCTCGACTCGAGCCGGCGTCGCGCCTCCGCGAGGTCGGTGACATCGGCCAGCGCGTCGGGACCGAGCCCCCCGAGGGCCGGGTGCCGGTCCACCTGCCCCTCGGTGAGGATGGCGCAGACGGGGGCGGAGAAGCACACCGCGACCCACTCGTCGGTGCCGAGCATCACCGTCGCGTGCCGCCGGGGCTTGCGCCAGACCTCACCCGGCCGATACAAATGCCACGAGCCGGACATCCGCATGTGGGTGTGCAGCGCCAACCCGCTCGGCTCGAACCAGATGAGGATGTGCTTGCCGCGCGGTTGCACGACGGCGACCGTCTGGCCACGAAGCCTCTCCGG